>JACRIL010000059.1 GCA_016235825.1 Planctomycetota bacterium
CTACGTTACGTGCACCGGCAACTGCGACATCATCACCGCAAAGCACATGAGCAAAATGAAAGATCAGGCCATCGTCTGCAACATCGGCCACTTCGACAACGAGATACAGGTCAACGAGCTGTACAACTGGCCGGGCGTCAGGAAGACCAACATCAAGCCGCAGGTGGACATGTTCACCTTCCCCGACGGCCACAGCATCTTCCTGCTTGCCGAAGGCCGGCTGGTGAACCTCGGCTGCGCGATGGGACACCCCAGCTTCGTCATGAGCAACAGCTTCACCAACCAGTCGCTCGCCCAGATCGACCTGTGGACCAACAAGAAAAAGGTCGGCGTCTACCGGCTGGATAAAAAGCTCGACGAAGAGGTCGCCGCCCTCCACCTTGCCAAGATCGGCGCCAAGCTCACGAAGCTTTCAGCCAAACAGGCCGCTTACATCGGCGTCCCGACCGACGGACCCTTCAAGTCCGAGCATTACAGGTATTGATGCACTTTTATGGCGCCTCAACCTGTAGAAGGATATGAGCTTTATCTGGTGGAGTTGCAGGCGGTCGGGCTTGGCGCGGCGCTGGGCCTGGTACTGCCGGTTATCGTCTCGGGCCTGGAGCGCAGACTCGCGAAGCTCAAAGCCATTCCCATATCCCAGAGAATCTTTCCCTGCGTGATCGGATGGCTTGTCGGCACATTCTCGCCTTTGTTCCTGGTTATCGCCATTTCCTTTATCGCCAGGGATATGACTGAAACCGACGTGCTCGCAGCCAGCGGCATGTTCGCGGCTATTTTGTATTTGCCGACGCTCTTTATTTACAGCCAAGTGTTCAAGAACTGTAATTATCCATTCAGAAATTTCTATCTGACCTCTCTGGCCACGGTGCTTTGCGCTGCCGTCGTTTTCTGGGGTTGTTTAACGAGTTGCGCGGCCGCAAGAGCGCATGCCAGGTGGGGAGCCGACCAGTCAAATATTAACGCCATTTACAAGGAATATACTTCATATGAATCAAAAAATGGGCATCCGCCGTCCGATCTTCGAGACCTTGTAAGCGAGAGGACATTTTCAGCCAAGTCCCTGATTTCTCCACTCTCCCCAACGGCCCTGCAACCCTTTTCGCCGCCTTACTGCGGCCCGTGCGAGTACAACTACATCCCCCTGCCGCAAAACGCGCCGGGAGAACTGCTGCTTGTCTGGACTGAACAAAGACATAATCTAAACGCCAAATACGTCAACATTCTGCTGCGATCAGGGGAAATATACATGATCCACTTATCTGATCTGCCGGCCTTGCGCGACGCGACACTGGCCTGGCTGCGGGCAAACAATCTTCCTGCCGTCGTTGTGCCGGCGTCCGATAAACGCACGACAAGCCAGCCCACAACATCAGAAAGTAAGGCGTGCAACTTGTGAAGTGAAGCATCGGCCACACCTCAAAAAAAGCCGGGCCCCCGTACAGGTCATATAGAGGGATCAGTGTCCCTAATTGGTTAAAAGGAGCTTATCCGAAGATGGCCCGAGGACCTTTTTTCACGGGTGGCCCGGCAATCATATTATCGCATAGCGCCCGGGAAAAAACAAGGGATAATGCCTCCGGGCCAGTCCTCCGACTTGCCTCCATGCTGCACGGCCGGTGCGGCGGTCAGGCGCTGGCGGCCTTAAGGAACATCAGGCCGACCCTGAAGCCGTCGGAATCCCTGTCGCAGCGGACTACGGTAGCCGGCAGGCAGCCCTTGCCCGTCCCCAGCGTAAGCGGCATGCACAGGACCATCTGCTGGCCGGCGTCGTAAGGCTGATCCGACCGGGCGACAATGCCCGTGGCCGACAACTCCAGGAGCTTTAGCGGGTCCGGGATGTTGCCGCGGTCCGACGAGCGGCGGATGCCATAGATGGTAACCTGCGGGGGGGAGGCTGGGGAGCCGGCTGATGTCTCGGGAGAATCCATTCGCCCTGTCATAATATAAGCGCTCCTGTTTGCTTATTGCCGGTATCGACATTATATCATTAGCATCATTAAGATATAAGGCAAGAGAAATTTGAAGAAATACGATCTTAATTTTCAGGCGATGAAACCCGAACACGAAAAACCGTGCCGCGGGCTGGCGATTCTTCTGGGCGCCGGGCCGGGCGAGGCGAACCTGATAACGCGGGCCGGGGCCGGCTGGCTCGGCCGGGCCGACGTGGTCATATACGACAGGCTGGTCGCCCCGGGCCTGCTGTCGCTCTGCCGGCCGGGGGCCGAGCTTGTTTACGTCGGCAAGCAGGCCGACAGGCACGAGATGTCGCAGGAGCAGATCAACCGGCTGCTGGTTGACAAGGTCGCCCGCGGCCTGCTGACGGTGCGGCTCAAAGGCGGCGACCCGTTTATCTTCGGGCGCGGGGGCGAGGAGGCACTTGCCCTGCGGCAGGCCGGGCTGGATTTCCGGATAGTGCCGGGCGTTACGGCGGCCGTCGCGGCGGCGGCTTACGCGGGCGTGCCGCTGACGCACCGGGGAGCGGCGTCGAGCGCGGCATTCATCACCGGCCATGAGGACCCGGCCAAAGAAGCCTCGGCCATCAACTGGCGGGCGCTGGCGGGCGTCGATACGCTGGTCTTTTACATGGGCGTGAAAAATCTGCCGCTGATTGTCGAGCGGCTGACCGAGGCGGGTCTGCCGGCCGACACGCCGGCGATGATCGTCCAGAACGCCGCCTCGCCGGACCAGCGATGCGTCTGCGGCAAACTGGACGAACTGCCGGAACTGGCCCGGCGCGCTGGCATCGAACCGCCGGCCCTGACGATCATAGGCAAGACCGTCAGCCTGCACGAGCAGCTTGACTGGTTCAGCCGACTGCCCCTTGCCGGCAAAACCGTGGTGGTAACCCGCAGCCGGCATCAGGCGTCGGAACTTTCGGCCGGCCTGGCCGAACTGGGCGCCCGCGTGATCGAGGCGCCGACTATCGACATCCGGCCGCCGGACGATTTTTCGCTCATCGACGCGGCCATATCGCGGCTGGGCGGGTTCGACTGGCTGGTCCTGACCTCGCCCAACGGCGTCGGCGCCCTGTTCGACCGGCTGGCCGGGCTGGGCAAGGATTCGCGGGCGCTGGCCGGGTTGAAGATCGCGGTCGTCGGGCCGGGAACGGCAAATGCGCTGGCCCGGCGCTCCATTCTCGCCGATTTAGTCCCGGATGAGTTCACGACCGAGTCGCTCGGCTTGGCGCTAGTGCAGGCTGGAATCAGCGGCAAAAAAATCCTGCTGGCGAGGGCGGACATCGCCGACGAGCGGCTGACCGATTCGCTATCGCAGGCCGGCGCGATCGTCGAAGACGTGGCAGTCTATCGGACGATTTCACCCGATGGCCTGCCCGCCGAGGCTGTCGGGGCCTTCAAGGACGAAAAGGTCGATTGGATCACGTTCACATCTTCCTCGACCGCAAGAAATTTCCTGGCCCTGGCCGAAAAGGCCGGTCTGGATTTCGGCAAAAGCAAGCTGGCCGCCATCGGCCCGGTAACCGCCGAAACTCTGGCCGCTCGCGGTTTCAAACCCACCGTAACAGCCCGCAAATCGACAATCGACGGCCTGCTGCAAACCATTGTCAGACACGAACTTGCCGATTAAAACAAAGACACAATCGACAGCCCGGATTCAATCCTCTCAAATTAAACAGACAACATGCCCGATGCCGCAGGAAACAGCCAAATCACCGCCTGAAAAAACCTGTCAACAGGCTTACTACGCAATGGTTATGCCGACAAACGTGTTTTGGGCAGTTTGGACTGTACCCGCAACGCGCAGGCCGCTATAATTTTATAGAGAGACTATGTCAAGCGGCCATTACTACAAGGTGTTAGGCGTTTCTATTGTCGCCTCTTTTGACCAGATCAAAAGGGCATACAGGCGGCTTGCGCTGAAATTTCATCCCGACGTAACCAGGGATCCTCAGACTTCCGAAAAGTTCATCGAGGCCAGCGAGGCGTACAAGGTCCTCAGCGATCCCGAAAACAGGGAGGTTTACGACACCGAGCAGCCGCCCGGCTCGCAGGCCATTCCGCAAGACCAGTACGGCCACTCGCTTCATGAGGGGATCGAGCCGGAGGAAGGGGTTGACTGGGCCATGCAAAGGGTCGGGAAGGAATATCCGGAATTGCAGCCGCTGTGTGAAAAGCCCGCCCTGGCTGAGGAATGGCAGAAAAAAACCCAGGAATACTGGGACCTTGACGGGAAACGGCAGGCCCGCGGGGCGTATATCAGTGCCGCCCACCTGGCGGCCGACATCATCTTCCAGGACAAGTGCATGCCCGCCGATGAGGGGATGAAACCGGCCGAGGGCGTCCCATGGGCCATGGAAAAGGTCCAGGACAAGTATTACTCGCTCTGGCGAAAGCCCAGGAACAAACTCCGCTGGCAGGCCAAGACCGAAAGATACTGGATTCAGCAGGGCAAGAAGCGGTTCCGCGTTGCATACCTGCGCGCGGCGACCGAGGCCGGCCAGTCCGTCCAGATCGAACTGGGGTTCTTCTCGTGGATCATGCCCAGCCTGGGCATGAGAGGCCTGATCAACTGGCTGCTCCGCCGACACGACAAAAAAACCGCTCAAAAGGCCAAGGAAAAGAAAAAGACATAGCAGTCAACGGCGTCAATGTCATCAAACTCCAGGTCCAGTCGATTGGCAATATGAGTTTCCAGAATTGATTCTCGCTGGCCATAAATTGATATGACAGCCAGGATTTCCCGCCCATCAGACTGCCGGAGAAATATTTCAGCCCCGGAATATCCAGGAACGAGGCAGCTCCGCGACGTAAGGAAGTCATATGGTAACCAACCCACGAATATCAGCGTGATCAACCGTCGCTAATAGAGCCGCCCGCCCGACAATACAATGATGTTGTTATTGACGTTTTGGCCATTGGCAGAAACGAATAGTAATGAATCAGTTATGGAAGATTACTCCGGAATTCGGGCGATTCCCCGGTGCAAAACTTTTCAGCCCGCCAGGGCTACTGTCAGTCGCCCTTCGGGCTAACATGATGGAGTTGTCAGATTCGCATCGGAACAAAACCTAAGCACGTTTTTGGGAAGAGAATCTTATTTTTAAATTGCCGAGAAAAACCGAAACAGCCGTCCCCGCATTGTCATGCGGGGCTTTACAAGATAACCCGTTGCGAACCATTCATAAAGCCCCATGCGCGAGCATGGGGATATTTTTTAAAATGGCTTGTCAGGCCCTGCCTGTTTGGATTGAATAGCTTATTCCGCGTGCAACAAAATTGCACGTCTTACAGATATTCGCGTTCTGGAAATCATTGAAAGGTTAAGGATGGCATTCGACAGGGCGGTGCAGGACAGGTTTTCGCTGCCGATAGTTTTCGCGTTCCGGCTGGCGGGGCCGGAAGATTTGTCGCTGGGCGCGATAGCCGGTGCGATCGAGCAAGTGAAGTGCGCGGCGCGGGTTGGCCGCGCGCAGATAATCCACGCCCCGGCCGGCGAGGTTCATTACGAGCTTGAGGTCTTCACCGCCGGAGACGAGCACGCCGCGGCGATCCGCAAGGCACTGAGCAGCCTCGACGGCGTGAAGGTGCTGGATGTGCTGGACATGTCGCTGGAGACGCACCGCGGCGGGGCGTGCGAGATGCGCAGCCGCCGGCCGATAAAATCCAACACCGATCTCCGCATGGTCTACACGCCGGGCGTCGCGCGGGTCTGCAAGGCCATCCAGAAAGACCCGGCCTGCGCCCGCGAGTTCACGAACATCGCCAACAAGGTGGCCATCGCGACCAACGGCACGGCCATCCTGGGCCTGGGCGACATCGGCTGCCTGTCCGGCCTGCCGGTGATGGAAGGCAAGAGCGCGATATTCTGGGAGTTCGCCGGCATCTCGGCCGAGCCGGTCCTCATCGACACGCACGACGCCGACGAGTTCATCCGGATCGTGGAGGCCCTGGCGTGCGGGTTCGGGGCGATCCAGATCGAGGACGTGGCCGCGCCCGACTGCTTCAAGATTACCCGCGAGCTGGACCGCCGGCTGGGCATACCCGTCATGCACGACGATCAGCACGGCACGGCGACGATAGTGCTGGCCGGGCTGTTCTCGGCCCTGAAAAAAACCGGCAGGCGGATCGGGGAGATCAACTGCGTGATGAGCGGGGCGGGCGCGGCCGGCACAGCTATCGCCGACCTGCTGCTGGGCCAGGGCGCCGCCGATGTCGTCCTGTGCGACCGCACCGGTGCGATACATCGCGGCCGGGCAGAGGGAATGAACGCCGAGAAGAACGCCCTGGCCGGGCGGACCAACAAGGGCGGCTTCAAGGGAACGCTCGCCCAGGCCATGAAGGGCAGGAACCTTTTTATCGGCGTCAGCCAGGCCAACATCGTCAAGCCGGACATGGTCAGGTCGATGGCCAAAGATCCGATCGTGTTCGCGCTGGCCAACCCGGTAAGCGAGATCGGCCGGGCCGACGCGATGTCGGGCGGTGCGGCCATTTACGCCGACGGCCGGATTATGAACAACGCAATCGCGTATCCGGGCATATTCCGCGGGGCGCTGGATTGCCGATCTAAGATGATAACGGTTCAGATGGTGGTGGCCGCCGCCCAAGCGCTGGCCGAATCGGTCAAGGGCGACGACCTGCTGCCGGAGATGATGGACCCGGCCACGCACCAGACGGTGGCCCAAGCTGTGATGCGGACCGCCGGGCCGGGCGACGAACTCGTCAGATAGGGACGCTGATATGAGCAAAAAACCGATGCGAAACGGGGCGGACGACAACATCCAGGGCGACACCGCCCAGACGGCCAACCTGCCCGGCGGCTGGGCCTGGCCGATCATAAGCCGCTGCCCGGCGAGCCTGCTGAGCGTGGTGTCCAACCTGGACCAGAGCCGCACATATGTGTACAAAGGTGTGGACGGCCTGTCGTACGACAACCTCTGGAAGCGCCCGGCCGAGAAAATCTATTCCATCGGCAACATCCTCATGCACCTGCGCGGCACCGAGCACCAGTGGATCGGCAACCGCATCGGCCATCTGCCGCTGCTGCGCGACCGCGAAAGCGAATTCAACACCCGCCAGGGCAAGAATACCGCCGACCTCGTCGCCGATCTGCGGCAGGTGCACGCGCAGACGCAGGATGTCATCGCGAAACTGACCAGCGCCGACCTGAACCGCTGCGATTACGGCGGAAAATATACTGTCGAGTTCATCATTCACTATATCACCCAGCATTTCGCCTACCACGCCGGGCAGATACCGATCCTCCGCGCGCTGGCCGACGCGGATTTTGAACTCAATCAGTAGCCTTATTTTGCCGGCGGCGCGGCCGCCAGCAGTTTGCGATTCTTGTGCCAGCTCCATGCCGTCGCGGCGGCGGCGACCAGGGTCGACGCCAGAAAATATCCGACGGCCTGGCTCGTCTCGTCGCTCACGTTCTCGATGCCGAATCTGGCGGAGATATACGCCAGCACCCACATCACGCCGCGGGTTGCCGTGCCGGCCAGCATCTTTACGATTGCGGTCCTGTCCATTTCCAGAATCCTTCCTGCCGCTGATATCGCGGCTCTTGCGTCAAAGAAACACCCCGACCAGGGCGAGTTTTGTCAGCACTTCCAGAATGCCCAGCGCGATCGACCGGGCCGATTCAAGACGCTTCCACTGTTCTTCATTCAGCGCCTGCCATTTGGCATTGATCTGATCCCACGCGTCGAGCACTTCCGTGCCCGACATTTTGGCGTAAATCTGCTGATAAACCGCCCGGACCTCGCCGAGTCTGACTCGCTCCAGCAGGCATCGCAGTTCGGTCTCGGTGAATTTGCCGACATACTCGCCCAGGTCGTCGATCTGAGTCCGGATTTCCGGGGGAATCGAGTCGCGGAATTTTTCAAGCCATGTCTGATTTTCTGTTGCCATGGTTTTCTCCTTCGATCTGAAATCTGAAATTTCAGATTTGAAATTTGATATCTGAAATTTGAGATTTCAAATTGGGATTATTTTTTCCCGTCTCTGGCGTCCTGGAACTTCGCCCACGTGTCGGCCTGCTTGCGAAGCGAGGCGGTCTTCTGCTCGCTCGTTAACTGACTGTTCTCAGCCATCGTGGCCGTCTGATTCGACAGGGCGGCCGTCTCATCCAGCAGCCGCGAATATTCGCCGGTCATCATCACCCCGCAGCCGCCGAGCACGCCGGCGAGCACGAACAGCAACATGAATGTAGTTACAATTTTCATCACGATCTTTTCCTTTCCTGTTATCACTTGATCTGTGGCCCAGCCGCCCCCGGCTGGGTAAACATCAATGCAGTCATTTAACTTGTCCGCTCATGGTGAAGTTCCTCCAGTAGATGGCGGAGCACCTCGGTCTGTTCCCGCTGGTTTTCGGCGAACTTTGTCATGGCTGCGGAATTGTGCTCTACGACCCTGGTCAGCTTGTCCAGCCGCTGCTCGTCGCGGATGATCCGCTCGTGCGATTCGGTTAACTGCTGCTCGCGCTGGCGGCTGAGCCTCCGCTCCATCAGCCACAGCGCGCCCATGATCCCCGCCGCGCCCAGACTTGCCAACTGCGACATGATATTGATCGGTTCCATTATCGCTCCCCGGTGTCGCCTTGCGGCGCCGGACTTGAATCTGAAAACTGCTTTCCCGCCGGACAGATTGCATTGGGCTGATTGAGATACGCCGCAAACTCGCACGGCGTGCAGCGTCCGCCGCGGTAAAGCATGCAGCGGCGTCCTTGAAAATATTCGCAGGCCCGACAGTTTTCCGCGGTCCGGCGGCTGGCCAAAGATTTGAGATTTGAAATCTCGGATTTCAAATTCGGCTTCGCGAGAGCGAAGTCGAGAAAGCCCCACGGCAGGCCGCGCGGGCAATCGAAATCGGATTCAAAGCCGGCATCCATGTTTCCGAATTCGCCCCGGATAATTTCCCGCCATTTCCGTCCGTCTTCGCGGTCGCGGCAGGTGCGGCAGTGCAGCCGGCTGGCGCAGTGAATCGAGTTGAAAAAATCGGTCTTCACGTTCAATCCTGCGAGATCGTTACGGCCGCCGAAAAGAAGATCGGCCAGAAGCCGCGGCACGACCAGTTGCCCCCTCCGCCGGCCAGATTGAACGAGCCGGACAGTTTGCCGTTTATTATGTTTATGCTGCCTTCGGGCAGTTCGGCCGCGTGGTACTCGAGGGAATTGATATTGAGCACGTCGGCCAGGCACACGGGAGGATAACTGTTGCCGTAACCCTGCCAATCGGTCCAGCCCATCCAGCCCAGCGCCGCGCACCAGCAGCCGGCGGCTTTGCCGTAAAGCAGATATACATAAACGTAACCGGCGCTGCTGTCCGAATACCGCCAGACCCACTGGCAGTATTCAGAATAGTTTGTAAAGCCCAGGAAGGTCGTCCCTCCGAAAGTGCCGTTGAAAAGCCGGTAGCAGTCATATGACGGCTGGGCGGGCGTTATGCTCACGACTGCGACGGGATTGTTGGCCGGAGGATTGGTCCATTCGCTGCATGGATTTTCGCAGCAGCAGTCGGCCGCGAGTTTGCCGCCGACCGCAAGCAATTTTCCGCCGCGGGATTGTAACATTCCGTCAGTCATGTCAGCACGTGCCGGACTTGGGCCTTTCCTGAAGGCAGGCAAGCAGCTTGAGCTGGCCGCCGTCGCGGCAGGCCATGGCATATGAATTTTCGCCGGCCGGTTCATACTCGATGTTCGACAGCCGGGCGTATTCGGGCGTCATACCCGTCGCGTCGTCGCCGCCGGCGTTTTTCTTCATTACGTTTCCGTCGAGGTCCTTGACGGTGTATGTGAACGAGCAATTGGATGATTCCCCGCCGGTCTGCCCGCCGTCGTTTTCGACCAGCACCGCAAACACCTCGCCGTCAGCCGGCCCGGCCATGACGACCCAGCGGCCCTCGACGTCGATGGCGACCGCGTCGGCGGACAGGTCTAGTTTGCCGTCCTCGCCCGCCGGCTCGGCGAGGTTGATTACAGCCATCGTGGACTGGCCGATGAAGACGGCCTGCCCGTCCTGGTCGAATTCGATCGGCCGGGCCACGTAAATGTTATTGCCCTGAAGCTCCGTCAGGCGAACCAACTGAACGCCGGCCGGCGAGCCGACCTGGGCATATCGGGCGAATGCGTCCCTTATTATTTTTCTTGTCGCCATCGTCAGTCTCCAAGCCCGATCGTGGTCTGCCACCTGCCGTCAAGTTCGTGCCGAATATGCGTTATCGCGGGCCTGGCCGCGGACGAACCGGCAAGCTCGATCCCCACGCCGTCCAGCCGCTCGATGATGTCGCCGATCTGATACGACGCGTCGACCCAGCCGAGCGTCAGTTCCACGCGCACGCTCGCGGATTCCTGTTGCCCCCTGGCGGATGCCGCGTTTTGCAGCAGGGCCAGATCGTCGCGTTCCAGCGAACCGGAGGCGGCGGCGCCGGCCGGAATCACGCTCGATGCGTGCACCTTTTGCCATTTGGCCCGCGACGAAAAATCCATCACGCGGCACGGCAGGGCCGGATCGCCCGGAATTTCGACCTTCAGTCGGGCGTCGGAATCAACGCTTGCGGTTACGCGAAACTCCGCCAGGCCGTCGAGAGCCGCCTGAAAAAAGTCGGCCGGCAGCCAGTCGTCGTCCAGCCGGATGGCGCATTCGGCCTCGGGCAGACTGATCGCGCCGGGCCATCGCCGCCACTGTTCGTCCGTACCGGCCCGCCATTCGACGGCGACGCCGAGGCTCTGGCCGGATGAATCGCAGGACAGGCACGGCAAAAACCGGCGCGGCACGGTCAGGAAAAAATCCTCCGCTGATATAGGCGCAAAATCGTGAATCGGCAGATTCCACGGCCCTTCGGCGTATCTGCCGTGCTCGTTGAGCACCCACCTGCGGAACACATCCGCGACGGCCTGCCAGCCGGTCGAATCGCTCCGCACAAAGTCCCGCCATCGGGTCGTCTGGAGCGATGCATCCCAGCCTGGCTGAAGCTGGAACGTGGCCTGATACCTTTTGAAATCGCCGAGCGCGATGATTCGCGGCCTGGCCGAACGCTTGGATTTTTTCAGCGAACCCTGCCTGATCTTGCCGAGCCTGGGGTCGAGACTGGCGCCGGCCGGCTGGAGCCGGGCCTGCACGCGTCTGGCATCAATTCCCGGACGGTAGAATATCGCGCCTCGCCCGTCGCCGGCCGCCCGCATGGCCAGGCCCGCCGCAGCCGCAAGGCCGGCCAGAACCTCCCCGGCGTTCATCTCTGCGAGACGAATCGGTTCGAGTCTGGCGCGTCCGCAAAGCGATTCGATCTCCGCCGCCGACTGGATGAACAGGCCGGCCGGCGCAACCGAGGCGATCAGATAATTGAGTGCTTCGCCGGCAGTCCACCAGACGGCATCCGGCGAGGAGTCGAAGACGCGGACGTTTCTGCCGTTCAGGTTGTATCTGGCGGCGCCGGCCAGATTCTGCTGCGAGTCATTGAAGGCAATCCGGCCCTGATCGTTGCGGGCAGGCGATCCGGCCGACAGTTCCCATCGCGGGGCGGCCGGGCCGCGCAATTGCACGGCCAGTTCGTGTTCAACGATGGCCAGCGGAATTTCCGGCCCGCCCGTCAGCGGCAGTTCGTGCCGGGTTGCCACCCCCCGGAACACAAAACCGGCCTGGCCGTCGGGCGGTGTGATTTCTACGGCCGAACCGATAGCCGGCAGTTGGGCCGCAATCTGATCGGGCAGGAAAATCGCGTCCGACCTTCCGGCCGCCGTAACTTTAGCCTGGCCGAACACCGGCCCGCGGGACATCTCAAGTTCCAGCACGACCAGATCGCTACGGCGGACGCCATCCGCCACGAGCCGCAGCGGCCTGCACGCGATGACCGGCAAGCCCTGAATTTGCGGAGATATCGTAACCGTTTCCATGATTAACCTCAGAGCAGGCTCACTGCTGAAGGAGCGGGCGCCTGGACGACGCGAACGATGCGGCTGATCGGACCAGGCCGGCCTTGCCTAGCCGGCCTGACGGCAAAAATAGCTGGCAGTGCCGCGGCTGTTGCCGTCGTCGAAAAGTCGGATCGCGTCGCCGGGAAATTTTCGATTACGCCCGCGGGTTCGTTAAAGTCCAGTTCTCCGCTGCCGCCATCGGATAAAATTTCAAAACGGTCCGGCCGCTCGCATCCGACCTCGCGACCGACGGAAAAACTCACGCGGACTGCGCCTGGTGTTTCCAATCGGACGCACACGTCGCGCGGCGCCGCAAGCCGCCAGGGGACAAGCTGGCCTGCCTGATCGATTTCAAAACGGCACAAGACGTGGGTGTTCTGTTCCTGCCGGCCTGATTGAAACCTGGCTTTGGCCGCCAGGACGTATCCGCCGCCCGGCTGAAGCGGCTGGCTGAGGCTGACGGCCGCGGAACCGCCGTTCACAGCGGCAAGCGGACTCGACCAGTCGATGTTCTTCGGGTCATCCTGTGCAAGATGTATGTCGTATTGAACACTCATAACTTTTGTCTTCCATGTCGGATTGTCAGCCCCGGATTTTCCGGCCTGTCAGAATGTCCCTGGCGATTCCGCCCGCCGGCCCCAACGAGGCAATCGCGGAATCGAATTTCCCGAAGCGGGAACATCCGCTTTCAGGGTCTGAAATTTCAGAATCGACGGATTTCAGATCGCGGCCTTCAGGAACAGCACTTGACTTGTCCGTCATGGTTATCATTGGCCGGCCGTTCATTATTCCCTGTCTCCACCCTTACCCTACCTTCTCTCCATGGAGATGGGTTGAGAAGCCGGCCATTCTTTCCTGAATTTTTTCCGGCGTGGCCAGGCGGCCCAGGGCGGCGCAGTCCGCCGCCGCCTGCGCGACCGTCGCCGGTTTGCGGATAATTTTCAGGGACGCCGGAATCGTATCCATGACCGGTTTGCCGTCTCCGTCAAGGACGCCGACTTCATTGCCGGCCTCGTCGCGTTCCATGCGGGGAATCCACTTCTCGGCAGCGTCGGCGATGATCGACGGAAACGCGCTGGGCGACAGCCCGGCCCGCACGTACTTTGTTTTTTCCTCGTCGGACAGGCCGTGCCAGTCGATCACTGTTACGTTCGCATCGCCGTACTGCGCGACTGCCTCGGCCACAAACCGCCGCGAGTCCTCGTCATGTCTGTTGTGCAAAATAATCATCTTTTCATCCTTGCCCTGTGCCGTAGCCTTCGGCTCGTTATGCAGGGCAAACCCTGCGAAGCCATGGCGAAACAGGGTCAGCCAATTTCCACGACGTCCACACTTCCGGCGCCGCCGGGACCGCCGTCGCGGTATCGGTAGGAATTCGGCGCGATGTATCCGCCCGCTCCGCCTTCGGCCCGGATCGTTCCATCGTTGACGATCCTGCGGGCCAACACTATCACGCGTCCACCGCCGGCCCCTCCGCCGCCGAAATCGCCGACATAGCCGGATGTCTCGTCGTTGCCGCGCGAGCCGTCGGCCGAGATTCGCGCGCCGGATGCGATACGCAGCGTCCCCCCGACCAGCAGGATAAGCACGCCGCCCCCGCCGCCCGGCGCGTTGGAAAACACGGCCGAGCCGCCGGAAGAATTCGTGCCTGGGTCGTTGCCCGCCCCGCCGGAACTTGACCAGTTTCCCCCGCCGTTGCTGCCGGCATTCCCGCCCGAGCCGCTTCCGCCGGTGGCGCTGCCTCCCTGCGTGTAGCCGCCGTTATATCCGCCGGCGCCGCCGCCCGATCCGCCGACCTGGGCGGAACCCGCCCCTCCCGCCCCGCCGTAGCCGGATGGCTGGCCGTCGTATCCGCAGCCGGCTCCGCCGCCGCCCGTCTGCCCGCCCGCTCCGGCCGAGCCTGCCGCAGCGCCGCCTCCTCCGCTGCCTCCGCCGGCAGGCGCGCCCGACGCTCCGGTTGCCGGACATGCGAACCGGCTTGCCGCGGCCGAACCGAACCGCCGGCCGGAGGCGCGGGCGATTTTCCTCACCGCGCCAAAGACGACGGTGTCATAAGACGGATTGCCGTAAAGCCCCCGCCAGTCCATGTTGATCGACCCGGCCGCGATCTCGCAATCGCCCTGGACGCAGATGAGCATCAGCTTGCAGTCGGCCGTGGCCGTGATGTTGGCGATGGTCCGGAACGTGCGGAATTTTTTGACGATGTAATAATCGGCGTCGGCCGCCCAGGTGGTGGCGACTCCGATGTCCGCGTCGCCGTCCGAGCCGTCGCCGAAAAAGTTTTCAGGCAGGCACCCCTGATTTGCGGCGTGGACGTTGCCGCCGGCACCTGGGTCTACCGTCGCCTGGTTGTATGAGACGACGCAGGTTTTTCCGAAGTCGCCCATTTTCCTAATCCCTCCCGACCGGTGAAAGAGGCGGCGGTATTGCCCGTTCGATTGTCTTGTCGCCGTTAATCATGGTTACACCGCCCATTCCGATGCGTTGACGACAAGGCTGACCGCGCCAGTCCCGTTGGCGTTGGCCTGCAAGCTGTCGCCCGCCTCAATCAGGAATCCGTCGTCGCCATCCACGTCGAGCGAGTAAGGCAGATACTGGTTCTTGTTTATCGCCAGGGCGTTGGCGACGGTCAGCGTGGTCGTGCCTGATACATCGTTAATCTTGAACGTAACGCTGGTCGCGGCCGTGGTCGAAAGGATGTTGCCGGCCAGCATGACGAACTGGGCGTACTTGCCCGCCGGGCAGGTGTAGGCTGCCGCCGCGCCGGTGCCAAGCGCCGCCGTCGCCTGCATCTTCCATTCCTCTATCGCGGAGGACAAAAGCTTTTCGCGGATCGCGAGGATCGCGTCGAACTGGCTCGCCCCGCCGGCCGCCAGCAGAATCTTGTCGCCGGCCTCCAGATTGATCTTCTGCCCGAATGCGTGCGAGTTGTTTTTGTTGACAAGCAGCCCGTTTGCGATTTGCGCCGTGGCCGATCCCGAAACGTCCACAACGTAGGTCGTCGCGGCGCACTGGCTTGTAGCGTCGAGGTTGGCCAGGTTGATCGAGACCTGGGCGCAGTAGCTGGTCGGGCATGTGTAGGCCGTCTGCGTCGTGGCCGTCAGCGCAAGCTGCGTCAGTTTGCGGACAATGGTTTCGGACGCGCCTGCTCCGCCCGTGCCGGCGGCGAAATAACCGGCCATCTCGTCAGCCGTGATCGTTTTCGTAGCGGTGTTGGCCGTGTTGAAGAAAAGGAATTTATCGTCATCCGACAATCCCGTGGCCGAGGCGGGCGCGGCGAAGTCGAGGGAAAACTGGCCGGAGGCGGATTTAACGCCGCCTGTTCCGTCGGCGAAGCCCAGGCCCGGCGCCGTGCTGCTGGCCAGAGTCAGCCCGTGCGCCTGCGTGGTCTGAAGCGCCGCATGGTTGGCCGCGTCGGTGAACCGCGAGTCGTTTCCCGCCGCCGCCTGGCCGGCGCCCGTCCCGAAGGTCTGGCCGATGGTCCCGCAGCTGGCGTCGACCGTGATGCCGTTCTCGCCAGTCGGAACAACGCCCGACGGCAGATCAGCATGTGTTCCGCCCAGCCAGTACGCCGCATCGGTCGGCGCGCCGCCGCTGCCTGTCAAATCGTCGCCCCATGCAACTCCGCCCGAACCATCAGGTCTCAAAACCTTGCTGGTGTCGTGGCTGACGGACCAGAGATTTTCGGCGATAAAATTGTGTTTGTGCAGGGCGTCCGCGTCGCTGTTGGATCCGCCGACCAGCGTGTTGGCAGCCTCGACGGACATGGCCGTCGCAGCTCGAACAAATGCAAGTCCACGAGCGTCGGTTATGTCATCAAAAGAATAAATCCCGCCGGCGCAGACAATCGAGGCCAGCGGGACGTGGGGCGTGCTGCCGGCCAATGGATATCCGTTCGTGCCGCAGACGAGCGAGGCGGTCGAGCCGCTGATCGCGTAGTAAATATAGTTGGTCGCGTCGTCGGTCAGCGCGTTGCCGGCGGTCGCGGCGATGGCGATGGAGTTCGTCCCATTCTGCACCTTGCCGGTCCGCGCGCCGAAGGTCAGATCGCCGTCCTTGTAAACGCGCAGGTCGCCCGCCCGCCTTGCCACGTCGCACAGGCGATAGAGCATCCTGTAAAAGCTCGTGTAATACGGCGACTGGCCGATGGGGATGTAAAGCACCTCCTGCTCGGCGTCGGCCGTGCCCGAAAGGTCGTTCAGTTCGATGTCCGGCGGATAAAGTTCGCTCATGTTTGTTCCTCACTCAATTGCGAAGATTAGTGTGCTGGTTTCGGCGTCATACTCCGTAACGGCGACGGTTTGTGGCGGCTGCGGGGGCGGGTCGGCGGCAGTCTGGATGAGCGGAGCGTCGGCAAATTGTCCGTCGCGGCCGACAGTGCGAAGCAGAATTCTGTGCTCGCCCTGCTCGGCAAGTGCCAATTCCAGATCGATCAGGTCCGCATCCATTCCGAACGAGGCGGCGCCGAATGCCCCCCGCCCCAGGCCCGGCGCTGCGTAGCCATCCCAGCCCAGTCCGCCCAGGCCGAAGAGGTCTTCGCCCCAGGCCCATCTGCCAGCCCATTCCGGCCAAAGTTCGCGGACGATGGCCGGCTGGGAATCGAGCTGACCTGTGGCGCGGTCTGTGAAAACCTTCAGCGCGTCGCCGGGCCTGTGGCTGATGTGCCTGACAACACCGGCTCGCCAGACCCAGGCAGGCCGGCGATTTTCCGGCGGCAAAAACGCCCCGAAATCGCGCATCCGGAATTCGGGCAAGACCGCCGCGACCGCCAACTCGGCCGGCCCGTCGCATTCCAGGTCGAAATGCCTGACGGACGGCGTGTCGGCCCAGTCGGCAAGGGCGCCGTTGACGTAAAGCTGATGGCACAGGCCGGCGTTTGACGACCGGAACTCGACCCGCCATTTGGCCGGGCCGTCCAGCGGATAAACCGCCAGATGATCTATGTTGTCGATGGTGAATTGGCCGGTCATGGCATCTGCCTGTAAACGATCCGGTAATCGGCCCAGAAACCTCTGCCGCGCCGCACCGGGCCGGCGAGTTCAAATTGTTCGATGTAAACTTTCGGATACTGCTGCCCGTTGTTGTCGCACAGCGAGTGAATGGCGCCGTCGGCCATGGCCTGGATAGCTGAAACCTGCTGGTAAAGCTCCGCCGGCGTGTCGGCCTGAAGCCGGCCGGCCTGTTCGAGGCGGCGGGATCGCAGCCCCATGTCCAGCACGAGCTGGCCATCCAGGCCGGGGAAGCCCCGCCGTTCAAACTGCCGTTCCCACGGCCCGGCCGCAAGCGTACTGGGGCCGCTTGAAAACAGGTCCTGTCCGTCAAGCGTTGTCATAGCGAGTCCTCCGCGCCGAACGGATCGGTCTGGCCGTCGGACGACTGGGCGACGAATCGCAGACTGGCCGCGGCCGGTGAGGTCTGCTGATAGTCGATGCTGATGTCGGTCAGGACGGCCTGGTCGATGGTGATGGTGCGGTCCGGAACATGGCCGTCGGCTGAGGCGATGCGAATCACCAGGCTTCCCGACTGGCCCAGTGCAAGTTGTTCCGCAGTCGCCGTGCCGCGAATCCGCACGGTCGCCTGAAGAACCGGGCGCTCGATCTGGACCGACGTGCTGAAGGCGTCGGCATCGCCGCCGGCGGGAAGCTCGGCGGACTTGCGGGCAATTTGGACGGCCAGCGGAAGCGGCAGGTCGCCGCCGTTGAAAGTCGCCGACAGGATTCGGGAATATCGGTTTGACATAGACTCTTATTGGCCTTCGCTCTCGAAATGGCAGCGGATGATAAATCCCATTTCGTAATCGGGATGTCGGACGGTCGTGGATGATTCGGTTCGGCCGACCTCGGTGGCCCGGCCTATCGGCAGGTCGCTGCAGAGGCCCGACCGGCCAGGGTCGGTAAACAGGCTTTCGGCGGCCGACTCGCAAAGTTCGGCGGCCCTTGCCAGGCCGTCCGGCTGGTTCTCGCAGCGTGTGCGTACAATCACGCGGGCGATCAGCCGATGCCACCTGCCGTCGGCTGAATCGTCGGGATTGAAAGATTCCACTTGTTCGAGCACGACGGCAAGCCGCGGCACCTCGGCGCCGGCCGGGGCCGCACCGAGACTTATCGACGCCGAGGGCGCCGCCGCGCGGAGCGTCGAGACAATATCCTGAAGAATGGCCGTCGCCGCGGAACTCATTGTTACGATCTCCTCAGGCTGACGTTGCCGAGCGATCTGGTCTGTTCGGCCAGCCCGTCGCCGTCGGCGTCGACGGCCAGGCGAAGCTGGAGCCGCATCGCGGCGAACTGTTCGGCGTAATGGCCGGACTTGATCCAGTTGGGGTCGCCGGGCATGGAATTTTCCGCGCGGGCCGCGAAGATTTTCGCCAGCGTGCCGCAGACGGCCGCCTGGCGGAGCTGGGCGGAGTCGGCGAAGTCGGCGGAATTGATGCCCGAAGATTCGACGATAGTGCGGAGTTTTTCGGCGAGCTGCGCACACAGGGCCGCGATCTGCGGCTGGTAGGTGAGCACCTGGTATTTCAGGGCCGTCCCCGCCGGCGGGGCGATAGCCGCCGCCGATTCATCCGCCCTCAGCACCGAAACCGTCAGGCCGGCCGCGGAATCGACGGAGAGAATTTCATATGCCGCCCCCTCGGAGGGGATAGTCGAATAGACGCACAGGACCATTCCGGCCTCGACGCGGGCCTGCGTGAAATCGGCCGAGACCGAACTGAAGCTCGTGCCGGAGATGACGCCGTCGCCGCCGGCCGCGACTTTCTGGCCGGCGAAGGCCGATGTCAGAAATACGACCGGCTCGGTCGCCAGGATGTCCCTGTCCTTGCAGAAGTATGCCATGATCTTTCTCCGATAGGCAAGACGCCGGGTTTGTCCCGCGCGGCTGACGCAGGCTTCCTTTACGGGTTCGGCCGCGAGCCGCTGGCGGGACAGGCCCGGCGCCTCGGCGCCGGGGATTGCACTTACGCGATGTCCAGGTCGGTTATCAGGCCGTGGGCAGGCTCGTTGCGGAACTCGAGCGTGTACTCGCCGATGACCTCGCCGGTCTCGAAGTCGCCGGTGCTGGCCAGCGGCTTGTAGTGGAAGCTGCGCCCTATCAGCGGCAGGACGTTGACGCGGCTGGAATCCAGCAGCAGGATGGTGTCGGCCGGGACGCTGCGGCACAGGATCACGCGGCAGACGCCGAAGTCGCTCTCGTAAACGCTCACCAGGTCGCGGAAGGTCGAGTCGGTGGCGCTGTACTTGCGGCTGTTGGTGATGAAACCGTTGATTCGCCGCTTCTGGTAGCCGTTGACCACGATGGTGTCGATCATGCTGCCGGAGTTTTCCCAGATAAGCCGCAAGGCCAGATTGAGCTGCTCCTCGCTCAGGTCTGTAGCGGCCGGGAAGCCGTCCACGTTGGGCTTGAAGACGTTGGTGGCGATGGACGGTATGATCCCCTTCATCGCCCGCCGGACGCCGGATGAACCCTGCTGCGTGGCCGTTGGGCTTGTGCCGTTGACGACCGTGCTCTCCAGGTCGCGCAGCATCTCGCGGAGACGCTCCTGCTTCTGGTAATCCAGCTCGTCAGTTACGGCGATCTTCTTGACGGCCAGATCGCTGCCGCTGACGCGGACGCCGGCGGTAAAAATCTGCGTCCAGTTGCCCTTGCGGACGCGGCTGGTGAAGCGGGCCGTGGGCGCGTCGTCGCCTTCCAGGGCGGCGTTGCCCAGGATGAAAAGGCCCATGTCGTTGGCCAGGGCCTCGGGCGTGGTGTCGCCGTAGCCCCGCTCTACGCTGATCGTGGCTGAGCCGACGGCGTTTACGAACATTACCTCGCCGCAGGTGCCGGCCTTGACCTGGTCGCCGACGCGGAACCGCTCGGGATGCTCGACTCCGAAGGTGGTGTCGGCCGTGGCGGTGCCCCAGTCGGTCCAGTCGATCGCGTCCTTGTTGGGCAGCAGCTCGTCCTCGAGCCACTCGTGATACGTTCCGGCCGCCGCGCGGGGCGCGTCGCCGACGTGATCCAGAAACGGCGTCTCATACGGCGAGATTATGCTGACGATGTCGGCCACGTCCTCGGCGATTTCCGGGAGCGTCGAACCGGCCGTGTAAGTTGCCTTGCCTGTGAATGCCATTGCTGTCTCTCCTGTGTGTGAAAAAGAGTGATTGGTTGACTGAACAAACTAAAGCCGCGTTACAAACTGAAAAAGCCTACTTGTTCGCGCCGGCGGCCTGGCGGCGCAGACGAAGGTATTCGGCCACGTCCCTGCGGTCGCCGCTTTTGCAGGCCTTCTGTGCCGCCTGGGCGACCTGCGCGGCCGTGCCGGGCTGTCCGCGGCGGGCCGATGCGGTCTTGCCGGCCGGTATTGGCTGGCTCCGCAGATAGGGCTTGTCCAGCAGAAGTTGCTCGACCGCCTTTGAAAGTTCCTGCCGGTCGACCTGCTCGCCGAAGTCCATCCGCTTGGACAGCAGCAGGCTGGCCGTCTCCACGTCCACCGCCCCGGATCGGACGAGCTCCAGTTCCGCCGCCGACCGGTTTTCCAGCACACTGATCTGCCTGTGCGCCTCGTCTCTCTGGGCCTCGGCCAGGGCCAGTTCCTCGGCCCTTGACTGCAACTGCGACTGGGCATCCTTGAGCTGCTGCTCGATCTGCTGCGTGCGGGTCTCCGCCTGCTGGGCGCGGCGGCGATACTTGATCGACTCGGCCACGGGGACCAGTTTGTCCAGACTGCTGTCGGACCGAACGGATTCCTGGATTTCATCGTTTTCGTCGGACATCACTTTTTCCTTTCAAAATTTGACGCGGTTCAGGTGCTGGTTTTTTTGCGGTCGTATCCAAGCTCGGCCAGCACCCTTTCGACGGGCACGCCGAGCTGGGCCTTGATCTGGGCGTTCTGGAGCAACTGTCCTTCATCCGCGGGCAGCGGGTCCGGCCAGTGAATTTCAATCCGGCGGTCGGCCGGGGCGGTCCGCAGCAGGCCGGCCGTGTCCAGCCAGTGCAGGACCAGTTCCACGACACGATTTATTCCGGCCCCGTAGGTCAGGCGTTTCTTTTCCGTGCGGGACAGCAGCCCGGACATCAGAACTTTCAGGGCCGTCGCGCTGGTCAGGTATCCGACGTTGCCGCGAATCAGGCCGGCCGCAAGCGGCGTAACTCCGCTGACCTTGTCGAGGGCAGCGCGGACCTGGTCGATATGGGCGTCTTCGCTGGGCGAGCCGCTGTCGGAGCCGAACTCCTCGATGCTGGCGGCCAGATTCTGCGTCGCCCACATCTGGCCCGGGCCGACGGGTCTTTCCAGAAAATCGTCGATCCCCTTGCCCAGATACATCTTGAACGACTGGTACGTAACACGGTGCGCCCGGTCGGAAAGGCGGGTGTTCAGTTCGTCCTGGAGCGGCATGAGCGGCTCGACGTCGCCGGCGCCCTCGTAAGTGCCGGGCATGGCGACGTTCTGGATGTGCACGATCGGGAGGCAGCCGAGTGGATTGGGGCCTTCGGCGACAAGCTGGCGATCCTCGTATCGCTGCCACCACTGCGAGCCGATGATCTCCACGACCTCGACGCTGGCGGGCTGACTGGCCGGCCTG
This sequence comes from Planctomycetota bacterium, assembly GCA_016235825.1. Classification (GTDB taxonomy): domain Bacteria; phylum Planctomycetota; class Phycisphaerae; order SM23-33; family SM23-33; genus JACRIL01. The sequence goes on from JACRIL010000059.1 coordinate 21,436, forward strand.
GGCGACCACGGCAGCCGAAGGAACGACCTTTTCGACTGCGCCATGCGGGAGGGCTGCTTGTTGAATCGCTGAATCCAATATCGCACGGTGCGATAATCGTCATCCTGAAGGATCGGAAGGATTCGCGGGGCCTCGATGACCTCGAGAAACGCCTGCCCTGCCGCCGACATGGCGCGGTCGACCGCATCCGACTGGCGACGATTTGCATCGCGGGCGACTGATTGGCCGCCTGAAGATTCAGAAATGCCCGGCCGGTCCGAGTTTGGCAAAAGATGCAAGCCGTCCTCGGACTGATCCGCCTGGCCCTGATTGGAGTCTGACCGGGGGGCGGACATTTCGGCCGGGAGGCGGAGGGCCACGTCGACAAATCCGTACACACAACCGAGCAGGGCCAACTCCTGAAAAAAGCCCGTTCCGCCGTTGGCGTTGAACAACGCACTCATCACGCCTTCAACTGCCTTTGCTGTGTTCTCGTCCGGCGCCAGCGATCTGATCGTCGGCGGCTTGCCGAAGAGGAAATCGACCATCGTGTGGACGCGCCAGGCGATGTCGTTCTCGATGACGACCTCTTTTCGCCGCAGATCGGCGCTGGTCTGGCCGCCGCAACGCTCGACGCCGGTTATCCGGGCGGGCAGGCCGATCTCCTGGGCCTGAAAATACGGCCGGCTGTTGGCGTTGAGGGAATTCGCCGCCGGCCCCGTCGCCTGCCTGGTCTCGTTGCGGAAATATTCCCACATCCTGCCGTAGTGCATCGCCGCGTCGGGCGATTGCTGATCGAGCAGCCAGGTTACGTAGTCGGCATCAAGTTCGTCGTCCAGGAAGTTATCTAGTTCCATCGCCATTCATCGTCTCCCTGCACTTTCCGCCTGTCGCCGCCCGGCGCGCGCAAGACCGGCTCTAAAATCGCGGACTCGGATCGCAACTGATGCGGGCACGCCGGGTTAAAAAATATCTTTTGCGATGCCCCGAATATCCGCCGATTCCCGATCTGCGCGCAGGATGCGATGCAATAGGACGCAAAGACCATGAATCAGGCGGACTTGCATGAAACCTGGCGCCCGGTTTCAGCAGGATACTTTTGAACGAAGCGGATTGAAGCGGCCGGGCGGGGCGGTTAGACTGTCTATCTATGGAACATGACAGGAAAACCTACGTCAGCCCGTTCGAGACCCGCTATGCCAGCCTTGCCATGCGCGAGCTGTTCGGCGAACAAAGGAAATTTTCCCTCTGGCGGCGGATATGGCTTGCTCTGGCCGAGGCGCAGAAGGAACTGGGTCTCAACATCACCGGCGGCCAGCTCGTTCAGATGGCGGCGCATCTGGACGACGTCGATCTGGCCAGGGCGGCTGAATACGAACGCAGGTTCAGGCACGACGTGGTGGCGCACATATACGCCTTCGGCGACGTGGCGCCGGACGCCCGGCCGATCATCCATTTGGGGGCGACCAGCCAGGATATCGTCGATAATGCCGACCTGGTCATCATGCGGGATGCGCTGGGCCTGATCGCATGCCAGTTGGCCGGAGTGATCGACGCCCTCGCCCGCTTTGCCGCCGATCAGCGAGACCTGCCCTGTCTGGGTTTCACGCACTTTCAGCCGGCCCAGCTCACCACGCTAGGCAAGAGGGCGGCGCTCTGGTGCTCCGATTTCATCCGCGACCTTAACGAGATCGAGTGCCGGAGGCAGAACCTGGAGTTCCGCGGCATCAAAGGCGCCACCGGCACACAGGCGTCGTTCCTCGATCTGCTGGGCGGCGATCACGACAAGGTCAACCGGCTGGAGAAACTCGTCGCAAAAAAAATGGGATTCGAGAAAATCTCCCCCGTAACCGGCCAGACCTACAGCAGGAAGATAGACGCCGAGATCGCGTTTGCCCTTGCCGGAGTGGGCGCAAGCGTCCACAAATTCTGCAACGACATCCGCCTGCTGGCCCACCGCAAGGAGGTGGAAGAGCCGTTCGAGAGCAGCCAGGTCGGTTCGTCGGCGATGGCCTACAAGCGCAACCCCATGCGGTGCGAGCGGGCGACGGGCATCGCGCGGTTCCTTATGGATATCTCCGTCAGTCCGCTTCACACCGCGGCCGAGCAATGGCTGGAAAGAACGCTCGACGACTCGTCGAACAAGCGGCTGGCAATGTCGGAGGCTTTTCTGGCGGCTGACTCGATTCTTCAGATAGTCATGAACGTCGCCGGCGGGCTGGCGGTGTATCCGATGACGATTTCGGGCAATGTGGCGGCCGAGCTGCCGTTCATGGCCACCGAGGCGATCCTTGCGGCCGGCGTCAAGGCCGGCGGAGACAGACAAAACCTGCACGAACGGATTCGCGTCCACAGCCAGGCGGCGGGAGAACAGGTCAAGCTGCTGGGCAAACCCAACGATCTGATAAAGCGGCTCCAAACCGATCCGGCCTTCGCCAAAGTGGATATTGTGTCGCTTTTGACGCCGGTAAAATTCATCGGCAGGGCGCCTCGGCAGGTGGATGAGTTCATCAGAGATTGCGTCGAGCCGGTCAGGCGGAAATACGCCTCGTCAATCGGCAAAAACGTGGAACTCAAGGTCTGAATGCGGGCCTGTCCCGGCGGATGAGACCGCCTCACAGGGAGCCGAAGGCCTGATTGGCCCAGGCGAGCGACCGATTGTACGTCTCGGCCACCGCTTCTTCCTGAAGCCCGAGCTGTCCTATTTTTATTGACAGGCCCGCCCAGTCAGCCCGCTCATAGCACATGATCGTTTCAAGCACGTCCCGGAAGCGGCAGGCCTCGCCCACCAGGGCCTGCTTGATCTGGCTGTGTATCGGAAGATTTTTGATGACGTCCGCCATAGGCACGTCGGTGAGGGCGTCGATGTATGAGAACATGCCCGTCAGAAACAGGTCGGCCGAATACTCATCCTGTCCGATAAGCGGGCTGAGCGACTCGCAGGACTTGGCCCGGACCAGCGAACCGAGAATCAGTTCGGTCGGCTTGTCGTCGGCCAGGCTGGACATGGCCACCAGCGACAGCCATTTCTTGATTTCTCTTGGCCCCAGCAACACCAGCGCGTGCTTGATGGACGAGACCTCGTGCTTTAGCCCGAACCACACGGAATTGATGAATCGCAGCAGTTTGTACGTCAGGACCACGTCAGGCCTGAAGTATTCCTCGAGGTTGTCATATGAAAAATCGGGATTGTTGATTTCGGTGAGAATTCTCAGGTAGTTGAGCTTGTTGCCCTTGATCTGTTTTCCGGCCTGGACAATCGGCTTGCTGAAGAAATAGCCCTGGAAAAAGTGATAGCCCATGCCCATGGCCTCCTCGAAGTCGGTGTTCGTCTCGACCTTTTCGGCCAGCAGCATGAGGTTTTTTCCGGCCAGACTTGCGGCTATCCGGCCCCGCTCGTCGGCGCTGGCGCCCATAAAGTCGACTTTGACGATGTCGGCAAGGGCTATGAGCGGGCTGTCGAGATGCCTCATCACAAAGTCGTCCATGGCCACGGTGAAGCCGGCCTCCTTGAGCTTGCCCACGGCCTCGATCAAATCCTGGTCCGGCTGGACGTCCTCGAGAATTTCCACGGTAACCGTGCTGCTGGGAAGGAGCATCGGCACGTCGCTCAGCAGCAGATTGCGGGTGAAATTGATGAAGCCTTTTTTGCCGGCGACCAGGTTGTCCAGTCCGATTGAATCGAGGCTGTTGGAGATCACGTCGATCGTGGACATGTCGGCGTCGGATGCGTCGTAGCCGGCCGAGCCGGCACCGGAACGAAATAGCAGTTCGTAGCCGTGCACCTTTTTCTCGCGGTCGAAAATCGGCTGTCTTGCCACAAAGACTTGCATGGGCCACCATTGACGGTCAAAACCCGGCTATACAGTCTCCGGATCGGGAAGGCCTGATTTGCGAGCCTTCCTTTTTCCATATATGATTATACGCTTTTGGGCCAAAGAAATCATAATACGATTGTAAAAAGAAGCTGCATCATTTTTCAGGCGCATTTGGCCGGCAGCAGGATAGAATGCCGCCGCAGGAGCCATTGTAAACTTGATTGAAGGACCAACGGAAGCTTCCGACCGCTCGCCGGCGGATTTTTCAATAGTCGTCAACGGCGGGGCGAAAAAACTCGGCGTCCGGGGCGGGATGACGCTGCTTGCCGCCCTGCGCAGCCAGGGGATCCATCTGCCATCGGCCTGCGGGGGCAAGGGGCAGTGCAAACTCTGCCGCGTGCGGGTAACCAGCGGCGCCTGGCCGCCGGGCGAGATCGAAACCAGGGCTTTCAGGAAGGACGAATTGGACGGTGGCCTGCGGCTGGCCTGCCAGGGAAAACTCCATGGCGACGTTGGAATCGAGGTTCCGCCGGAGGTGCTGGGCATAAAGCGATTCCGCGGCCAGGTCGAGCGGATCGACGATCTTACTTACGACATAAAGCGTTTGCGGATTAATCTCATCGAGCCGGATTCAATCGAATTCGTCTGCGGCCAGTATGTCCAGTTGACGATGCCGCGTCCTTTCAAGGAAGGCGGGCCCGTTTACCGCGCATACAGCATCGCCAGCCCGCCGCGGGAAAAAAACGCCGTGGAGTTGATGGTCCGGCTCGTGCCTGGTGGTGTATGCAGCGTCTGGATTCACAAGTCGGTCGCGCAGGGGCAGGAAGTAACCCTGACCGGCCCGCACGGACAGTTCGGCCTGACGGGTAGCAATAAACCGATGATCTGGATCGCCGGCGGCAGCGGCATGAGCCCCTTCTGGTCCATGCTGCACGACACGCGGACAAGGAACGCCGCCAGGCCGTGCACGTATTTTTTCGGGGTGGTCAAGCGCAGGGACATGTTTTTTGCGGACGAGCTTTCGGCTATGGCAAGTGAACTGCCGTGGTTTAAATTCGTGCCGACGCTTTCGGGCCCCGATCCGGCTGACAACTGGACGGGAGATGTCGGCCTTATTACCGAGGTAGTCGGCAGACATGTTCCGGCCGGGACGGACGCCGAGGCGTATCTGTGCGGTTCGCCAGGCATGATCGACGCGTCGATAAAGGTGCTGCGCAAAAAAGGGCTGGGCGACGACAGAATTTTCTTCGACAAGTTCGCGTGAAATTTTTGTTCCGATGGTGCGTCGGCCTGTCGGACGATTTTATTAATGGCATGGGCATCTTGCCCATGAGTATCATGGACGTCTCGGCCATGGAAAAGTTGCAGACGGAGACTTGACGGCAGATGGCAAACAAAAGATCGGACAATCCGGCCGGCGGGCAGGCGGACCGGGGCAGGCACAGCGGACACGGTAGCCCTGGCGGGCATGGCAAACGCGGCGGACACGGAGGAGGCAGGCCCGGCCGCGGCGGGCGACATGGCCGCAAAGAAGATCGGCCGATGAGGCACGGTGCGGAACGATCTCACGAAGGTCCGCCAGCCGCAGCCGACGAACCTTCGCCCGACGCCTGGTTCATGGGGCATGACAGGCGGACGGTCAAGGAGATCGTGGCGACCGACGCCGGCGAACTTGCCCGCGCCGGCCTGACGGCGGAAAAGGCGGCACAGATTCTCCAGAAGGTGCTCGACTCGGCCATGGCGGCAATGGGCGCGGAGGTCGATTTCGCAGGCGGGCGGCTAAAGGCCGTCTGCCGCGAATCGATGGGCAAACTTCCCTGTCCGCTTGCCTCCTGCGGCCTGCTGGCAAAAGGCCAAGTTGAACTCACAGACACCCAGACCGGCAGGATATTTCTCATCGCGCCGCTGTCGGTCCATCTTATTGCCAACCACCGCTTTTTGCAGGGCCGCGGCTCCGATTATCGCATCGAACCGGAAGACCTGGCTCAACTCGTCAAATTGCTCGGATAAATGAGGTAGCTTAAGTCTGAGGAATTGCATCAGAGCCAACACTTCTCTTTTGCAGCACGATGCAGCTTATCTATCAAAAGCGTTTGTTTTACAGTTGCATAAAATCAGATTATGGCCGATAATGCTATTATGCCAAAGATCGAAAATGCTTTTGCCGGGATCGTACTTACGGCACAGAGTTTTAATCCATCCATATTTACTGAGACATGGTTGGCGCGTCATGGCATTGTTTCGGCAGACACTCTTACTGGTGTTAGGGTCTTCTCTTCCGAAGTTGCCCAATTTCAGACGTCTTCTGTTCAAGTTTTCATCGTACCGCCGAAGATGCAGATAACATTTAATATTCATGGAGATTCTGACGATTTTACATTACCACTGAAAATTGCAAAACGAACTATCGAATTACTTCCTCATACACCGTTTCAAGGTTTAGGTCTGAATTTCGACTTCTTTGTTGCACAACCAGTTGGGCAGGACTTTAACTCCTTTGACCGCGATTTGCTTGGAACAGGAGATTACCGTCTTCTTCAGGAGTTCTCTGTTCCTGATGCTAAATTTGGCCGCTATTTTTCCAAGAACTACGGAGAATCCAGACTCAAACTTGATATTAAGCCGGTACAAACAGGTCCAGATCAAAAGGACATGCTGCAATTCTCGTTCAATTATCACTATGAAATTTCGCAATACAGCACAGACGACCGTACCCGGAGATTGATTCAAATGGTCGAACCTTGGGGTACTCTACGAAATTATGCCCAACAGGTTGTTGAATTAGGGACCACCAAATGAGTCCGCAGTCAATGTTTGAAATAGAAACAGAATCATGGTCTGAGAAGATTTCACTACCACGTGGTCGTCCCCGTGAAATGACTGAATTTGAAAAATTTCAAAAACCTTTTCTCGGACAATCAACAACAAATGCATTATTCAGCAACGAAGAATTATATCGGGATAGCATAGACGATGTTCTTGCTGGCGATGCTTTGGTCTTGAAACCAAAACAGAACCAGGAAGCTGAGGCTAATCGTATTATCTTGTATTTCAACTCTATGGCCCAGAGCCAACACAAGCTTTTCCTGTCGGGACGACTTGAGTGGCTTATGGATGAAGTACAGCCTACAGATTTTCGCTTAATGCCGCCGTGTAACAAATTGGATGAAAAAACGGTCCAATTTGTTAAAAACCATGACTTAAGTTATTCTGTTTCATGGCTTCAAACTGCAACTCCCGTTTTTTTTAATGGTGCTGGATTCGAAATAGATATGCTTCCTGAGGAGAATGAGGATGAAAGTCTTCTTGCAATAAGAGTTTTTAGCAATTTCAATGCGACAGAGTTTCGGGATCGCAGGCACCGGTTTTGCGAATCCATGTTGCAAGCCGGCCACACACGCCTCCATGAACTTTCCTGCATTTTTCAGCGGAGATTAGACGAAAGTGGATGGAAAGCTTTTTCTTGGTACAGCACGCTTTCTTCAGTCTGAAGGCGGCGATGAGGCGGCTTATCGAAGTGCTATAAGCCGGGCCTATTATGCCTGTTTTTTGGAGGCGCGCCACATAATTTTCAACAATTGTGATAATGTTACCAGAATAAAAGGTAACTTCAGGAAAGAAAAGGATATTCGTCACAACAATTTGCCAAGATACCTGAAGAGCAGCCCGGAAGAATCAATACGCAAGCTTGGAGAAAACTTGGGTGGTCTTCTTGGTAAGCGAGAAGATGCTGATTATGACATGTCGCGTTTTTTTCCAATTGATGCCGCACAAGATGCCATAAGCGATGCTCAAAGCTTCTTGAGTGATTTACATAACTGCGCCCCTGGTCTGTTGGGAAAAGCACTGTCCGAATACATCAGGAAAACGCAAGGGTAATGTTGTTTAAGATATTCGTGTTCCGGATTTTAAAAACATTGTTTCGATATAATGCGACGGGCTCTCTCAACCCTTCTCTGCAGATACAGTTATGGCATTTCCCTTTATAAACTCAAGTTTTTTGGGAATGGCTCGAAAATAATGAATTAGGGGGATTCTGCGCCGAAATTAGCGTGGAAAAATGTGGCTACTGAAAGGCTTTGACGATGGCGATAGACGGCATATCGGGAGCGCAGGTGAGTTCGCTGTTGATAGGCGTGCTGAACAGCCAATTGCTGACCAAGGCGGTTTCCGGAATCCAGGGACCCAACGGGGCGCTCGGGCAGGTGGAGGAACTGAAGTCCAATCTGATCGATTCGGCGGCCAGGGTCGCCCAAGCCGCCCTCGACTCGAATTCAACAATCGACATCAAGGCGTGAACCATCCTCCGCGTTGCTGCTGCAACCCCCGCGCCTCAGCCCCTGCGCTTTGCGGAACCAGAGAAGTTCACGTTGAAAAGGTATAGTTTGCGACGTATGCGTCCCGTCTGCACAATCGTGCGAAAAAACAAAACATTCGAGGGCAGGATGCCTTCGCCACAGGCGAACCGAGACGCCCACGACACATTTTCAACTGACTGCCAGAGTCGCTGTGCCGGCTATTTTCGGACCGGCCAGTTCGGGCCCCAGCCCGGCTGTTCGTAGCGTTTCGGGACATCTCCCCGCAGGACAAAATCATCGGTTGATTTCATCCACTCGTCCAGTTTTCGGCTCAGGTCGGCCTTCACCTGCCGGAACTCCGGCCGGGCGGCGACGTTCACGAACTCCTGCGGGTCTTGCGCAACATGGAACAGTTCTTCTTCGGGCCTGGGCTCTCGCGGCTGGGGGATGCAGAACTCCCAATGTTCCTGTTCTTCGCCGGGAGCGCCGGGCGGAATTTCAAAAGGCAGCCACGGCCGGCATTTAACCGTCGGATCGAAATAGCGGATGTAGTGGAAGGCCGGCGTCCGGATCGCCCGCACGGGATCGTACCGGTCAACGTAGTCCCTGGCATTGCCCCAAACCCGCCTCTCGCCGTGAAAGTTCCGCTCGATGAAAATATGATCGTGCGGCGTATAGGGCCCGCCGTTCAGCAGCGGCCAGAACGACTTGCCCGGCAGGTGCCCCGGAACGGGCGCACCGGCGGCAGCAAGCAGGGTCGGAACGAAGTCTATGTTTTGAATGAGGTGCCGGACCTCGGTTCCGGCAAACGAACCGTCCGGAAGCCTGATCAACAGCGCGATCTCCACGCCCCGGTCGTAAAGCGTGCTCTTGCTCCGCGGGGCGGCAATACCGTGATCGGTCGTAAACACCACAATCGTATCCCGGTCGTGGCCGAGCCGCTTGAGCCCATCCATCAGCCGGCCAAAATGCCTGTCCATGTAACGGATCGCGGCCTGAAACTGCCCGAAGCCTTTCCGCAGGCCGGGCCGATCCGGCAGATAAGGTGGAATGTAAACATCCTCGGGCGCGACCGAACCGCCGTAGAGTTCATCGGCATGGGACCACGAACTTGCGTGCGGCTGCTGCGTCCCGATATTGAGGTAGAACGGCCGCGAGCGGTCGCGCTTTGTCAGGCAATCAAGGGCCTTGTTTACCGCAATCTCGGCATTGGAATCTTCCCAGTCTTCCTGAATATCGACCTCGTAGCGGTTAGCCTGCGGATGCCGCTCGTGTTCCGTACCGCTATGGATCGTCTCGTAGCCGGCGTCTTTGAGGTAGTCGACTATAGTGCGCTCGCTTTCCGCCAGCGGCCAACCAATATGCGCCAGCCCCACCCCGCCGCTGACGTGGGCGTACTGGCCGGTCATGGCACAGACCCGCGACGGGGTGCAGGCCGCCGAATTGCAGAATGCGTTGGCGAATCGCACGCTGCCGGCCGCGAACGCGTCAAGATTCGGCGTCTCGACCGGAACCCCGTAGCAGCCCATATGCCTGCCGATGTCATGGCAGATAAAATAAAGAATGTTCGGACGTTGCAGTTTCACCGGGTTTTTTCCCTTCATCATTTTCCGCCGTCAGGGATAAGAGCCTATCCGAATAACTACAATGGCTGCGACGGAGCCGATCTTGTCGCAGGCCAAGAAGCGAGGGCGACGCCGACCTGCATAAGGTCGTCGAGCCCGAGCGACGAAGGCATGCGGCAAAAGCGGCCCGTCCCGAAGGGTTTCGACAAAAACCGGCGTCTGCGGCGTCAGACCTCCTGGACGACCCTAAACGGGTCGCCTGCGTCGGTCTTCCTTGCATCCATCCGGTTTTTGTCGAAACGCAGCTCATCGTAGTTATTCGGATAGGCTCTAACAATCTGCCCGGCCTGATAGGTTGCCTTGTGATATATCTGAAAAGTTTCGGGCATGCAAAAACATATATAATTTCGACGGTTTGAGCAAAAGAAAATTGACGACGATTCTTAATTTCCTCCGCCGAGGGTAACATCCAGTTCGACCTTTTTTCCGGCTCGCACGACAATGATCTTTACCTTCTGGCCGGGCTTGCACCCGGACAGCGCGTCCAGCAGGCTCGTCGCGTCTTCGACCTCGGCCTGGTCGATTTTGGTTATGATGTCGCCGGCCTTCATTCCGCCCGTCTCGGCCGGGCCCGACGGCAGGACCTGTCCGATCGGGCAGCCTCTTTGATCGGACTCGACGGATGTGTCCGGCACCACGCCCAGATAGCCTCTGCCGCCGGCGGGGGCGGTTCCGGGCCTGCCCTTCGGGGCCTGGTAGGCGATCTGAGTCTTCCCGTCGATCAGCCGGCACACGGCCGCCTCGACCAGTTCGAGAATCTTCGCCGCCCCGTTGGCGTTGATCTTCTCCGGCCTGTCGGTGGGGCGATGGTAGTCCAGGTGCATGCCCGTGCAGAAAAAAAGGACCGGCACCTTGATCTGGTAAAAGCTGGCATGATCGCTGGGGCCGAATCCCGAGCCGGTCATGCTGAATTTCCAGTTCTTGCCTTTGGCAAGTTCGTCGATCATGGATCGCCACAGGTCGCCGCTGTCCATGCCCCACAGGTACAGCCGGTTGTCCCGCAGCCGGCCTATCATGTCCATATTAATCATCGCCGAGATCCTGTCGAACTCCAGGCCCAGGTCTTTGAGGTGTCCGGCCATATAGCTCGAACCGGTCAGGCCGATCTCCTCCCCTCCGAACGTAACGAACACTATGGTCCGGCGCGGGTCGGGCAGTTTGTTTTCTTTCAGCAGGGCGGCGAATCTGCGGGCGAGCATTATAACGCCCGATGCGCCCGAGGCGTTGTCGTCGGCGCCATAGAATATTGTCTTTTTTCCGGCCTGTTCGGTGAAGCCGAGGTGGTCATAGTGCCCGCCGACGACGACGACCTCTTTGGCCAGATCGCCCTGGCCCGGGAGGACGCAGCCGACATTGGAAATTCTGGCGGTGGTCTGGCTGGCCTTGACAAGCCCACTGAGCGTCAGGCCGGCAAGGGCAAGAGGCGGAAGTTTGCCGTCATCAGCCCGGGTCTGGAGTTCCGCGGCCTTATCTTCATCCATGCCGCACGCCTGAAGCATCTTCGTGAACAGTTTGAACGAGATATGTATCGCCGGAATCGCCGCCGTGCCGAAACCAGTCTGCCGCGAGGTCAGCAGTTGGTCGGCCTTTCTGGAAGGCGGGCTGACGACGATCATCGCCGCCGCGCCCCGCGAGGCCGCCTGCGTCATCTTGGCCATCAGACCGGCCGAATCGGACCATTCGTTGCGGGCGCCGGCCCAGAGGCTCTTGCCTTTGTCGTCCTGGGGTTCATAACGGAAAATCAGGGCGATCTTGCCCTTAAGATCGCCCTCTTTCAGGTCGGCGTAGTTGTTGTACTTGTGCTGATTGTCGACGATGCCGTACCCGGCGAACACGGCGGAGGTCTCGAACCTGCCCGAACCGGAAAATCCCAGGACGGTGAAATCCTTGTTGAACTGCCCTTGGCAGATGGATTTGCCGTCCTTGTCGAGCAGTTCGAGTCTGGCTTCCTCGATTTTAACGCCGGCCCGGACGGTGAAAGGCTCGAAATAGGACAATTGGCCGCTGCCCCGCGGATCGGCCGGCCGTGTGTCGGGCTGCTTGCCCGGCTGCGCGGCTTGCTGCGCAACCGGTTGTGTGGCCGGCTGACTGGCCGGCGCGAAGGCGGGGGACAGGCCGATCGCTTTGAACTGCCCGGCTATAAAATCGCGGGCCTTTTCCAGGCCGGCCGTGCCGACGCCCCGGCCTTCCATCGAATCGTCGCAGAGGGCAAAAACGAGTTTCTGGTATTCCGCCGCCTCGGGCGTCAGGGCCGAAGCGGCAGACGGCGACGTTGCCGGAGCCGAAGTCGTCGGCGCCGCGGGCGGACCTGCCGTTTCGGCGCCCGGCGCCGCAAACAGCGGCAATCCTGCCGCCAGCCAGGCCGCCGCCAGTGCAAACAGCCAGACGATTTTTATCACCCGATGCGGACGATTGTGCAAAATCATTTATTAATCGCTCCATGAAGGATTTGTTTGACCGGTTGAGGTCGCCGGTCCGGCCTGCGCCGGTGAAAAGACGACCTTTGCCGTCCATAATGTCCGGCCTGAGTCCCTGAAAAGGCCAATATCGCCGACCAGATCGATAAATACAAGCCTGTCTTTTTCCAATACAGGCCGGGCTTTTCGGGTCCCGGCATCGATAAGCTGCATAATCGAAGAATCCGACCCCTTCGCGCAGAGCCAGCCCGGCGCAACTTCAACCGCCGACTCGCAATTATTCCGGTTTAAGGCGGCTACATACACGCCTGTTTCCGCCTGAAGCATCCTGGCGCGAGCGGCAATTTCGGCGTCGTCCGATCTGGAAGCCTCGCCGATCGCGGCGGATGCCTTCAAGCCGGCGGCCTGCAATTTCGAGAAGGCTGCGTCGCGAACCTTGAAGTCAGTGTCGCCAAGCTGCACGGCCAGCGCCCGGAATTCCTCCAGCTCTTTTTGGCTGGGGTCGGCAAAGAACCTGCCGGCGAAAAGTCCGCCCGCCTCGAAGGCGTCGCTGGCCACATACACGGTTGAATTGTCCAGCGACCAGACGACGTGCGGTATGGTTTCATTCCACGCGGCAAACGGTTTGGAATATTCCAATCGCCCCGTCGGAATTTCATATGTCCACAATTTCATGGAATCTTTTTTTCCGATGTACTTTTCCGCATCGACGACAATGCCCGCCAGCCTTGTCCCATCTGGAGAAACGCAGATGAGCCTTGTGGCGATGTAACCCAGTTCAGCGACAGATGCGCCAAGACCTGTTTTGGGGTCGTGTTTCATGATTCTGTTAGAACGTGAGTTGGAGACAGTTTTATTGTCTGGGAGATCGGGCATAACGTAATAAACGGCGTTGTCCTTGCCGAAGACGCCATAGATGTTCAGAAGGCCGGAAAAAGTCAGGGAACTATCCACCTGCTGTTCCGGAATGCCTTTGCAAACGGCCTTTCCATCCGCCAGAGCGACGACGACCGGATTTCCAAGAAGTTCAATGTTTTTCTCGTTGTCCAGGTCGGGATGGCACAGGAACATGCTGCCGTCGGCTGAAAAATATCCCCCGCGGCCGGACAGGACATTGTGATATTCACATCGCTTCAATTCTCCAAGGTTGAATTTGCCAACCTGTTTTCTGTCTTTGCCGTCGGCGCCGATGAGCGTGTAGGCGATGGACTGCCTGTCTTTGGCGATGCTGGCCGACAGCACCTTTTTGCCGTCCGGCGTCAGGCAGGCGCCCGAGTCGGCCTGGACGCCCAGGTTGACTTTGTCCCGCAGCTCCAATTCCTGGCCCATGGCCGAGTCGGCGATGAAAACCGCCGAAAGAATCGGAACAATCGTCCATAGTCTCATGTTGCACCCCTTTGCGGCGGGGATATCCGCCGGCTTTTGATTCTTGAACACGTCCCTGCGGCAAATGTTCCGGTGCACAATTCCATGGAATTTATACAATCAGGATGTCGAAAGACGAGATGATTGTTATATTCCTGAAGTGGCAATAGAATATCCAGCCAGGCGGAGAAAGATCGATGGAGTACGTTTCAACCAGAGGACAGATCAGGCCGATCGGCTTTAGCCAGGCGGTGATGATGGGCCTGGCCGACGACGGCGGACTTGTTGTGCCCAAGGACATACCCGACGTCCGCGGCAGGTGCGACGATTGGCGGGGCTTGCCATACGAGGACCTGGCCCTGGAAGTGATGACGCCGTTCGTCGGCGATATCCCCCGCGACGACATGCGAGACATGATTCACCGTACATATGACGTTCGCAACTACGGCGGGCCTGTCGCTCCGGTGGCCAGGGTCGGCCAGATGTTCGTGCTGGAACTTTTCCACGGCCCGACGATGGCGTTCAAGGACGTGGCCCTGCAACTGCTGGGCAACCTTTTCGAATATATCCTTGCCCGCCGCGCCAGCGGCGCCCGCGCGATGAACATCCTTGCCGCCACCAGCGGCGACACCGGATCGGCGGCGATCTGCGGCGTCCGGGGGCGAAAGGGCATTAACATCTTCGTCATGCACCCGCACGGCAGGGTCTCTCCGATCCAGGAACGTCAGATGACCGCCGTCCTGGACGACAACGTGCACAATATCGCCCTGGAGGGCAGTTTTGACGACTGCCAGAGGATAATGAAGGAGCTTTTCGGCGACCTGGAATTCAAAAACCGCTACTGTCTGGGCGCGGTCAACTCCGTCAACTGGGCCCGCGTGCTGGCCCAGATCGTCTATTACTTTTCGACGGCGGCAGAGGTTCAAAAACTGACTGGCGCCGCGAAGGTTCGCTTCGCCGTGCCGACGGGCAACTTCGGCGACGTGCTGGCCGGCTGGTACGCCATGAAGATGGGCGCCCCGATCAGCGGCTTGATACTGGCGACAAACGAGAACGACATCCTGGCCCGCTTTTTCAGCACCGGCGAGTATTCGCTGGCCCAGGTCCGCCAGACCCTGTCGCCCTCGATGGACATCCAGTTGGCCAGCAACTTCGAGCGATACCTTTATTATCGCGTCGGCCAGGATGGCGATCGCCTCCGCGGTCTGATGAAACAGTTCGCCCGCACGGGCCGGCTGACCGTGCCCTGCGGCTGCGGGCCGGCGGGCGTTTCGGCGTGTCCGGGCGGAATCAACCGCACCGACCCGGATTTCCAGGCCGGCGCCGCCAAAACCGCCGACGTGCTGGACGCAATCCGGCAATGCCACAGCCGGCACGGCTACGTCCTGGACCCGCACACGGCCTGCGGCTGGGCCGTCGCCGAAAAATTTTTGCCCGGCGACCCGATTATTTGCCTGGCCACCGCCCACCCGGCCAAGTTCCCTGCTGCAATCGAACAGGCCACCGGCCGAAACGACCTTGCAAGGCATCCCCGGATCGACAAATTGATGAGCATGTCCACCCGCAGCACCCTGTTGGCAAATGACAAACAGGCAGTCAGGGAATTTATTGTCAACAGGCTGGAAAGGCCGTAAATTCGCCCGGAGGGGCCGGGCATAAGACCGCTTTCAGGAACGAGTTGCATCCAACGGAGAGGGAGGGATTCGAACCCACGGTACGCTTGCGCGCACACGGCATTTCCAATGCCGCCCGATCAGCCGCTCTGGCACCTCTCCGGCTGTCGCGATTTAATATACGCATTTGCCGATTGCAGACAAGCATTTCCTTTGCGGCCCGACCCGAATGTGCCGGCCTGCCGGACCGCCGTAAAGCTCTCGAATCGGAAAACCCCGATTTTATTGGCTTTTTTTAATATTATATCTTGACGCCGGCCTTGTTATTGCGCAACATTATCCAGGTTATTCGGGCTAAGGTGGCCCGATGCCGCGGCCGGCGCAAAGCGCGGATCATTCGCAACGCGGCGGCGGCGGAAGTGGTTAAACGGATGTCCGGTCAAACACGAAGAAGGAGCGAAAGATGGCCAAAGCAATGACGAAGTCTCAGACCATGACGGCGCTGGCGGAGAAATGCTGCTGCAAGAAGAAAGAAGCGCTCGCCTGCGTCGAGGCCCTGGTGGCCCTGGCGTACAAGGAAGCCAAGAACAGCTTCACCATTCCGGGCTTGGGCAAGCTGGTGCTCGTGAATCGCAAAGCCCGCATGGGCCGCAACCCCGCCACCGGCGAGGCGATCAAGATTCCGGCCAAGAGGGTCGTGAAGTTCCGCGTCGCCAAGGCCGCGAAGGAAGCCATCCTCTAGTCGCGTCGGCTTTCGTCGCCGAAAAGCAAACTGTTACGGGCCGGTCCTGGCGATCGGCCCGCTTGCTTTTGCGGTGTCCGCACAATCAAAGGGCTCGCCTGTTTCCGATATTGCTTGACACCGGCCGGGCCGTCGGCACAATCATGGCCTGAAATTTCAGCATAGTGCGAGCGCTCTTAATGAACGCCGAATACAAACAGGAAAAATTCAAACCGTCGGTCATCGTTACCCTGGTGCTGGCCTGGATGATCCCAGGCGCCGGCCACGTGTATCTGGGGCACGTGGGCAAAGGCGTCATCATATTCCTGTGCATCGCGGCGACGTTCTGGGCCGGAATCGCCGTCGGCGGCGTGATGACCGTCGACTATTACTTTGAACCGTGGTGGTTCACCGCCCAGATGATGTGCGGCGTGCACAGCCTGACCGGCTGGTACCGCCAGCAGAAAGTTTATAAGGATTTTCTGGCCAGCGACCACGCCATGCACGCCGACATAACGTCCATCCAGAAATCCGCCGGCGGACGGGTTACCTTCCAGCAGCAGAAGATCGATGAGTATCTCGCCGAAAAGGGCATCGCGCTGGTGGTTCCCGCCGAGACGGCCGCAAGGACGTATTCCGGCGTCGCGGGGCTGCTCAACTTTATGTGCATCTTCGACGCGGTGATGCTGGCGATAGCCGCCGGCGCCGCCGGCAGGAAAACCGGCCGGGAAACCGACGGCGCTAAACAGGACGGCAGCGCAGAATCATGTTAGCCTGGACGCTTTTCTACAATCCCGTCCCGATGCCCTCGACATGGTCCTTCTGGCTGCTGCTGCCGCTTTGCCTTTCCATCGTCGTGGTTTACAGGACCATCCGCACGAAAGACATGCGCCGCCTGCCGATGGAAATTCTCCGCCTGTCGATCTACATGGCCGCCGGCCTGTCAATCCTCGGCCTGGCCCTCTGGCTGCTGCGATACTGCATGTAGCCGCGCGCTTTGGCGGGATAATTGAAGATGCGACCCATCAGCCCGCCCGCGCCTTTTTCCGGCGGCGTTCGTCATCGGCTGGGTTATCTTCACCTGGCTGGCCGACGCTGATTTCGGCAAAAAGCGGTGAGCCGAGGGGTTTTTTTGCCAAGGCCGGAGCGGTTTGAACGGCAATTTTCATTTTGCCGGCTGTGTTGAAGCAGGTCCGGTGGTCGGCTGGGTGGCACTCTCTTTCGGCAGCGGCGGGGCTGAGGCGGCGTATAGCACGACGTTTCGCATGATATCGAAGGCGCTCTCCGGTTCATAACCGTCGCAGGCGCAGGATGAAAAGCCCACAAGTCCGGCGATAACGTCTTCCTGGCTGAAGATAACCTTCGGCCTGTCGCCGGCCAGCACCGCCATCAGGCAAGGTTCTCTCACTCCGCCGAGCCTCGCCCGCGTCGCGCGACGGTACTTGACCTTCTCGATAGTCATGTCCTTGAGTTGATAGATCGGGCTGGTCAAAGGCATCGCCAACAGGCTGTCGGCGCCCCACAACTCGCCGATCAAATCCTTGGCCGATTCAGTGAATCCTTTCGTGCCCGCTGCATCCAGCAGCAGTATTCCGCCGGCATCCACCCATTTTTTCAGGGCATCTTTGTCCTCTTTCGCCAGGCTGAACCCGCCCGTGCCGGTCATCACCGCCAGCTTCACATCGGCAGTCAGATCGCGGGGCGCAATACCCGTCACCGGAATCGCCGACGCTGACCCGCCCGCCGGCGCCGACGCCGCGGCAGTTACCCACTGCCAATCCACGTTTATCCCGTAATTCGCCGCCATCAAACGCGAAGCTCGCTGAAGGGCCAGCGGCTCGGGGTCGTAGTTGCCCGCGTAACGCAGGCGGGCGATCTTTATCGATTTGCCTGGCGGAGACTTCGGCTCGGTTGGCCAGACCTTCGCGCCGCGAAACTTGAACTGCTTGTCTGTCACATACATCACCACGTTTGCGGCGGCCTCGAAATTCACCTTGCCCGTCGCCACCTGGTATTGCTGCCAGGCCAAAGGCAAATCCGACTCCGTGTGAATCGCAAGAGGACGAATGCCGTTGTTGACCTCCGAAAACCGGACTGAGGCGGGCTTGTAGAGCATGTTGTTCAGCGGATGATCCTTGCCGCAAAGGGTAAACTCGTATTTCGGGAATAGTTTCTGATAAAGGCCCTTGATGCCCTTGGTGAAAGCGGCCCCGTTGCATTCGGTGATGCTGAAAAGCGTTCCGCCCTGGTAGACGAATGCCCGCAGTTTTTCGATGTCCTCGGCTGAAAATTTGGGCTCCTTCGAGCCTGTGATAGTCAGAATAGGGGCATCGTGCCACTCGTTTACGTCGCTCTTGAGCGTTATGATCTGCCAGTTTGCCTCAGTCTCGAATGTTTTTTCGCCCCATCGGCAGAAGTTGGCCAGCGCCCGCGGCCGGTTGTTCCAGTCGCCATCGTACTCAAGCCGGTTGATTATGACGGGCAGCCGCCCGCGAATGAGGAACAAAAGCCCGTAGTTGGTGTCGTGAACCTCCCCGCCCCCCCAATGCCCATCGGCCCCTTGCCTGTTCAGCAGCCAAGAAGCCCCCGCCTTAAACCAGTCGGAGGCGCCGAAGTATTTGTACCCGCTGGCAAGCCCAACCCGCTCGACGCCATACAAATGATATGGGAGATCGCCGGGGCCTTTCTTCATGGTTTCGGAGAAGTTCTTGTCCATCCAGTCCAACCCCTTTTTCACGGAAGCTATATCGGAACCCACTTGGCATTTGATGAACTTGTCCATGTACAGCCAGTCGATGCAGACAAAGAGCGACGCGATCGCAGCAACGGTCATCTCTCCATAGCTATCTGGTCTGCTAAGCGGGGTATAACCCCAACCTCCATCGCTATTTTGCACTTTTATCCATCGCGTAAGACACTTATCCCAGTATTCCTTCGGTATTTCGATCCCGCCCATTGCTCCAGCCCAGACTCCGTAAAGGCCGTACTGGCAGTTCGAATTGTCCCAGCCGCTGGATACAGTTAAAGGATAAGTATACGTGCCATTCTTGCCGGCTTTGACGAGCGCATCCACATCGGCAGCCAACTGCTTGCTGTACTTGTTGTCCAATTGTTTATTGAGTGTCAGCCAGGCCAGGGACCTGAAGGCGGCAGAGTAAGTCAGATTGCATTGATTCTCCGGTTTGACCAACCAATCAATTGCCTTGGTTATCCGGGGGTCTTTGGCAAGATTTTTATCGCTGGCGACCAGGGCGTAGATGCTCATGGCCGTTGGACCATCCTTGTAGATGACCATCCCCTGCGATCCGGGAGGCCAGCTTCCATCACCATTCTGTTTGGAAAAAATGTATTCCACCGCCTTGGCTATGGCCTTTTCGACGTTCTGGTCGGTAAGAGGAATACTTTTCTGGGCGAGTAAATCGGAGTTCAGGACGCCCATGACCCAAATGATCGATCCCGCAGAAAAACCGAGAGTTTTTCTCATCATCATATCTCCTGGCGTCAGCAAGATAGTTTATAGTCCCGCTGGCCGCGAATCGCAATCAGCAAATGCTTATTCAAGATTCCTGCCCTGTAGCGTTACTTTCCAAAGCAGACTGCCCCGCCGTTTCGCAGAGTAACGCAGATGTTGCCGTCGCGGTCTATGCACAGGCTGTCGCGGGCAGGCTCGGACGGCAGCGGCCCTTCCCAGATTGCCGAACCGTCGGCCAGTTTGTACAGGCCTATGTTCCATCCAGGCAGCGACGTATCGGAAGTTTTTTTCTTCTTCTCGGCCGACGTCATGACCACTGCATTGCCGGCCAGGGCGATTGAGTTTATCTCCATCTGCAGCGGCCCCCAGTTTCGCATGGCGGCGTCGTAATCCTTTGCCTTCTGAAAATCCGTATTCGACTCCGGCAACTTGTCCAGCGCCCAAGCCGGTTTTGTTGAAATATCTATAGCCCTGGAGGCCTTGTCAAAAAAATCCATGGTTTTATCGACATTCCAGCATCGCGGGCTTACGGCAGCACCGGCATCGCTGCGAGTCATTTCGGCGAAGACGATTGCCTCATCATTCCATGCCGGCACGACAAATTCGGACTCGAACTGAAGAGTGTCCGGCAAAACGGCTTTACCTGCCTGATCAAATTCAAGAAATGCAAATCCGGTTCCGCGGCTTCTGAACTTCCGGTCAAGGTCTTTATACAAGTCGCCGCCGCCATAGACGATAAACCGGTCCTTCACGATTCCGATTTCCCGCCCCCGCATGCCGTTGGTCTTGAGCCGTGGATCCTCCTTCCCATCCTTGATATCAAACGCGGCTCCGCCCGATCCACCGTTGAATGCCCGCACCCACAGTTTGCCCTTCCACAATGCCATGAATCCGGACGGTATGCAGGTGGTTTGGTTGTTTTCCCATTTGACCTTGCCGGTTGCGGCATCCAGCGCGAAGACGAACGTTCCTGGCTGGAGCACCATGCCGGCCGCGAAATATGCCACGCCATTCTCCACCAGCACGCCGGAATTGACAGGCCAACTGTTCTGGAGCAGGCCGTAAATCATGATGTTCCGCTCGACGGGCGCGGCGCGGAATTTCCAGAGAAGCCGGCCCGTCGTCGCCTCCAGTGAATATACACGCCCATCCGCCGACCCGAAGAGGACTCTGCCTTCCCAGACGGTCGGGGAAGCCAGAACGGGGCCGCCTGCGAAGAAAGTCCATCGCAATTTGCCATCCTTCGCATCCAGGCATGTAACCCTGCCGTCGGTTCCGCCGTAGAAGAACAGTCCGCCGGCGGCCACCGGCGACGTCGGCCAGTATTCCGTCTCAAGTGAACCAAACACGGCCGGCACTTTCTTTGGCGGATATGGCGTCGGAAGATCATATGCCCAGAGCTGCCTGGGTTTATCCGGAACCGAAACAGGCGTTGAAGCGGTGCGTTTGTTCGTTCCGCGACCCGTCGGCCAGTCCTGCGGATCGGTCTTGAGCGGTGCAACAGTCTGATAATCGCCGGGGCCTGTTTCCAGACGTTCAGCAGTTGCGGCGCCGGCCTCCGGCGACGACGCTTTCACCGGCGCCTGCGCGACAAACCCGCGCACCATCCACTCACAGGTGCAGATGTGCGACGGGCAGAAATACATTCCCTGTGTGATGTACGTGCCAAGATGACACTGAGTCTTTAACGGCTGCTTTGGCATCTTCTTTTTGTTGATCAGATCGTAACAAATCCCGCCAGCCTGCCCACAGATAAAATTAGCCGAGGCCGTAGTGGTTCCGCAGCCGCCCCCGGTCCCAAGAAGAACCTCTTCGTACTTGGTCGTAATCACCTTGCCGGTCAGTGCATCCACCATGGCAGGCCCCCCCCCGTGGCGGATAGGAAGACAAGTTTATCTTTCCGTCAATATACAGATAATTTATCGCCTCCAGCTTCCTGCTGCCGGGAATGCTCCAAAGGAGATTGCCGTCTTTGGCGGAAACGGCCACGAAGTTCTTTTTCTCCAGAAGGCCCAGACAAAGAACATCCTTGATGCATATCAGGGAGGGGCGATACGCCAAACCCGTAACGTTAAGGCTGGCTTGTAGAGGTTCATCAATCAGTTTCAATGTGTCCGGATTATTGTTTAGCCAGAGCTGTTTTCCATCGTGCAGACTGAGGCATCCTATCCGGGCGCCGGGGGCATAAAAGAAAACCTTGCCGTCGAGTATTCCGATTGTCCGGCTGTCTATCGGGGACGGTTCGTCCCACTTCCATATAGCCTTTTTGGCGGCCAAACCATATCCGGCCAATACGGTCCCAAAACCGAGTTTTTTCTCCTGGACCAGTTTGGCATACTGTTGGGCCAGCGACTGCAAGTCACCTTTATGATCAGGGTCCTCAGGTCCGCCCAACATGACCAGAATCCCGTCGTTCAGGCCCATCCACTTGACGATCGAATCGGATGTGCCGAAATCGATCATTCCGGTCTCTTTGCCGGTTGCCGCATCCAGGCAGAAAACGGATGCCCCATCCGCCAGATAAACAAAGTCGCCCGCGGCGATGAGCGTCGATCTCCATGCACGAAAACTTTTTGACAATTCCCGCTTCCAGAATATCTGGCCGTTGTACGCGCTGCGAACCACCAGTTCTGCCGGTCGAAGAGGCGTACGAGTATTATTATAAGAATAATTAGTGCATGATGGCGATATCACAAAAACTCTGCCATGTGCCGCCACCCGCCCGCTGATGTCTCCTCTTGTCGGGTCGTTGAATGGCCGGCTGATCCAGCCCAGTTGAAACGGTGCGGTAAACGCCTTGTCGGCGGAGACCGGATTGTTGTCCGGCCCGTGGAACCAATGCGTCCAGTCATCCGCGCCTTCGAGCGGCGGGCGGCTGAAAGTCGCCCATAATCCCTGCTCATTTTCTGAAACAGCGGAATTTTCAATGCCCGGCGCCTTCGCCCAGCCTTCAAGTTTTGCCTTATCGAGCGACCCGGCAGAACCGGCGCCTTTGGCACAACCCACAACCGCCCTGCCGATGCACGGCGAAAGCACGCGGAGAATCTCCTTGCGAACCGCGTCTGTCAGGTCGGCGTTGGTTGCGTCAAAAATAACCAGCAAATCGACCGAATTATCCGCCATCGGAATGGCCGCCAGCACGCCTTTTTGCACGTAAAGGGACCGCCCCAGAATGCCGGCGATATCTGCCGTCTTCTTTGCGGCTTCGACCTTGTCGGACGATTCCATCGCGTGGACCAGGAACCCCGATTTGGCAATCGCAACGGCGACTTTCCCGTCTCCACACCGCGGCAGCGAGCAAATCCCGCTGGGAGAGGATGCCTTGGAGAGCAGGTAAGCCGAAAGGGGATCGTTCTGTCCGAACGACGCGCCGGATGTCAGTGTCAGTGCCGCAACGGCCACAAATGTTCGAATCATGCTTATTTATCCTCCCATGTCAGACTGATCATGGAAAACGGCGGGACGACGATTTTCCGGCCGGAGGAGAAGTCTGTTATCGTCTCTTCTTTTATCGAGACCTGCGGCTCGCCGACTTCCCACTCGTTGCTCGCGGTGATCTTGTCGGCAGTCAGAAGGCGAGAGACAGCCTTGCCACCCTTTGCTTCGCCCGGAAACCTGAGTTGCACGGGCAGATTCTGCGCCAAGTCCAGATTAACAAGTATCAGCCCGCGTTTATTCTTGTTCCGGAAAGCGTAGCTCATGATGCAGGGGATGTTTTCATACTTGATGCACTGGGGTTCCTTCTTCCACTCAATGTAAAAGAGCCCTTCGCCGCCCCATTTGGGATCCGCCCCGGCGTGGATTGTTTCCACAAGATCGCCGCCAATCGCTTGATTGACTGTAGACAACCCCAGGAAATTCGGGCGGTACCGCTCATGGCCCTTTCGCATGGACAGAACGAAATCCCAAAGCCCTCCATCCGAACCGCTGGCCAGGGGGAAGACATTTTGAGTTCGGATTCCCTGTTCCTTGAGCATCACCAACAAGTTGTTGATAAGACCGATTCCCCCGCCGAGCGTGGTGAACATCCTTTTGCGCGGTTCTTCCATCCATGGAGAATTTTTATCCGCATACACGCCATAGTTGATCTCATAAATGGAAAGTTCCATATTGGCCTTTTTAGCAAGTTGATAATTTTTATACGTTTTGCCGCGGGGATCACGGGATCGGAAGATGGGCCATGCCAGAAGCCATCGGTAAAACTTGTCCTGCGTATCAAGAAAAGCCATGTCCTCTTTTCTGTAGTCGTCATCGAGCAGATACGGCGCGATGGATAATCGGTCGCCGTTGGGGGTATACTGCAGGATTAGCGTGTTTTTCGTGGGACTTACCGGGCCGCCGACGTGGAACAGGACATTTGGGCGGTAATAAGGGGATTTCTTGGCCGTCTCGATCAGTTCCCGCCAGTAATCCGAGCCCCAGAAGCCACTGGAATGATAAGGCGGAGCGGAGTTCCATGCCTCATTCCCGATTTCCACATGGATGAATCGCAGCGATTCAGTCCAGGGTTTGGGATGTCCGAGTTGGGCACGCAGCTTTCCAAGCCCCGTGTCGGCCGGCGCGCCGATGAATTCCATGAACTTTGACATTTCCTCCTTGTGCAGCGTCCCCGGCAGGCAGTACCAGGGATCGCTGCCGATCTGCTCGCAAAGGGTGTACATTTCGGAAACGCTGAAGGGAAGCCGTTTGACGTTGCCGTAAGGTCCCAGAAGTATTGCCGACCGCGAACTTGTGCCGCAATGGTTGAGGAACCCCGGCGTAAAAATATTATCTATGGTATTGCCGCCCTGCTGATTACTGCGTACCGATCCGACGTTCAGGCGCTTGAGCGTGGCAATCAGGTCGTCGCGAAAAACGGTGGGATTTTGTTCGTCGGCCATCTGCGCACTGACTTCATCGAGAAGCGCCTCGCCGCCGCCAACCTCCCAGAGGAAATACAGCCTTCCATTGCTGCTTTTTTTCGGATCTTTCCAGTCGGCAGGTTCCGGAATGCCGGCTACGTCGAACGTCAGATCATATTTTTTCCAGTCCTTTTCAAGGGTAATTTTCTGTGCCGGCGATACTGTGCCACGCATGTCTTTGACCGCCAACACTTCCATCGCCGGCGTTCCAGCCTTGGCCTTGGCCCAGAAAGAAACCTTCCATGTGCCGTTGGTCTGCCCCAGATGCTGGGCGATTGTGTCGAAACGGATAAACGCCTTGTTGCCCGTTTCAGGCGCGATCAGATGACATACGGCCCGGCCGGTCGAACCCGGACGAACGTCCCCTATCAACACGTCCTCGCGGGGACCCTGGGGAAACTTGTCTTTCATGCCGGCGTTGGGCAAGAAGTAATTCGACGATTCACCGATGTATCCTTCGTCAAACAGCAGTTTTTCCACCATAACTCCGGGCGGGCCGACTTGGGGGTCGGGCAGGCCGGATTTATCCAGCGGAGGCGCCGGAACCGTTTTGTCGAAGACGTAATAGGGATATTCTTTTTCCTTGCCGTCGATCACGACTTTCTTAGTTGTGATTTCCTTGATAGTGCCCGTCATTCCCTTGGCAGGCCCGTTCAGGATGGTGAATTTGGCGCCGAGATGGATCTTCTGCCACTCGGGACTGGGGCCAACCCAAAGTGTAACCCCCGTTTCGTCCTGCACGACGCCGAGGAGGCATTGTCGGTACGTGCTGCCCTCAAAACTCGCCCGAATCCGATCCTTGAGCCAGGGCGAAGCTTCGGGAGAATCGTTGCCGTAGCTCAAGTTGACTCCAAACGGAACGCAATCCTTGACCAGGACCTTGTCCGTTATCTCGACGACCGTCGCGTCGCCCGGCGTAGCAGGAACGGCTGTCACCGGCGCAGTTGTCTGAACTACGGTCTCCGTCGGCGTCTTGCCGCCCTGGGCGACGAGGATCGCCGCGCCTGTGCCCGAAACAGCCGCCGCCGCAAATACGATTGCCGCCGCAACCTTCAGTTTCGCCATTAGCATCATTTTTCCTATCCCTTTCACCACCACGTTGACCATGCCGCCGGCAGCCGATCCGCCGGCGGATATGTTGTGAGTAATCGCCGCAAAGACTGTTTGTGCCAAACCTGCCGGCGCCGCCTCCAGCGAATTGCCGGCGATCATCGTTCCCAACCCCGCGACGGAAACTGCAATATTCCGCGCCGAAAGGATTGACCTGAGCTTCTCTATCCCTGTTTCCACCCGCTTTTGCACGGTTGCCTTGCCGATGCCGGTTTCGGCAGATATTTCCCCCAGGCTTTTGCCGGCAAGGAAGTGCATTACCACCGCGTCGCGCTGTTTGCCGGGCAATCTGCCGACGGCCTCGTCCAGGTGGCCGCGGACCTCGCCCCAACCTGCTTCCAAAACCGGTTCTCCCGCCATGTCTTTCATCATGATGGCCGCCTTTTTCTCCCTCTCCCGCCGGCTTGCTTCAACTCGGATGATTTTAATCGAGACAAAGCCGGCGGTCTGATACAGCCAGGCGGAAAGGGCACAGGCGTTCCGTATCCGCCCGGCGTAATGGAACAGGGCAAGAAAAACTGTCTGAACGGCATCCTCGACCAGATGTTCCCGGCCGCTGAGCCTGCGGCGGCAAACGCTCCAGACAAAACGATAATGCCTGTTAAAGATTGTCCGAAAGGCATCGCTATCTTTCTTCTTTGCAAAGAGTTCCAGCAGCCTGGCATCCGTCAGATTTTGAATGTCCGTCATGTCCGAATTCCTGAAAGTTATGTACCAGCCGCACCGGCAATCGTATAAGAAAAACCGGATTTATTTTTCCGTTTGCCGGCAACGCCCGGTGAGGTCGATGGCCAGGTTGATTGCGGCCTTCATGCTCGAGGGGTCGGCGAGGTTTTTGCCGGCGATGTCGAATGCGGTGCCGTGGGCCGGGCTTGTCCGCACGACCGGCAGGCCCAGCGTGAGATTGACGGCGTCCTTCCAGCCGAGCAGCTTGACCGGGATAAGTCCCTGGTCGTGATAGATCGCCACCACGCAGTCGTATTTTCCCTGGACTGCCTGCGCGAAAAGCGTGTCGGCCGGGAAAGGCCCCTTGACGAAGATGCCCGCCTCGGTCGCCATCGTGATGGCCGGCGTTATCACCCGCTGCTCCTCGTCTCCGAAACGCCCTTCCTCGCCGGCGTGCGGATTTACGCCGCAGACGGCGATGCGCGGGCGGGCGACGCCGAACCATTCCTTCAGGGCTTTGTCGGCAAGGTCTATGGGGTGGAACACGCAGCCGATGGTCAACGTGTTGCGAATTTCAAAGAGCGGCTCGTGGATGGTCGCCAGGACGACCTTGAGGGCGGGCGTAACAAACATCATCGCCGCGTGCTGAACGCGGAACTCGTGGGCAAGCAGTTCGGTGTGGCCGGGGAAATTTTTATACCCGGCCATCAGCCACGAGGTCTTCGAGATCGGGGCGGTAACGACGGCGTCGATCAGGCCGGCCTTGGCGGCGGCGATTGCCCCCTGGCAGAAGGCCATCGAGGCCCGCCCGCCCGGTTTGCCCGGACCGCGCGGCATTGTCGAGGGCTGATCCAACTCGTCGAAATCGAGCACGGCGATCTCGTGCGGATAGCGGCGGATGTCCTCGTGCCGATCGCGGAAGAAATCGAAGTTCAGTTCGAGCTGGTCGGCCGTGTAGGCGAGCTGCTCGGCAAAGCCGAAGACGGCGAAGCGCGCCCGGCGCCGCAGGTCCGCGTCGCAAAGGGCCTTCACGAGCACCTCGGCCCCGATCCCGCACGGGTCGCCCATCGTGATGCCTATCGTCGGTTTGTCAGGCGCCCTTGCCATGCCGCCCTACGCCGCACAATAGTCTATCAGGCGGGCGATCTCGCTGCGGAGTTCTTTGCGGGCAACGATCATGTCCACAAAACCCTTTTGCATCAGGAACTCGGCCGATTGGAAACCTTCCGGCAGTTCGGCCTTGATGGTGTTGGCGATGACCCGCTGGCCGGCAAAACCGATCAGCGCGCCCGGCTCGGCGATTATTATGTCGCCGAGCATCGCGAAGCTGGCCATCGTGCCGCCGGTGGTCGGATCGGTCAGGATCGAGATGAAAAAACCGCCGGCGTCGTCGAATCGCCCCAGCGAGGCGGACGTCTTGGCCATCTGCATCAGGCTCAGGGCGCCCTCGTGCATCCTGGCGCCGCCCGACATGCTCACGATAATCAGCGGCAGCGATTGTTTGGCGGCCTCCTCGGTTATCAGCGTGATTTTCTCCCCCAGCACCGAGCCCATCGAACCCATGAGGAAGTCGCCGTCCATCGCGCCCAGCGCCACTCTTCTGCCCTTGACGTAGGCCACGCCGGTCAGGCAGGCCTCGAGATTGCCGGTCTTGGCCTGCTCCTTGCGGATGCGGTCGGCGTAGGTCTGGCCCGACCATTTGAATTCCAGCGGATCGGCCGGGGCGATGTCGGCGAACATCTCCTCGAAACTGTCGGTGTCCACGATCTGCTGAATCCTCCGCCTGCCGCCCACGCGGAAATGATACTGGCACTCGGTGCAGACATCGAGGTTCTCGGCCACCACCTTGCGGTACAGCATCGCCTCGCATTGCGGGCACCGCATCCACAGGCCTTCCGGCATCTCGCGCTTCTTGCGGGTCTGCGGGCCGCTGAACGCCGATGAGTCATATGGGCTTGCTTGTTCCGGCTGATTTTCTGCCATTTGGTTTCCGGTATTAATGAAAGAACTTATTCTAACAACCTGATTCAGACATGTCATGTCTGAATGTACTTCGAGTGTCGCAAAATCACATTTGTTGTTCTATGTAAATATGTCCTGTCGATCAAGTCAAGACGCTGAAACCTGGCGATTTCCTTGTGAAGCTGTGCGAGGCCCGCAGGGCCGGCAGAAAGTAGCCCCGGGTGCAGCGGCGGACGGCGCAGCCGGCCGACGCGGAACCCGGGGATAGGATGCCATTATGAAAAGTTTCACAAGTTCCGATCGCGCCCCGGCAGATGTGGCGGGTTTTCCGAAGGCCACATCCAATGTAAACGACAGAAACATTGCCCTGTTGTTGAAAACATCAAATCAGGGTGATTTGTTTTTCCACAGCAGAAAAATTCTCGTCGAAAATTCTCGGCCGACTTTGCCAGAGATTTTGGCACATCTGCCAGTGGCGGGATCGGGCATTTAAACTTTATTGGAGGGTCCGTTTTCCCCGGGTTTCGCTTCGTCCTCCTTGCGGAGGACTTCGCTTGCCCGGGGCTACTTTCTGCCGGCTCTTCGAGCCTGACGTTGAGTATCATTACGCAGGTTTTGCCTCCATTAGGAAAGGCTCTTGGGGATCGATATCACTACCGGCAACTAAAACTGCAGGAGAAACAATCTCCTGCGAGTCAAGAAAGTGGAACGCTGCCCAGCAAAACCCATCGGGTCTTTTTCCTGTCTCAAAGATCAGTTCATATTGTCCTTCAGGCATTTCAAATTCTTTGGCTTCTGTGATGGAAGCAATATCTATCTTTCCACTGTTGGCCACCGTAAAAGGGACTCGTATCGCACGAATGGCATTGCGACCGGTTAAAGCAAATGGCTTGCGGGTTAATAAAACGTCAAGCTTGCCTGTCTCCTCAATAGTCCGAAAAGATACCGAACCTGGTCGCCACGAAAAACCTTGCCTGACATGTTTTTCTGTCCAGTCATTAAAAGGGTTTTGCAAGCCAGCCTCAAAAACAGCTATTTGCGCATATAGAATAGTGAACCGCGTTTTATTTTCCTGTTGATCCACAACCTTGTTTATCCTTCCGAAAATACTTGAAATTCTTTTCCAATTGATGCGCTAACCACCCCCAAGCTGCGCTTGGGGGTGCCACCAAAAATAGGTTATTTGCCTGCCTGTTTGCACGCGTTGCGGAGCTGGTCGATTGCTGCACGGATATCGGGCGCGCCGAAAACGAATTCTCCGGCCACCAGCACGTCGGCCCCGGCGGCGGCGCACAAGGCGGTCGTCTGGGCGTTGATCCCGCCGTCAACCTCCAGTCGCTGCTGTGGCCGGAGCATCTTGCGGATGGCTGATATTTTGTCCAGCGAGGGTTGTATGAACTTCTGCCCGCCGTAGCCTGGCTCGACGGACATGACCAGGACCATATCAACCTTGTCGATTACCGGGCTGAGCATTTCGGCCGGCGTATTAGGCCGGAGCGTTATGCCGACGCCAAGCCCGAGCTGCCTGAGCCGCCCGATCAGCTTGCCGGCCGTTTCAATCGCCTCATCGGCCGGCCGGGCTGAAACCGCAGATGGAAGGTCGCCGATCCCGCAGGCCTCGATGTGAAAGGTTATGCTGTCGGCGCCGGCCTGGGCGAACCGCTCGATGTACGTCGCCGGGTCGGTCAGCATCAGGTGCACGTCCAGCGGCGCCGACGTGTATCTGCGCATCTTCTGCACGAACGGCGGGCCCATCGACAGGTTGGGCACAAAATGCCCGTCCATAATATCCACGTGCAGCACGTCGGCCCCGGCCGACATGGCCGCGTCTATCTGCTCGCCCGCACGCGCGAAGTCGCACGCCAGCAGCGACGGCGCTATCAGCGCCTTGCCCGCCTGCCTGAGCGTCCACGGATTTTTGCCTTTCGATTCCATATGCGATCAGCCTCTTGGCCCACGATATTATCAGCGAGCCGCCGCGGATGCAACCGCCCCGTGTTGATGGCGAAAACACATGTAATGGGTCAGTTACGGGGGGAGACCCAAACAATGTTTTGCCCTCTTGTGGTGCGGGCGTCCCGCCTGCATTTTTTATTCTTAACGTTGCAGGCAAGACTTGTCCGGCATAGCTTCAGCGAAGCCGGATGCCCGCACCACAATCCCCCCGTAACTGACCCATTACAAACACGTCCGGTATGATCTTGCCGCCCGCTGAAAGACCGGATAAACTCTGATTCACCTGTTACAAGGAGAAACATAATGTCAGCCGACGTAACGCTTGCCGGGATCGCAAAGATGATCGACCACTCGCTGCTGCACCCGACGATGACCGACAAGGACATCCAGTCCGGCTGCGAACTGGCAAAGAAATACCGCGTCGCCACCGCCTGCGTGAAGCCATACGCCACGGCCATGGCCGCAAAAATTCTCGCCGGCAGCGGCGTGGGAGTCTGTCCCGTGGTCGCCTTTCCGCACGGCAACAGCCCCACCGCGATCAAGGTCCGCGAGACCGAGCACGTCGTCCGGGACGGGGCCTGCGAGGTTGACATGGTAATCAACGTCGGCAAGGCCTTGGGCGGCGACTGGGATTACGTCGCCTCCGACATCAAGGCCGTCAACGACGCCGCCGTCTCCGGCAGGGCCATCCTCAAGGTCATCTTCGAGACCGACTACCTCCAGGACGAGCACATCATCCGGCTGTGCAAGATATGCTCGGAAATCAGGGTCGCGTTCGTGAAAACATCCACCGGCTACGGGTTTGTCAAGCAGGCCGACGGCAATTACAATTACAAGGGCGCAACCGACCACAACCTGGCCCTCATGCGCAAGAATTGCCCGGCGGGTATCCAGATCAAGGCCGCCGGAGGCGTAAGGACGCTGGACGATCTCCTGCGGGTGCGGACGCTGGGCGTATCGCGTATCGGCGCCACTGCCACACAGGCCATCATCGAGGAAGCCCAGAAACGCGGCATCAAATAAAGCGAGTTTATTTCTGTGAATCGCCCCCCGGAGGGAGTTTGGGATGATCCGGCGGCGGGGTGATGATGGGCGGCTTGGGGGGGGCGGCGGGGCCGGCCGGAAAAACCGCCGCGGCCGAATCGCCCGGGCGGCGGAAAACGGCCCGCACCGGCCCGCTGAGCACAAAGACGACGATGATCGCCGAGGCGGTTACGATAAACTCCAGCACCAATGCCGCCGCGATAACCATAAGCCGGACGATATATCCGAACGAGCGCTTGCCCCGCAGGTACTGGTTTATCAGGTGCGGATACTCGAAGTTCGAGACCATCAGCAGGGCGGCGGCCATGGTTACAATCGGCAGGGCGAAACCGTATATCCACGCCAGGAACGTTTTGTCCAGCCAGCCGCGGTCCGTCAGATGGGCGAACAGCAGGACCAGGATTGCAACGACTGCGGCGGCGCCGGGCGAGGGCAGGCCCTTGAACTTCATGTGTGCGGCCTCGTCCGGCTCGTTCTCGACGTTGAACCTCGCCAGCCTCAGCACCGCGCAGGCCATGAAGATCGCCGCGATGCACCAGACGCCCCGCTCGACGGCCACCTCATGGATCATGTCCGGCATGGCCGTAACGACAGTCCTCAGCATGAGGATGGCGGGCGCCACGCCGAAACTTATGGCGTCGCACAGGCTGTCGAGCTGGCCGCCGAAATCGCTGGTCCGCCGCGTGAGCCGCGCCAGCCGGCCGTCGAGCATGTCGAATACCATGGCCGCGAAGATCAGCCAGGCCGCTATCGCCGGGTTCCATGTAAACAGTTGCGAGACCTGAACGCCCCGGCCGGCCGCCGCGTTTATCGGGACGCCGATCGCATCCTTGGTGGCGAAGTATATGGCCGCGAACCCGCACACGCCGTTCATCACGGTCAGCAGGGCCGGCAGCACGGCCGTGCTGCGGAGGATGAACTGCCTTCGCCGATGCCGGCGGATGCGCCGCAGCTCGCGTCTGCGAAGCATTTCGGGCGTCATATCCTCGAACTCGTCTTGGTTGTTGTCGAGGTTCGCGGGGTTAACCGGATCGCCGCCGTGATTGTCTGCCTGATCTGTCATGTCTGTTGCGGCCTGTCGCCGGCCGGCCCGGCGGCCAGCAGCACCGTCAGCCCGGCAAAGACCTTTTGCCCGACAGCCACGCGGACCTCGCCGGAAAGCTCGACGGGGGCCAGAAGCTCCAGCCGCGACCCGAACTTTATCATGCCGATCCTTTGTCCGCGAGATATTTCCTCCCCCGTCCGCAGGCCGGTAACAATCCGCCTTGCCAGCAGGCCGGCTATCTGGCGGACAATGACGGGCAGAACGATTTGGCCGTGCCTGTAAGACAGATGAATTGTGGCCGATTCGTTGGCGGACCATGCTTCGTCGCGGCGGACATCCAGAAACGCCCCGTCCCTGTGCTCGATTTTTTCGACCCGGCCGTCGCACGGGCTGCGGTTGACGTGCACGTTGAATATGCTCATGAAGATGCCGACCTGCACGCCGGGCCTGCCCAGCGGACTTTCGGCGCCCAGCGGCGTGATGTCGGTTACCACGCCGTCGGCGGGGCTGACCAGCAGGCCGGGGTCCTGGGGAGTCTTGCGGTCCGGGTCGCGAAAAAATGCCAGCACCCAGAGCCAGACAATCGCCGAAACCGCAATCAGCAGCCAGCCGGCCGCCGCAATAATGACGCCTTCCAGCCCGGCAGCCGTCGGACCGCACCTGCACGAAAGCCACACACCCGCCGCGCCCAGCGCCCAAAGCGCCAGCGTGCAGCAGATTATCTCACGAATTCCGTATCGCGTCAGCCGCATAAGTCCGCTCTGCCCTCATTCCACCAGACATATTCTCCGTGAACAAGCGAAATCCGCCCATCCGCCGGCGAACGTGGCGCCGCTGTCTGCACACTGCCCTCCGCTTCGCCAACAGGCTTCCGGCTCCGCCATAAGGCTACGCCGGACAAGCCGCGTAGAACAGTGGCGCAACTTTTTGAAGGTTCCATTCTCTCGACATCATCCGCCACGTTCGGATGTTTCCCGACCAGTGCCACCGGCCTCATTTTCTCGCGCTTCGTCGCACGACGATGCACAGAAAGCTGAAGCGGATGGGCAAACCCCCGAAAACGGAAATGCGATAAAAGCCCCGAAAAAACGCGATTTTTCGGGGAAAAACGGAGAGGCTGGGATTCGAACCCAGGGTACGGGCATTACCCCGTACAACGGTTTAGCAAACCGCCGCTTTCAGCCACTCAGCCACCTCTCCGGCTTGTGCGCCTTCTGCATCCAATATACGCCCCCAAACCGAGGCCGGTCAAGGTAAAATGGAAATTGCGCTGGAAATTGCGCCCGGCCTGTCAGCCCTGAGATCGGCCGGCGGCGGCTTTGTGGGATTATCCGATCAATTTGCAGAACTTGCGGGAAATATGTTTGTTTAATAACAGGAAAGTCATTGCGAGAAAGGTACGTCCGCTGCATCAAGCAGGAGAACAGCATGAAAGCGATGGCAGCCTGTCTGACAGTGTTAATCACGTTGTCTGCGGTTTATGGTGGTGATGCATCAGGCAAGCAGCCGAATGCAATGCCTGGTCCGGCAACTCAGCCGGCTTTCCCGTTTATCGCTGATGAAATCTCCAAAAACACGCCATGGGGCGAGGAGGTCAACGGCCTGGTCTGCCGGTTGCTGGTCAATTCGAAATATTTCCTCGGAGAGCCGGTATCGGCGATTGTGGAAATCAGGAATGTCTCAAAAGAAGAACTTGCTTTCGGTCAGATATTCAGCCTGTTCGCATCAGATTGGTGCAAAATGGAAATAGATGGCCCGGAAAGCCATAAAAAAATAGTGCCGACTGAAGTGGCAAGATCCACAAATGACCCGCAAAATTTCAAAGCGATCAAGCCTGGTGAAACCATCCAGGTCCTCTTTTCCGACCTGCGAAAAAACTTTTGCATCATGGAAACAGAAGGATATGTCAGGACCTTGAATTCTTTCAGCAAACGCGGCAAGTATGCTCTTGTGTATTCCTATGCCGGGCAAAAACCGTCCCGTGAAATAGCCGGCGTCAAAATCTGGAAAGACAGGATTGAATCCAATACCGCCGTTTTTGACGTGATTCCACTGAACAAGGACAATCTGAAAGCGCATGAATGGGGAGTGTTTTCGATCTACAGCGACAGCCGTTATGCCAACGCCGGCAGACGGGCCGAGTGGGAATCCATGCCGGAATTCTTCTATCGGCAGTTCCCTGAAAAAGAAGCCCGAATGAAGGCGTTTTATGTTCCTACCGTGATAAACGTGAGTAAGCCGATCATATACTTCTATTCCGACAGGCCCGTTCTGAAACTTCAGGTTACAGTGGATTTTCCCCAAGGCGCGCCGGTGGTATGGTGGCCCTGCTGCGTCGAGCCGACACTGGTGTTCAGTGAATGGGGAAGGGAATCTGACTGGGTCTTCAGAAAACTGTCATGGGAAATTGTGGCGGGCGAAGTTTTCTCAAAATCGCTGCTTTCCCGCAAGAGCGATCATAATCGGCTTGGCGACAGTGAGGATTTGCATAAAGCCTCGGAATATCCGGTCCCGCGGGATTCCTGGGTTGTTCAGGCAAGGCTTCCAAAGGCTTCGCTTCTTACGGCGGAAGGTTTCGAGGGGAAGGTTTCCGAACTGAAACGCACCAGAATGGAAGTTATTTGCGAGTCGCGGCTTGAGACCGAGCGATTTCTGTATTACGACGGCGTGGTTTCCGCGCCGTGCAATCTGAAGTTAAACGCGATTGATGCAGGGTCGGCCGGATTCGGCAATACGGGCAAGTTTGACATCCAGAATCTGTTCGTGATAGATCGTCGATGCTGGCAGAGGGATAAAACCATCCGCTTCGCAATGGTCGAAAAAGTGGAGGCTGGCAAGGAAACGAAGGTTGCCCTGGATGAAATTCCCGTCAAGGACTGGCCGGCGGCAGCGGTTGGAAAGGTTCGTGAGGCACTTCTCAAGGGGGGATTGTTCGAGGCCGAGGCAGACTCGATGCTGAAGATATGGGAAAAGGGATTCTTTGAACACGAAGGCGTAACGGCCTTTTACATTTTGCCTCGTGCCGAGTACGACCGTTTCCTGCCGCTCAAGATCGAGCCTGAACCGGGCGAGATTGTGCGTGTTGGCGTGGCGCTGCATCCGCAAATGAAGACGGCCGCACAGATGCAGGAATTCAAGAATGAGGTCAAGGAACTGATCGGGAAACTGGAATCCAACGCCGTTGCGGTTCATCAACCAGCCATCCTGAGTCTGCTCGAAATGGGACCGGATATTATTCCATTTATCAGGAAAACCATCGAAACAAACCCCAGCCATGAAATCAGACTCCGCTGCCGGCAGATACTCGACCAACTTGACGCTGAATTGTATATCAAAGAGGCCGGAAAGGGACAAATGATAGGGAAAGAAGTGAGAAGCAGGAATCCCTGATCAGTCCTTAACTATTATATAAATTCGACGGCGAGCCGTTCCCGGATTGCCGCCGATTTGCCCGCGCCTTTATCCGGATTCTGACGGTTTGGCCCTATTTTTTACTGTCCTCGAATGGGTTATAACCCTTGCCCTTGCAGCGTTTGTGCTCTTTGGCTGAAGTTTCCATCATTTCCTTGAACGTGGCCATGTCCACCCACCGAACGGAACAATCCTTCAAGAGGACATTTGTGCCCTCGTTTCGGAAATTTTCCGGCGGATCATAGGCCATAATGGTTTCACCCGGGGACTCCTCATCAAGTACAAAATAAACGTAATCGATCGGGCCGGTTATATTTCCTTTTTCATCAACCTTCGGCGGCTTTGTGGCCGATGCCGGACTTACCAGCGCCTTGGGCGAAATCATGTTCCTGTATGCCACGAGAAGGCCGAGGTTAGTGGGACATTTGTCATTAAATTCGCCGCCAAAAAGCGCTATCGCCTTTCCGATGGCCGAAAGATTGCTTTGCGAAGCG
This sequence comes from Planctomycetota bacterium, assembly GCA_016235825.1. Classification (GTDB taxonomy): domain Bacteria; phylum Planctomycetota; class Phycisphaerae; order SM23-33; family SM23-33; genus JACRIL01. The sequence goes on from JACRIL010000059.1 coordinate 57,333, forward strand.
GCCCGCTTGGCTAGCGCTCTTGCCCTTCCCAGCGTAGGCAGCATGATGGCCGCGCTTGTTCCTGCGGCCATGGCGAGCGTCGGAGTCGAGGACGTTCCGCCGTTTGCGATGTTCTCGAAGACGATCCCCTTGTCGTCAGCCCACAGGCCGCTGACGTCGCGCGAGGCGTATTTCTGGAGCCTGGACAGCGCCGCCGGGTAGATGAAATCGCCGCCTTTATCTGCGCCCGGCATCGAATTGGCCAGGACGGTCCCCACCACCAGCAGGATCGGGTAAATCTCTTTGGTGATCCTAGAACTGTCGCCGTACATGAGCATGCAGGCCTTGTCGGAGACCTTCGCTCGCAGTTTGGCGTATTCGGGGTCTTTGGCCAGCGGCTTGAGGCCGTAATTGTCCACCGCCGCCATCAGCACCTGCGGGAACAGCGCGACCATCAGGCGATCCTTGTAGATCGTCCATGCCGGCGCGACGGGCATGTTTTTTGACAGGGCCAGATAGTGAATCTCGGCCTGGTTGTATTTGACGACCTTGATTGAAGGTGAAGTTTTTTGCGGGATCATGGCCTGCAATTCCGGGTCGGTCCCCGGCTGCATCTTCGGGGCGGCGAAGACCTTTTCCTTCAGATAGTTCTCTATCTTCGCCTGAACTTCCTGGAGTTTCTTGACGTTCTTCGCCTGAATGGTAAGTATGGTTCCGGTCAGCAGTCCGCCCTGCGACTGGGCCTCGCACAGCGTCCACGTGTCGCCCAGGCTGGCCAGCAGGTCCTTGTCGATGGAGATTCCCAGGTCGCTCTCCAGTTCCGCCATGCCGTGCGCCAGATTTTTGTCCGCCTGGGCGTCAATAAGCCGCAGCACCCTGCGAAACTCGGTGAATGCGGCGTCGGGCGAGAGCCTGAACGCCAGCAGGAAGTCGGCGTCGTCGGGTGCGCAGGCCAGGTCGGCCTCGGTAATCGGCTGGCCGGCAAAGGGCATGAGCAGGCCCTGATGCGGAGCCGGCGTGAATATCCGCACGCGGGTGAAGAAGTTCTTGTCGGCTATCTGCATCGCCCCGGCGATGGCTGAAATTTTGCCGACGCCCAAGGCGTTGACGATCTCCCACGGCGACGGGTCTGGCTTGATGCCTCCGTCTGCCGGAGCTATGCCGGCGCCCTTCGATGCGGCGCCGCCGGCCTCCGGCGGGGTCGTCGCCTGTTTGACGACCTGCAGGATGTGATCCACGTTTACGTAAACGGCGGCCTGCTGGTTTTCGATGCCGACGGCCTTCATCGCCTCGGCGAACGCCTGGCTGGAGGCCAGCGATTTGTCGGGTTTGACCTGCGCCAGTCTTTCCGCCATCTGCGGCAGGCCGATCGACATGAACATTATGTCGCCGCTGGATGCGATGGTCAGTTCGTATTTGTCGTCCAGTTTCATCGTGCGGCATGGCAGGGCGGCGACCTTGGATTTCTCGAAGGCCGCGTCTTTGCCGAGGGCGTCGATAAGCTGTTGAACGAGTTTGTCGAACGCCTCCTTGTCCTTGCCCACATCGACAAGAACGGCCAGGCCTATCTCCGGCTTGCCGCCGGGCTCGGCCTTGAGGCCGAATACGGATATCGCCATCGGATGCCGCAGAGCCATGCACCCCAGGTCGATCGCCGGCCCGATGGCCTTGCTCATTTCTGAATCATCCATCCCGCCCTGCGGCGAACGGACGACCTGCTTGATCAGGTCCAGCATGCCGACAATGGCCGGGTCGTCCAGCATCTGACCCAGCAGTGTGCCGTCGAAGGCGGGCGTTCGGCCCGCCCAGCCGATGTAAGCGCACGTGTCGTCGGGCAGCCTGTCGGCCAGGGGCGATCCCGCCGAAACGCCCGGAACGAAAGCCAGGGCCGACGACAGAAACGCCGCCGATAAAATGACCATTTTCCTCATCTGACATGCTCCTTTCTCCGGCATCCCGATGCCGGAATCTTTCCGTCGATTTGTCCGACGGTGATTTTCAGCGAGATTATTCTCCCTGTCAACGCCAAATATGGGCGAATATGTTTGCATGGCGATTTGCCGATTTGTAGATTGTCAGCCATGCGACTGTGCGACATCCTGAGTCCTCAAAGGATCAAGGTTCCGCTGACGGCCGGCACCAAAGAAGGCGTGATCGCGGAACTCGTGGATGTGCTGTGCTCAAACGGCGATGCCGCCGGCAGGGAAGCGGTCCTGTCGGCTGTTATGGATCGCGAGCGGACCCGCACCACGGGCCTCGGCAGCGCGATCGCGATACCCCACGGCCGGTGCACGGCGGTCAAGTCGCTGGTGATGGCGGTCGGCCGAACGGCAAGCCCCGTGGATTTCAACAGCACCGACGGCAGGCCGGTCAGCCTGGTCGTCCTGCTCGTCTGCCCGCCGGAAAAAACCGCCGACCACATCCAGGGACTGGCCAAGGCCTGCGGCATATTGAGCCTCGATTCCGTCCGCAACAGACTTCTGGCCGCCGATACGCCCGACGCCGTCTACCAGGCCATGCTAGAAGGCGAACAGGCCAACGCCTGATATAACCGGCGCCACTGTCCTGCGATGAACCTGTTGGCTAAGCGGAGGGCGGTGTGCTTTGATATTTGCGAATGCCAGTCCGTTGCAGGTAAAAAACAACGCACTGCCCTACTACTACAACGCTACGAAGACCATTTTTTACCAGCTTGGTCAACTCCAATTGCTTTATTGCGCCCCTTCAGGGCTTGAATATTGGGATGCGGCCGATTTCCTGGGGCGTTGCCCCAGGCTTTCATATTGCGCCCCGTTGGGGCTGCACGATCTCGCCGGCATTGGAGGATTGGCAATTCAAAGTATGATGAGCCGGTCGATGGATTATTTTTAAAGCCCCGCATGTAAATGCGGGGACGCTGTTGTCTTTGTGGTTGGGAAAAAAATAACAAATATCCCCCTGCTTGCGGGCTTGTCGATTTAGTTGGCACGCGAATTGCCATCTTGACAG
>JACRIL010000060.1 GCA_016235825.1 Planctomycetota bacterium
GAACGGCCCCTTGGTTCCGAAAACTTCCTGCATGATGTAGTCTCTGACAAATTGGCCGTTATTCTTCCTTATCGCTTCCGTCGCCAACTTGTCGTCGGCTAGCATTTTTTCCACAGCGTCAAGATACTTCTTGCCTTCAAAGAGAAATCTTACGCCACCGTTTGGAGTTTTTGTCAACCCGTTGATCTCGCCAATCTTGCCGGGCAGCATGAACATGATATCAGTTTTCAACAAACCATAGAGCACATGGTTCATTTCCTTTTGTTGTTGAAAGTTTTCCCTTTCTTTTTTCAACTCGGCCGTAATTTCTTCGTCGGTCAATTTCTTCGGCGTGCTTTCCTGGGTCTCAGGTGTTTCAAGGAAAGTGCATTCATACTCCAATACCATGCCACCCTTGTCAGACTTGCTCCATTTTATATCGCTCTTTTTATCGCCAAAAAGCACCAGCTTGTTGACATCTCTGAAATAGGCCATCCCGGTTATGCTAATTCTGCCGGCCTCTATTTTTTTATACGACAGGTCAACCCAAGCGTCCACGCCCTTGGATCCGCTAATGATATTGTCGACTGTTTTTTCGGCTTTACTGGCCGGATCGTTTTTTTCAGCTCTAACTCGCTTTTCAAATTCAGAGGTCACTACATCGTCAAGCACTGTTCTTTTAAACAACACCTTTCCCGATCCGTCGGGATTGATGGTGAAAGTCTCGATTGTTTCCAGGCATCCTACTGCGACGAACGTCCCCGCCATGCAGATTCCCGCAAATATTGACCTGATCATGCCTATTTTCCTTTGCCGTTTCACAGCCTTTAGTTATGGATATCCTCTGATAGTATACGAATCTTTCCAGATTCCTTAAACAACCTTTCTGTCCTTGGAGAACCCCATTGGCCGCATCAGTTTGCGGCCGTGTTTTTTATCGTGTTGCGGCCATCTTGGCCGCGCGTGCCGCAGGCGTCTTGCCTGCGGAAAATCGAAGAAAAACGATAAAATGCGAGGGCAGGATGCCCTCGGCACACGCGGGCGAGACGCCCGCGGCACTTTTTCAACGGGCTGTTATGCGTAGTTGGAACCGCCGGATGTTTCCAATTCCTTGCGTTTGCGGCGGCGGGCCTTGGCGGCGGCCTGTTCGTAGCCGCTTTGGCGGAACGCCTCCAGCGGATCGGCCGGCACGCCCAGCTTTCCGCGAACCGCATGGAGGACAGGCGTAACGTCGGTGAAAAACGCGTCGCGGATCATCCGCTCGCAGGCGATGGTGTCCTCGGCGGCTTGCGCGGCGGCAAGGGCCTTGCGGTCCACGCACAGGGCTTTAGCCATCAGTTCCTGGATGCCGACTGTCGTGCGGATCATTGCCTGGACCTTGGCCTCGATGTTATGCGACTGGTCGATCATCCACGCGATGTCCACGTCCTTGCCTTCATCGAACTCGTATCCTGCGATCTCGCTGAAGATGCGGAAGGTCTGATACGGGTCGATGGCCCCGACCATCAGATCGTCGTCGGCGTACTTGTGGTCGTTAAAGTGGAAGCCGCCCAGCATCTTTTCGTCGAGCAGCCAGGCCACGATCTGCTCGATGTTGCAGCCGGGCAGGTGGTGGCCCAGATCGACCAGCACTTTTGCCCTGTGGCCGGCGGCCTTGCAGAAGACGTAGCTGGCGCCCCAGTCGAAGAAATCGGTGAAGTAAGTCGCCGGTTCAAACGGCTTGTATTCGATCAGCATGACCATGTCGGAGGGCATGGCCTTGTGGACGACCTTGAGGGCCTCGGTCGCAAATTCCTTGCGCTGGCGGATGTCGGCCTGTCCGGGGTAGTTGGCGCCGTCGGCGAACCAGAGCGAAAGATACCCGCTCTTTGCCTGCCGGCCTATCTCTACGGAATCGAGAATGTGGTCGAGGGCCTTTTTGCGGATGGCCCCGTCGCGGTTGGTAACCGAGCCGTGTTTGTAGCACTGGTCCTGGAACAAATTGGGATTGATCGCGCCGATTTTGACGCCGTGCCTGGCCGCGAGCCTGACGACTGCCGGATCGAACCCATTGGGGAAATCCCAAGAGACGTGGACCGCCACTGTCGGCGTTATGCCCGTGTACTTGTGCGTCGAGCCGGCGTCGGCCAGTTTGTCCTCAATATCTATGGCGGCGGCGTCCTGCAGGAACTTGCCGAACCGCGTGCCCGTCTGGGCGTAGCCCCACGACGGAACCTCGATCCTGAACCTCAAAAGCCTGTCGATGAGTTTATCCGCGGCGGAGGAAGAAAGCTTTTCAGATGTTCGCCTGGCCATGAACGGCTCCTTTATGTCGCGTTTGCGGCGGTCCGGAACACTTGCCGGGCGAGTCCACAATCCGCTTCCAAGTTCAAAAGATTGCGCATAGAATACACGGTCGACGGATTTCTTACAAGCCGTGCAAGTAAAGGAAGACTTGTGCCGACGGTAGCTGATTATCTGAATCTGCAGACGATTCGCAGGCTGCAATACGCGTTTTCAGCTCTTGCTGAGTCGCCCATTGAGATATGCACGCCGCAGGGCATGGCATATCTGGAAGATCACGGTACGCCCGCGCAGTGGAGTTCGTCGCTTCTGGCCGACCGCGAACACGCCGGCCCGGCGGGTCTGCCGGACAATTCGACCGATTGCCTGAAAATGCCGGTAGTCGTCGAGGATGAAGTGGCGGGGTGTATAGTCGTAAGCCGCCGCGGCCCGGCGCCGCAGCATGGCGCAGGAGGCGACGATCCGGCCTGGCTGCTGAAACTTCTGCAACTTATGGCCAACGTGGTGGGCGGGCTGTGCAGGCGCGAGGGCGAACTTCGCAGCCGAGCCAATGAACTGGCCACACTTTACAACCTGACAGCCGAATTTTCCGGCCAGCACGAGCTTGACGTGCTGCTTGACAAGGTGGCCAAAACGGTCGTGAAGGTCCTCAAGGCCAAGGGTTGCTCCATCCGCCTGTTCAGCGAGGACCGGTCGGAACTCGCTATCACGGCCGTCGCTAACCTGTCCGGCGAATATCTTCAAAAAGGCCCGGTCCGCCTGGCCGAGAGCATGATAGACCGAGAGGTTCTCGAGACGAAACAGCCCGTTTACATCGAGGACGCAGGCAGCGACCCGCGCGTGCTTTATCCGGCCGAGGCCCGCCGGGAAGGGATAGTAAGCGCGCTTTGCGTCCCGATGTATTACAAGGATGAATCCCTTGGCGTGATCCGCGTCTATATGGGCGAGAAGTATGTCTTTGACTGGTTCGAGATATCGCTTATCCGGTCGATAGCGGGCGAGGCCGGCGCGGCCATCGCCAACGCCCGGCTGTACCAGGAATCAATAAAGTCGGCCCAGATCAAACGCCAGATGATGATCGCCCGGGAGGTCCAGCAGCGGATGATGCCCCGCAATCCGCCCGTCCTGCCCAATCTGGACATATTTGCGGCGTACGTGCCAAGCCAGGAACTCAGCGGCGATTTTTACGATTTCATCAACCTGCCGCCCGACAATCTGGGCCTGGCCGTCTGCGACGTGGTCGGCAAGGGCGTCGGGGCGGCGCTGCTGACCGCCTCGATACGCGGTTCGCTGAGGGCGCACGCCGCGAACCTGTATGAAATGTCGGCGGTCCTGGACCGAGTCAATCGCGACCTGTGCGCCGACACCAAGGTCAACGACTTCGCGACCATGTTCTACGGCGTGCTGAATTACAGGGACCTGAAATTCACCTACACGAACGCCGGCCATCTCCCTCCGCTCCTGATCCGGGACGGAACGGCGAGACTTCTGGGCGTGGGCGGCGGCGTGCTTGGAATAAATCCAAAGGCCAAATACCAGCACGAGTGGGTCGCCCTTCAGGCCGGAGACACGATCTTCATGTACACCGACGGACTGTCCGACGCGATGAATTTCGCCTACGAGCCGTTCGGGCGCGAGCGGGTCGAGAAGACGGCCGTCTATGCCGCAGGCCAGAACTGGCCGGCTGAAAGGATATTCCGGCACGTCCGCTGGGCGATGCGGAACTTCACCGGCCTCAACGAACGCTACGACGACCTGACCTGCGTGGTGATACGAATTCTCGGATGAATGACGGAATCGCATGGCACATATTTCAACGCCGGAACGCTGACATGGCACATTTCCGCCTCCTGAAAAATCCTGATAAATATGTCGCGGTAGACTGGGACCTGATCGAAGACGACTGTGGCAGGGGATACTGGCTCGGGCTTTTTGAAAAACACTTCGGGACCACGCTGTCGCACGCCCTGGTGCGATACGGTCCGACGGCCAGGCCGAAGATCGAGGCGGCCAGGGGCGATTTTGCCGGGATCATCCGCCGTCTGCGTGAGGATCCGTCGGCCTTGCCGGGCGGCAGGCTGAACATCATCGAACTTTGCAGGATGCGGGAGCGGACGCTGCGGTCGCACGGGCTGGGCGATCCTTTTTCGCACATAAAAGATCGGGAGAACACGGCGGCAATGGCGATTTACCGGCAGGTGCTGGCCAGGCTGGCGGCTGTCCCGCGGCGCCGGCGATGGCTGCGGCTGATCGAGGGCGTATTTGCCGGCAACATCTTCGACCTCGGCTCGGCCTCGACCATGCATCTGGCGGAGCAGCCGCAGGATTTTTTCCGGACGATGGACTTGCTCAAAAAAAGGCCATGGCTGGCGGACGATTTCGACACTCTGGACGGGCTTCTTGCCGCCGCTCCGCCAACGCCTTGGGCCAAGGCGATAATCTTTGTTGATAACGCCGGCAGCGATTTCGTCCTGGGCGTCATGCCCCTGGCCCGCGAACTGGCGCTCTGCGGCATGAAGGTCGTCCTGACAGCCAACGAGCTTCCCGTCCTGAACGACATGACTATCGAGGACACCAGACGGATTCTGGGGCTTCTTGCCGGGTTGGACGGCGAACTGAAGATTCTGCTGGCCGACGGCATGATCCAGACTGTCTCGTCCGGCAACGACATCCCGCTTATTGATTTATCCGAAGTGTCGGATGAATTGAACGCCGCCGCTGCCGATGCAGACCTTGTGATTATGGAGGGGATGGGCAGGGCCGTCGAGAGCAATTACCGGGCCGAAATGGCGGCCGATTATCTGCGGTTGGCTCTGCTCAAGGATGAAAAAGTGGCCGCGCGGGTCGGCGGCGGGCTTTACGACTGCGTCTGCCGATTCACCGCGAAGACAGATGGTTAAACAAAATCCGGAATCGGGCAGGGGGGCATGAGGTTATTTTCGGCGGCCATCGACAGGAAGGTCAAGATCGCTTTTTTACCCGTCTCGCCCATGTCGGCGGACAGGTCGGTTACGCTTTTTTTAAGGAAACTCGCCGCCGCGATCCTGTCGGCGGGTCCGGCCTGATCGAGAACGGCCTGCGTGGCGGCGGCGTGATTGTCGATTGCGCACCGGATGGAATCCCTGACGGCCTTTATTGCAAGGGTCGCCATCTGACTTTCCAGATCGTTCCTGACGACAAAACAGGTTATGGGCAGGGGCAGGCCGGTCTTGCGGAACCACCAGTCGCCCAGGTCGGCGATGCAATGTAGTCCGCTGTCGGAAATGCCCTGGGTTTCATGGTCCAGCAGGGCGCATTCGACCAGGCCGGTCTGAACCGCCGGGACGACCTTGTCGGCCGGCAGGAGCATGACCTTGAGGCCGGGCCGGTAAAGCTGGAGGGCCAGAAATGCGCTGGTGGTCGTTCCGGCCGTGGCGAACAACATCGCCGCCAGGTCGGTGTCTTCCATCACTTCACGCGAGACAATCCTGGGTCCCCAGCCGTCGCCGAACGTGGCGCCGCACCCGGCGATCGCGTATTTCGGGCAGATGTAAGGCCACGCGCCGACGCTGACGACGCTCAATTCGTTTTCCGCCCGCGAGGCCCGGTCGTTGAGCGTCTCAATGTCGGCTGGGCGAAGCTCGATGTCCAATCCTTCGGCGGCAATCTTTTTTACCGACAGGGCATGAAACATCAGTCGCCCGTCGAGGCTGGCCGGAATGCCGATTTTTATCTTCATGCCGGAATGATAACGCATTGGCGCCGGCGGATAAAGCGGCTGGCTGGAAGTTTTTATGCGTGGCCATGCACATCTTTGGGCAGACTCCTTGCAATCGGGCCGGAACAAATCTAAACTTTCCTCACCCGGCCGATATCCGTTTACAGTGGATGGCGTTGCCGGGCGGATAAATATGAAAATAGCATACTTCGACTGTTTTGCCGGCGCCGGCGGCGACATGATCGTCGCGTCACTGCTGGATGCCGGGGCGGATTTTCAGACCCTTTCGGCGGCCCTTGCCGGCTTGGGCGTCGAGGGTTTTACTCTGCGCACGGAGAAGGTCCGCCGCGGCGGTCTGGCCGGGCTGAGGTTTATTGTCGAGCCGACCGGTCATCAGCATGAACACCACCATCGCGGCCTGTCGGATATTCTGGCGATTCTGGACCGCTCAAATCTGCCGCCCCGCGCCGGCCAGAGGGCGCGAGCCGTCTTCGCGCGGCTGGCGCAGGCCGAGGCCAAAGTGCACGGCGTGCCGGTCGATCAGGTCCACTTTCATGAGGTCGGGGCAGTTGACAGCATTTGCGACGTGGTCGGGGCCTGTGTTGCGCTGGAACTTCTGGGGATAGACGAGGTTTATTGCTCGGCCATTCCCATCGGCAGCGGGACGGTCCAGACCGCGCACGGCCTGTTGCCCGTGCCTGCCCCCGCGACGGCGGAATTGCTCGCCGGTGCGATGATATCCGGCCAGGACATGAAGGGCGAGGTTGTCACTCCGACCGCCGCCGCCGTTTTGACCGCCTTGGGCAAGTCGTTCGGCCCGCCGCCGGCGATGGCTGTTTCTGCCGTCGGCTGGGGCGCCGGCACGATAGACGCCGGTCCGATCCCGAACCTTCTGCGGGTCTTGGTCGGCTCAGCGGATGATTCCGGGCAGGTTGATTCGGCGGTGGAACTGGCGGCCAATATCGACGACTGCTCCGGCGAACTGCTGGGAGCGACTATCGACATGCTCATCTCTGCCGGCTGCCTCGACGCATGGGCCTCGCCGATTTACATGAAAAAAAACCGGCCCGCATACATGCTTTGCGCCCTTTGTCTGCCGCACGACGTGCAGGCGGCCGAGCGAATAATCTTCTCGCAGACCACGACCTTCGGCATCCGCCGCCGGGCCTGCGTGCGGTCGAAACTCAGCCGGACATGGAAAACGGTCCAGACGCCCTACGGCCAAATACGAATCAAGGTCGGCGCCGCCGGCGAATATGAAATGACGGCTGCGCCGGAATTTTCCGATTGCCTCTCGGCGGCCCAGGCTCATGGCGTTGCGGTCAAGGAGGTCTTCGCCGCGGCCATGCAGGCGTACCTACAGTTGCGGGGGCCGGCCTGACGATGTGGAACCTCTGTTTCATCCTTTGCGGCCTGATGGGCCTGATCTTCCTGGTCTGGATATCGCGGCACCTGATGATTCTCAGCCAGAAACGCCGCGGGTTCGTACTGGGCGTTAAAAGCCCCGGCCCGCCGGACCCGGCGCCCCCGCTCACGGTCATTGTCGCGGCCAAGGATGAAGAGGAAAATATCGGCCCATGCTTCAAATCGCTCCTGGATCAGGATTATCCGAACATGGAGCTGATCGCCTGCAACGACCGCAGCACGGATCGGACGCTCGATATACTGCGGGACCTGGCCGCGAAAGATTCCAGGCTCAAGGTAATCAATATCGATTCGCTGCCGCAGGGGTGGCAGGGCAAGAGCAACGCCATGCAGATCGGCATATCGCAGTCGACCGGCGAATATGTATGCATGCTCGACGCCGACTGCCGCCTCACGTCCGTGCGGACTTTTTCGGCGGCCATGCAGTACGTGGTTGGCAACAAAGTGGACATGCTCAGCATGCTGCCCACGCTCGAAATGAAGAGCTTCTGGGAGAACACCGTCCAGCCGGTCTGCGGCGGGCTGATGATGATCTGGTTTCATCCTGACAAGGTGAATAATCCGTCGAAAAAGGCGGCTTACGCCAACGGGGCGTTCATGTTCATGCCGCGCAAGGCCTACCAGGCCATCGGCACTCACGAGGCGGTCAAAGACAGCCTCAATGAGGACATTCATCTGGCGGAACTGGTCAAGCAAAAAGGGTTGAATCTCAAGGTCGTCAGGAACAGCGGCCTGTTTGTCTCCCGGATGTACACGTCTTTGGGGGGGATAATCAGCGGCTGGACGAGGATTTTCTACGGATCGTTCCGGACATTCCGGCGGATATTCGCCTCGCTGATGCTCCTGTTCACGATGAGCCTGCTGCCTTATCTGCTGACGATATTGGGCTTTGTGCTGTGGGGCGCCGGCTGCCATCCGTCCGATGGCTGGCTGTATGTGGGGCTGGCCGGCGCCGCGGCGTCGGCGATGCAGATAAGCGTGGCATTTCATTTTTACGCGTTCGCAAGAGGCAGGCCGATCTACGCGCTGACATACCCGCTGGGCGGCCTGGTCGCCTTCTGGTGCCTCGTCTGCGCGATAGGCAAGCTTCGCAAAGGCTCGACCGTTACCTGGCGCGGCACGAGTTATACCGGATCGGCCTCTGCTCGTTGAATCGAATCGAGCAGGGCCTGATAGAGCGGGCGGGGGTCGTTTTCAAATTCCAGGGTGTGCCGGCCGGGCAGTTCATGGACGCGAACCTTTCGGGCGGTCAGGCGGTTTACGATTTCCATCGTGCGGGCGTTGTCGATGATCCGGTCGTTGCCGGCGAGTATGAGGCTGGTCGGGACGGGAATTGCTCCGGGCGGGCTGCGCGTCAGGATGTTTTCCAACTTGCGGCTGGCGTAGAAAAATGCGGCGGAGGCCCGCTTGAGCCGGGCTGGATCGCGCCTCAGATATTCCTGCATCTGCTCGCTGCCGGTAAACAGTTCGACGTCGTCGAGCGGGATATCGAAGAGTTTTCTGCCAGCCAGCGGCAGACAGAGGGCTATCAGCAGCTTTCGGGAGATCGGCATATCGACGCGCGATACGATGCCCGGCGCAACCATTATCAGCGACGCGATATCCGCCGCCCTTCCCGGCTGGGCGGCATAGGCGGCAAGCAGCTTTCCGCCCCAGCTCACCCCCAGCAGGTGCAGACGGCTTGCACCGGTCTGGTCCAGGACAAACATGCAGGCGTCCAGGACGTCGTCCAGCAATTTTCGCCATGAGGCGGCGTGGCCGCGAGCCTTGACGTTGTCGCCGCTGCCCCGGCGATGCACCTGAAACACGTTGTGTCCGTGGTCTGCAAGAAATCTGGCGGACGGGCCAAACCAGCCGGCGTGCGACTGGATGCCATGAACGTAAAGCACCGGCAGGTGCGTCGGGCTGTCGGCCGGCTGATGAACATAGACGCTCGTTTCGTAACCGTCGCGATGGCGGAGAGCCATGCAAAGCGGCTGGCGGCCAGGCGGCAGAGGCCGCGAAAAAATTATCGCGGGAAGCTCGTCCTGCGATTCCGTCATGGCTCCTCCGCGAAGGGACCGTAAGGCGAGGGCGGCTTGTCCTTTTTCCGGCCGTATTCAAAAGGCCGGCGCGAAAGCAGGATAGGCCTTCGCTGGCCGACGTTGACCAGCAGCCCCAGTGCCGCGCAGTTCACCACGAGCGACGACCCGCCGTAGCTTACCAGAGGCAGTGTCATGCCCGTAACC
>JACRIL010000058.1 GCA_016235825.1 Planctomycetota bacterium
ACATCGACGGCAATCTGCCGGCCCGTCTTGCGGAGGGCCTGACGTATCAGGTCTTCATTCGTTGCCGGGACGAAAATCGTGTTGGCCACGCAGACCATTCCGCCGGTCGGCCCGACCTGGGAACCGTTGACGAATATCCTGCCGCCCGGGTCGCTGAAGATCAGGACGTCGTTATTTTTGTCGACCATCTCAGCGCATGCGCTGGTCGAACTTATCAGACGCAGCTTGAGATTGAGCGCCAGTGCCGCGACGTTAATCGCGTCGGCCGGCGCGGCCGTGTACAGAATCTGGTTGCCCGCCAGTTGGCCTTGCGGCTGGCAGCCCGCCAGCAACGCCAATATCATCGTTCCGGAGAAAAACGCCTTTGCCGCCCTGTTCATGAAAGTCGATGTCGTCATATTCTGATTGTCGGCCATTGTCCTTCTTTCGCATCACTCCGGACATCATATGGAACCATTCTCAAACCCGCGATCCTCCGGCGGCACAATAGGCCAGGAACGCCAGCCACGCGACATAAATGCCGGCCAGCAGCATGTAAACCCATTTCGGCCTGCCGGCGGCGCGGTCGGGTATGCCGTCAATAACATCCACGGCCGGCGGAACCGGCACGGGGGCTTTCGCCACGGCGTCTTTCGCCGCGGTTTCCTTCGCCGCCGCGCCGTCGCTTTTCCCGGGTGCGTTTTCCTGCCCGGCCCGGTCCTGTGATGCCTGCCTGTTTTTTGATCTGCCTCGACTCATTCCTTCAGCTCGAACTGTGCGACAAATTTGAACGCGTCCTCAAAGTCGAACACGTTCCGGAAATCTTCCAGGCTGTCCTCATCGGTCTTTCTCATCATGTTGTGCTTTATGAGCAGGTAGACCATATTGCCGAAGTCGATGCTCCCCCGGATGTTCCACCTGGCCAGGACGGTCTTCGCCAGAGGTCCCCAGCGTTCCAGGGCCAGGTCCCTCAGCCCGCAGCAAAGCTGCTGGCCGGATACATGCCTGTTTGCGGTCTCGTCCTGCTCGCCGTGCACCGACTTGGACGTCTTGGCCAGGGCCTCGTGAAGAAACGCGAAGGCATCCAACGGATATCGCCCGTCGGCGCGGATTATCTGTTCCATTGACGCTTCGGGCTGGTCTTTCTTCTTGGTCATGGCAGGCTCCTGGTCCTGTCGGCGGCTTTGCGCGCGATGGCGTCTTTCATTTCACGGGCAAGGCCGACGGGGTCCAGGCCGACCTCGGCAAGCTGCTGCTGGCGCGAGGCGTGGGCGATAAACCGGTCGGGCAGGCCCAGCGGGCGGAAGGCAGACACGTTGAATCCCCTTGCCGCCGCCAGTTCAAGCACGGCCGATCCGAACCCCCCTGCCAGGGCGTGATCCTCGACCGTAAGCACCGGCCCGCCCGCCGCGGCCAAGCGGCCTATCAGCACGGAGTCCAGCGGCTTGGCGAAGCGGGCATTGACCAGACCGACCTTCAGGCCGTCGCGGTCCAGAATTTCGCGGGCATCCATCGCCTCCTCGACCATGGCCCCGTAGCACAGGAACGTGCCGTCGCCGCCCTGCCGGACCAGGCAGGCCTTGCCAAGTTCAAAAGGCTCGGCCGCATCGGCCGGCATGATGTCGGCAGGCGCCTCGTCCCGCGGATAGCGGATGGCGGCCGGAGAGCCCAGGCCGATCGCGAATTCCAGCGCCGGATACATCTCGCCCGCGTCGGCCGGGGCCAGCAGCGTCATGCCCGGCATAGCCCGCAGGTACGCGATATCCACAAAGCCGTGATGGACCGGCCCGTCCGAGCCGACCAGTCCGGCGCGGTCCATGCACAGCAGGACCGGCAGATTCTGGAACGCCACCTCATGGAATATCTGGTCGAACGCCCGCTGCATGAACGTGGAATAGACGGCCACCACTGGGCGCAGGCCTGTTTTGGCCAGTCCCGCCGCCATCGCGACCGCGTGAGATTCGCTGATGCCCACGTCGATATACCGATCTGGAAATTCCTCGCGGAATTTATCCAGCCCCGTGCCGTCCGGCATGGCAGCCGTGATGGCCACAATCCGCCGGTCTTTCCGGGCCAGACGGACCAGCGATTGCGAAAAAACCTCGGTCCACGTCGGCCGGACCTTTTCCGCGAACACCGCGTTGCCGTTGTGCACCTTCCATGCCGGCGGGCTGTGGAACCTGCACGGGTCCTCGACCGCGTACGAACAGCCCCTGCCCTTTTCCGTGTGCACGTGGAGAATCACTGGCGAATTGATCTCCGAAAGCCTCCGCAGCACGCGAATCAGGTCGTTCACGTCATGCCCGTTGATCGGGCCGAAATACTCTAACCCCAGGGCCTCGAACATCTGTCCGCCGTGGATGGTGCTTTTCAGGCCGGCCCTCAGCCGGGCCAGGGCGTCGGAAATCTCGTGTCCCAGAGGCACGTGCTTGAGGATATTTTCCGTCGTCCGCTTCATGTCCGCGTAGGTGTGCGTCAGGCGTACCCTGTCGAGCACCGCCGCAAGCCCGCCCTGGGTGCGGTCGATGGCCATCGAATTGTCGTTCAGGATTATCAGCAACTGCCGCTTGAGCGTAGCGACGTTGTTTAGCCCCTCCAGCGACAGGCCGTTGACTATGCTGGCGTCGCCGACGATGGCGACTATCCTGGAGTCTCTTCCGGCAAAAAGATCGCCCCATGCCAGCCCCGCCGCCGTGGATATCGCCGTGCCGGCGTGTCCCGTGGCGAAAAGGTCGTATTCGCTCTCGTCCGGAGCCGGGAAGCCGCTCAGCCCGCCGGCCTGCCGCAGCGTTCCGAAACGCCCCGCCCTGCCCGTCAGCAGCTTGTGGGCGTAGCACTGATGCCCGACGTCCCAGAGCAGCCGGTCATGCGTGAAATCGAACACGTAATGAAGGGCGATGGTCAGCTCGGCGATGCCCAGGTTGCTGGCAAGGTGCCCGCCAGTCCTGCTGACCACCTCGATTATCCTCTGCCGCAATTCGTCGGCCAATTGAACAAGCTCGCGGTCGGTCAGCCGCCTGAGCTGGTGAGGCGTGGTGATGCGGTCGATAAGTTTGCCGGTTGTCATCGTGTTAGAGCCGGAAGCCTTGACGAGAAGGGAGCCAAGCTGAAATAGCAGGGCGGGACATCGGATGCGACATGTAAATCCCAATTCCTCGCACCTTGCGGATTCCGTGTCGCCGTCACTGAGGCCCGAAGGGCCGGCAGATAGTAGCCCCAGGTGAAGCTGAGGACGGCGACAGCCGTCTGAAGCGGAACCTGGGGACAAATCGCCATTAAATTAGTTTCCATATCCCCGATCCCGCCACGGCAGAAGAAGTAGGATTTTCGAATGCCGCATCCAATGAGAAAGAATGGCCGATTCATTGTTCTGCTGCTGCAAAAGACAAACGCGGCGCGGACTTGTCCGGGAAGGCCGTGCGAGGGCCTTGCTTTTTCCACTACGGATGAATGTTTCATCGGAAATCCTCGGCCGGGGTTGCCGGAAACTTTGGCAGGTCTGCCCGTGGCGGGGCTGAAAATCCGTAACTTCATCGAACGGATTTTCCCCGGGTTCCGCTTCGTCCGCCTGACGGCGGACTTCGCTCCACCCGGGGCTACTTTCTGCCGGCTCTCCGAGCCTTCAAATTGGTCGCATTGAACCTGCAAGGTATTATTGCCCTTCTGGAAATTCATGCAATCAAACAAAATCAGAACCGGACTTGTCCGGCAAAACCACCGGTCCTGTCCGACGGCTCCTCTCGTAACCGATCCATTGCCGGATGTAGGGCGTTGCAACTCGTTGCACGCTGGAAATACTGTCGCGCAACGGCCCGACTTCGCGATTGAAACCGCCACGCCGGTCAAGGTTGCGAGACCTGCATACTGCCGGAGACCGTAAAGCGCTAAACACTATGTTGTTTCGCGGGACCATTATCTTATTCACCAAGTTTTTGGGAGGCGAACACTTTGATTATAATCGCAAATCGGCCGGCAATTCAATACGCCTGCCGGCAAAATCGGGCGGTTGCCCGATCAGTTGGCCGAGCTGCCGTTGGTCAGGGTCATGCGCGAGGTGCGGAGGCGGAATTCCGGCACGCCCTCCGGCCAGAGAGTCAGGAAGAATCCGTAAGCCCCCAGCCTGTCGTCCCTGTTTTCCAGCCTGGCGTCGTACTGGAACGTCAGGCCGATGTACCACCGCTCCATCTTTCTTATGATCGAAATGCTTGTTCCCAGGTTCGTCCCGCCGTCGTAGCGGAAGTCGTACTGCTCCAGGACCGAGAGGGTGTACTTGTCGGAGAGCTTGTAATCGAAGCCGGCCGTGATCGCCGAGGCGTACAGGTCGCGTATGTAGCTGTATCCGACGGTGTACCTCAGCCGCGGGTCGCGGGCCACAGCAAGGCTGCCGGATGCATGCGTGATCGTGCCCTTTGAGACGTCATAATTTATGTTGCCCAGGAACGCCGTGCTGTCGGAAATGTTCCATGTATAGTCGCCGAATATGACGTTGTTGCCGCGGCTCTGCTCGGGCCTGGAGAAGTTGAGCCTGCCGTCGGTGTCGAAGTTGCCGTTGTCGAAGAAACCGAAGCCCGCGTCAAACCTCATCCAGTCCACGGTCCTCCGCTGGTCGGCCGGGCCGCGCTTGGTCTGCAATCGCTGATGGAGCGTAAAGGCGTAGCCGGTCATGGTGTCGGGATACTGCTCTATGTCGGGATCGACCGGGTAGAGGTCTCGCGGATGCACGCTGCCCGCCCCGCCGGCGAAGAAGACGAATTCCGGCGTGATTATGTGCTTGAGCTTGTGCACGTCAAGCAGGCGGTTGTCCACCTCGTTGTATACCCGCCAGAAGTGCATGTTGGTCTTTACGCCGGCCTGGCCGTACGTCCTGACATGATCGCCTTCGTCTATCACTTCGCCCCAGTGCCCGACCCTGCCGGCGACGTAAGGCACCACGTTCAGCGGACCGAGCTTCATCTGATAGGCAAGTTCCTGGCGGGTTTCAAAGCGGTCGTAATAGTCCGGGTTGTCCCTGTTCAGGGCGTTGTCGTACTTGTACCCGACCAGTCCGGCGTTAGCCTCGCCGAACCACAGGACCGAGTCGTCCAGCAGCGGCTGGCCTATCACGCGGGCGCTGACGTTGGGCAGATCCTCGCCCTCGTTGAAGAACCGGTTGAGGCGGTACTTGAGCAGCGCGTCTATCGCCCAGTTGTCCTTCTGCTTCTTGGCGTAAATAAGGGTTTCCTGCTCCTTGCCGCCGTAATACTCGTCCGGATAATATTCCCGCAGGAAGTTCCGGTCCGACAAACCGCTCAGCTCGAACTGGAGCATCCAGTCGTCGCTCAGGAACTGCTTGTGGCGCAGTTGAATCCAGCCTCGCTCCTCGTTCTGCACCGTCGACTCGTTGTCCCTGCCGAAGGTGTCCTGCCTGCTCTTGTCGAACACCCCGTACATCTTGGCGTAGCCGCTGAAATTCGTGCGGTCGTAGGCAATCCGCTGGCCGAGCAGATAGCCCTTTTCGTAAATGTTTGCCTCGGTCCGGGCCTTGAAACCCTCCGGTTTTAGCAGGCCCAGCAGGCGGAAGGTGTCCCATTCGGTCTCGCCGCCCCAGCCGAGGTCGCCGAAGCTGCCGGCATTGACCCGCCTCAGCGCGATCGGCCCCTGCTCAAAGTCGCCCTTGGCCGCCGGTCCCCATGCCAGAGGCACGTCCTGTATGCGGAAGCTGAGATTGAAGCTGTCGTAGCCCCATTTTTTCTCGCCCAGCGGCTCCTGCGTGTTGGGGTCGTAGGGCGTCTTGTCTATAAGATAGGTGGTCTGGGCGTTCACGCTGTAAGACGGCGTGTGCATGTCGCTGGTGGAGACCGCCGCGTTATAGATAAGCACCTCTCGCGGCGAGAGAATTCTTGCCTCCGGGCCGCGGACAACCACGGGGACGCCGCGCGGCTCCTGAACACCCCGGAAAACCGCGTTGAGGACCACGGCCTTGTCGTTCGTGAAGTCGTAGTAGGCCCGGTCGCCGTACATCTTCCGCTCGCCGCGCGCGATTATGACGTCGCCTTCGAGGTAAACGCCCAATATGGTCTGTCCGACGCCGCCGGGGCCGAAGACCGGGGCAGTGCCCGCCTGATCAATCAGCGCCGCCCCGCCGCCGGCCGGCCGGGACGTCGCGCCGCCCTGTTCGGCCGGCTGGTCGTCTTTGAGTTCCCTGGGTCTGTTGGTCGGGCCTTTGATGAATCCGCCCGTGCCGCCGCCCGACTTCGCCGGGGCCGGGCCGCTGAATATCACCGCCGAGACGGCCCGAAGCTCCAGGAACATGTCGCTGTCGAAATCGCCCTGCGCGAGATAGACGCTCCCCTTGGCGACGGTAACGCGCCCGACTTTCCCCTCATATGATTCCAGGCTCTCGGCGTAAAAGTTCACGGGTTTGACGGGCGCAGCGCCGGCCTTGGGGACAGCGGACGACGGCGTTTGATCCGGCTGGCGGGTTACGGGCGTCTGTCTTGACGGCTGGGTGGCGGTAGGCTCGATCGGCGGAGGCGGGGCGACAGGCGATTCCTGGCCGGGCCGGGTCGCCGGCGCTGGTTCAGGTATAACCGGAACGGGCAGCTTCAGCGGACTGGTCGGCTGGGTGTGGACCACCAGCGAAGGCGGATCGTGCGGGCCTGCGCCCGGCTGGGGCTTCTGACGGGCAGCGTCCCGCTTCTGAACGGCCCGGCGATACAAAGGCAGGTCGTCCTGCGGCGTGTCCGACACCTCGCCGCTGGACGCCTTGGCCGTCAGGCGGCCCCGCTGAACCAGGCCTATCAGCATTACGCGGTCGGTCGTCGTGGTCCACTTGGGGTCCGTTGGCTCCACGATCTTGGCGTCCCCTTCTATGAAGATGGTTATCTGCCTGCCTTCGCCGGCATCGGTATTTACCGGCCTGATCCAGAGCACCGCGTCCTTGCCGGAAATGGTGTAATCGCCGGCCTTGAACTCGAAGTTGTCCAACACCACCGAGACCTGCTCCTGCCCCACCACGAAAGAATGTATCACCCGCCCTTTCAGGCTGGCGTCATTGGCGATGACTCGCGTCTGCTCAGACTGCTCGGCCTTGCCGGCCGGCGCCTGCGCATGCACTTGGACGGGGCACAATCCGACCGCCGCCAGGCTGGCCAGGATTTGCGCAATAAAAAACCCCGTGCGGGTTGTTTTTCGCAATCCCATAACGCTTTTTCTCGGAAACTGGCAATCGGCAATTATAACCCGCACATAGCGCAAGTCAATCCTATTAAACGACTTTTCTTCGCACGTCCGATAACTTTTCCCTGTTGGCAAATCCCACATCTGAAAATTATCAACAGGCCGGCCCCGCGGCCAAATCGCCTGATTTCAGGGATTTCCGGGGACGAAAAAATCCTGCAGAACGCCCCCTGAAAAGCGGCATATCGGCCGCAATTGCGATCTCGCCGAACTTGCCGATTACGCATGGATTCCCAGCCGCTCGAACTGTTCGGGCGGGGAATCGTTGTCGTGCATCAGCCTTACCATCTGATCGATCATCCGGTCCTCTACGGCCTTATCCTGGATAGGCGTCTTCTGGCCCGGGTCGGACTGCAGGTCGTAAAGCATGGTGTCCGGCTTGTTCTGCCTGAACCAGGACTTGCCGCGGGTGTTTATTTTCATGGTCCGGCACCCCTTGGTGAACCGGAACGGCTCGGCCAGTCGGATGTCCTGCAATTCCGACACGCCGAACATGCTCGCCATGTGGGTCGGCATGTGCGTGTATTCGAACAGCGGCTGATTTTCAGGTTCTGCCGGCGCCCGCATATAAACGTATCGGCCGTCGGTAACGTTGACGTGTCCGCCGAAGATGCCGAACAGCCCGGCCTGTCGCACCGCCCTGTCGTCGGTTATCGTCTGTCCCAGCGGCACGCCCTGCATGTCGGCCGGACGGTCCACGCCGAAATACTCCAGAACAGTCGCCGGAATGTCGATCGTCTGGACCAGCGACCTGCGCCGTTCATTGCGTTTGCCCACGCGCGGATCCCAGACGAAAAACGGAGTCTGGGCGATCTCGTTCCAGAAAGGCATCGCGCACTTGCCCCACCAGTCGTGCTCGCTCATGAGGAACCCGTGATCGGTGTTGACGATCAGCATGGTGTCCTTCCAGAGATCATATCGGTCCATCAGGTCCAGGATTTTGCCCAGGTAATGGTCGCACATGGTATGCAGCGCGGCCGACCAGTTGCGGACGTGCCGGACAGCCTCTTCCGGTTCTGCCACGGGGGAATACGGCGGCCAGTCAAATTGGAGGCCTTTCCAGTTGTCCGGAAACAGGTCCTTGTATTTCTGCGGGCAGAAGTACGGCTCATGCGGGTCGAACGTCTCGATCTGGAGGAACCAGTTGTCCTGATCGTGGTTGAGGTTGAGGAATCGCTCGCCCATGGCGAAGGTCTTGGGCTGCGGTTGATCCTCCTCCTTCTGCGCATGATGGCGGTTGACGCAGTCGTTGCGAAACCACAGGCCGCCCCGTTTGGCCAAGTTTTCGGGCACAACGATCTCCGGCCGCAGGTCGCATATCCACGGGTCGCCTTCCTGGCCGCGGGATATCTCCCAGGTGGAGAATCGGGTATGGTACGTGCATCCTCCGTCCTGCCAGTAGTGGTAATGATCGCTGGCCAGATGGGTGTGAATGCCCTTTTGCCTCAGAATGCCGGGCATCGAGTCGTCGAACGGCTCGATCGGCCCCCACGAGCGGTGCAGAAAGTTGTACCTGCCTGTGTGCAACTCTCGGCGGGCGGGCATGCAGGGCATCGAGCCGACGTAGCTGTTGTCGAAGGTAACCGCCAGATTCGCCAGGCGGCTGAAGTTCGGAGTTTTCACCCACGTGCAGCCATAAGGCTCCAGAAAACGACGGTTGAGCGAATCGAACATGACCATGATGGCTTTCATCGGTTCTCCTGATAAATCCGGCGGCCGACCTTGAAAACGGCCGTCGCATTATAAGACGTGGCTGCCGGGGATGCAAAACGCAATCCCAGATCAATTCCCGGATCAAACCCCCGTTCAAACGGGCAATCCGGGGGCAATTTAATAATAAATTCAGTTATACAACTGCTATGCCCGCGGAGACTGATTTATCAGAATCGCACAACAGTTCCGGCGGCTCATGAAACAGAAAGGTAGCATATTCATGGCAAAAGTGAAGATGGCAGTAGTGATCGTTCTGGCAGCGTCCTTGCCGGCGGGTCTCATCGCGCTGGCTGCGGGGGAAAATAATGGCCAGACCCGGCCCGCCGCACAGGCAACGAGCGCCGCCGCGCCCGGCAATCAGAACATGTTATTGCCCGGCAATTCCGCCAGGCCGGACGCGTCGGGAAAATATTCCTGGCAAAAGCCGCACGCCAAGGTGCTGCCCAACGGCGACCTGGAGTGGTCGCCCGAGCCGTTCGTTTTTGAGAAGGGCGATTCGGTGCGGTACATCGACTTTGAGGCCGGCGACGACGGCAAAGACGGCTCATCAAAGGAACAGGCCTGGAAACATCATCCCTGGGACGCCAATGCGACCGGCAAGGCCAAGGAATGCAAAGGAATACACACATATATCTTCAAGCGGGGCGTGGCCTATCGGGGGTCGATGGTCGCCACAGAATCCGGCCAGCCGGGCAATCCGATACGGCTGACCAGCGATCCGTCGTGGGGGACAGGAGAGGCATCGCTTCTGGGTTCCGAACGGCTGGACAAGGGGTGGGAAAAATGCAAGGCCGGCCAGGTTCCAGGCATGCCGGAAATAGAGAAGGTGTGGTGCCGCAAACTGCCCGATGGTGTTCCGGCGCGGGCACTGTGGGAAATCGGCAAGGATGGGCCGGTTCGCATTCCAATAGCCCGCACCCCGAACTGGACGATCACCGATCCCAACGATCCGCAGGCGGGATTCTGGATCATCAAGGAAACAATCAAAACGCCGTTCACGATCTGCGATCCCGAACATCTCAAGGGTATGCCCGACATCACCGGGGCTACCGTGTGGTCGGATTGGAACGGGAACATGGGAACATTGTACAGGACTCAAGTGAAAAAGGATTCGTTCAATTCCGGACTCGGCCAATTCGGAAGGGATTCGATCAGAAACAAGAGCGCGGGCCAGGCTCCGGGCAACCGTTACTATCTCGAAAACCTGCCGGCCTTCCTGGACAGCCCCGGCGAGTACTGGGTGGATAGAAAGACGGATAAAAAGGCTGAGAAAAATGTGGGCGATGATTCGGATGAAAACGGGGACGAAAAGCCGGAGGGAAAGGTTGAAGGAAAAGCGGAAGAAAAGGGCGGACAGATTTATCTGCGTCTGCCGGGCGATCGCGACCCCAACAACGCGCACATCGAGGCGTCCGCACGAGCCTGGTTGCTGAACATCGTGGACCAGTCACATATCCGCGTCAGCGGCCTGAGATTCGCCTTTAACGACATCGGCCGCGAGAGTGAAACATATCCTGTCTACTATGGGGAGCCGGCCTGTATCCGCGCCGCGGGAAGCTGCTGCGGGATCAAGGTAGATCATTGCCGCTTTGAACATGTTGCCGGAGTCTTCACCGCATTTACCCGCATGGACAAGAAACTCACTGACGCCTACATGAAAGACCTCCCACAGCCGTGGAAAGTGGACCTGATCGACGACATTGTGATAACCGACAACGACATCGCCTGGGTGGACCGGGGGAACGCGATATCCCTCTGGGACGGCAAAGGGGTTTGGGGCATGGTCGAACCGCCCTTTGGTATGCTTGGAAACATATCCATACTGCGCAACCGGATGCGTTGGATCGGCCATCGCCCCGGAGGCGATCCCAACTCCAATATCCCGGCGATTTCCATAAAGGGCGGACGCCTTGTCGAGATCGCGGGCAATGACATTCAACATTGCCTTGGGACGGGCATCTTCACCAAGGGAGGAAAGGACCGGATGTGCACTTCCGAAGTGCCTCTCATCCGCATCTTGATTCACCACAACCGGGTGGTGGACACGGTTCTGGCCTGCAACGATTACGGCGGGCTGTCGGCATGGCAGGGCGGGCCTAATTATGTCTATAACAACGTCGTGGGCAACGCGGTCGGATTCAAAGCCGCTCCTCCGGTCGGCCATGACTGGAAAACGGTGGCCTACAACATTTATCTCGACGGCACGTTCAAGAGCTACACCTTCAACAACGTGGTCTGGGGCCGCAGCAATGACGTGGCGGACCCTTACTACAGTCGCGGCGGCTATATGGTCGTCCTGGGATTCATGAATCATCTGTTCAACAATACGTTCTACAAGTTCCGGTACGGGCTGGTCGGAAGCTCAGGCAATCGATCCACCTATCTGGGAAACATCTTCGCCGACATCAGCAGCAATTTCATCAATCAGAACAACGCCAACGACACCTCGCTTAAAGGCGGCGACGACACCGGGACATCGGGAAACCAGGGCGTGCCTACTTTGGCTTTTGGGCGAAATATATTTTCGGGCAAGGTGGCCAAGTTTGGAAATATCGGCGTCAATGACGGCAGCACTTTGGAAAAGGTGCGGGAAAAATTGGGGAAAGTCCCGGTGCTGCTGGCGGAATTGGGAATCGTCACGCCCGATAACCCGCTGGCCGATCCGGCCAAGGGCGACTTTCGGCCCAAGGCCGATTCTCCCGGCAAGGCAAAGGGAGTGAAATTCTTCGCTCCGTGGGGGTTGTCGGCGACCGTCGCCGAATGGAATTTCTATGCCAATCCCAGGAATCCCGATACCGTCATGGGAGAGAATTTCTACATGACGGCGGACTATCTCGATCGTTACATATACGACGAAATTCCTCGCAACCCCCTCAAAGTCAAGGACGCAACCGTTGCGGACTATGTGCCAGGCGTCCTGGAAGACTGGACCAATGGGGCGTTGCATTTCGACGGCAAAGCTCGCTTTGGCGTGCTGGCCGACGCCGACTTGAAAAGCGACTTCAAATTGCCGGTCAAGATCGTAAAAGGAAAAGTGGAAAGAATAAAAAAAGACGAGCCTGAGACTGTCATCAAGGGCGCTGATCGCCGCACGGTGGACGTGGGAATCTGCAATCTGCTGATCGAGGCGTACTTCCGGACGGAAAAGGCACACGCCGGCTCGACGCTTGTGAGCAAGGCCGCCGCCGGATACCTGCTGGGCTTCGATGCCCAGGGGCACGCCTGCCTGACGCTCAAATCGGATGGCAAGAACGCGGTATCGCTGGCCGGCAGGACGGCGGTCAATGACGGGACGTGGCATCACGTCATCGCCGAGGTCGATCGGGCCGCAAAGCGGGCGACGATTTACGTAGATGGAAAAATCGACGGCGAGACAAAGGGCTTCACCCTGGATCCGGCGGCCAGCTTGGGCAACAATGCCGATCTGCTCGTCGGCAAAGGTCCCGAAGGCGGATTCTTCGCCGGCGACCTGGACTTCCTGCGAATCTGCCGCGGCACGCTGGCCGACGCCATGACCACCATCGAAGAACTGTACGCATGGCAGACCGACGGCCCGCACCTCCGCGACTTCAACGGCGTCAAACCCGCTGACGGGGAGCGCTGCGCCGGGGCGATACAGGGCCAGTAACACTACAACGAGACTTTAGCTCAAGAAAATTCATCCAGCCATCCGATGGTTCCTTACAGGACGCCTTGACAGCAAAGGAGCTACGGCATGGATGTCAAACAGATTCAGCAGTTGCGGCCGATGTTGAACACGTACTTG
>JACRIL010000065.1 GCA_016235825.1 Planctomycetota bacterium
AATGGCAAGCGCCCTCGCCGCCCGATCTGCCGGGCATGTCCGGCCCGTCAGGGCCAGGACGATCAGCCTGGTCTGGGGCCGTCTTGCCGCGGCCGCGGCGGTCGTGGTTACGGTGGGCGTCGGGATAGGCGTCGGCCTGAACCTCAAATACTGGACGGGACCGCAGACGCCGAACGCCCAAGTGGCCGTAAATCAGAAAGAGGCCGATGACGCGACAAAAGTTGCCAAGTTTGTTGAAAAACCGGCTCCCGCACCGAAGGGCGATAAAGAAGACGGAAAGGCCGAAAGAAGGGAAGATAAACCGGAAGAACCGGCGAAGAAGCAGACCGGGCCAAGTGATTTACACGAAGGATTTGCGATCGACAAACCGGAAAAAGGCGGCGGCCATGGCCAGCCTGAAGGGCAAAAAGCTGCACCTGCTAATAATGCCGCGGTCTCCCCGGGACCTCATGCTCAAGCCGACCAGAATCTCGCGAAAGTCGCGGCCGGACAGAGGAGCGAGTCTGTTGAAATGGACAAGGATCAGGCGAAAGACGGCAAAGAGCAGCAAACAGTGAAGCTGGCCTGCGACAGCATCAGCGATGTCCGGAAGAACGTGAAGAAATTGCTGGCTGAAAACGGGGTCAACGCCGAGGCCGAAGAAATCCAAAAAGCCCAAGAAAGCCCGAACAATGGCGACTACCGCGGGGGCGTCGCCGCCGTCAATCGCCCCGACACAATAATGATTCAGGTATCCGTGAATCAGGACCAGTACTACAATATCCGCAAGGGGCTTGATAAGATAAATTCCGAGCAACTGGCGCTGAGGAACAGAAACGGGAGCAATGATCTGATTGCCTCGGCAAAAAATGCCAAAGCCGGAAGCCTGGGCTGGAATTCAATCTTAGAGGAAACGCTGAAAAAACTTTATCAAACCGACAGACCAGGCGGCGATTCGTCCGATCCGAGCGCGAGGAAGATTGTCGATGATAATGCCGGGGCGGATATGAACAAACAGAATTCTTCAGCTCCAACGGCCGGGAAAATCGGACGGCAGGAAGAAAAGCTGGAGATCGCCGCAGCCGATGAGTCAAGACGAAAACTCGAGAAGGAAAAGGCGTTTGGAAGCGGCGGCAAGCAGCAGGTGGAAAGCGGCGGAATAGGAGGAGGCGGTGCAAATACCGCCGCCGGAGTCAATCCGCCCGCCGGACCGCTGTCCAAAGCCCCTCCGACCCCCGCGGCGATGGCGCCTGTCTACTCAGGTCGTGCGGTCAGCCGGCCGGCGGAAACACGAACAACGGCGGCGTCCCAACATGTTGCCCCGCAGATTGAACGGCAGGCTGGGCTGCAAGAACAACAGCAGAAATTGATTACCCTGACGATCGTGCTCAATGCATACACGGACCGGCCGGGAAACGCAGCCCAGCCGCCGCCGGCCAATCTCGCCGGCGAACCGGCCACGCAGCCGGCACAGGGCAAATAATAAAAAACCGGTTCACGCAGGATGAGACGCAGAATTCATAAAAAGCCCCCTGCAGCTTGCAAGGGGCTTTTTAGAGCGTTTAACGCTCGGATGAATCCTTCAATGGAGCGGACTTTGTTCTTGTGCGACGGTTCAGATTAATTGCGACAATTCACAAGGCTGGGTGGAAGCGCAGTCCAGGCACTCCGCCACCCGCCTGCTGACGATGGGCATCGATGTGGATCGGCTGCCGTCATGTATTCCAGCGAGTCCATGAATTAAGTCGCGCTGTCGTGCTATTGTTTTGCTGATTCCAGAAATTGACAAAAGCCGAGAACATAGCATGATCACCAGGCCAATTTATCCTGGTCGATTCCCGCTTTCCAGCTTGCCGGATCGCGGAAATATTCCTTGAGCATCATTGCGGCGATCACGCCGTCGGCGCACGCGGTGGCAAGCTGCATAGCGGCCTGATGCCGGCAGTCGCCGGCGACAAAGACGCCCGGTATCGCCGTCCTCATGGTAACCGGGTCGGCCGGGATATACCCCAGCTCGTTGAGCGGCATGAGGCCCTTGAGCCAGCCTGTGTTCGGCTGCATGCCCACGAAGATGAACACGCCGTCCACTTCCATATTTTCAGTCCGGCCTGTTTTGACGTTCCTGATCTTCGCGTGTTCTATCCGCCCGCCGTCGGCTGACGGGACGATCTCGTCGAGCACATATGGCAATTTGACGTCGATATTTTTCGCCGCCTGGCTGTAGAGTTCCTCGACAAGGACCTTCTGCGCCCGGAATTCCTCCCGGCGGTGGGTCATGGTAACTTTTTTGCAGAACCGGCTGGCCAGGTAGATAGTGTCCTGGACCGCGGTGTTTCCGCCTCCGACGGCCAGCACGTGTTTGTCGCGGTAAAAGGCCCCGTCGCAGGTGGCGCAGAAGCTGACCTTTCCGGCCTGCCTCATCTGTTCCTCGCCGGGCACGCCCAGCCTGCGGTAGTCGCTGCCGGGGGCCAGGATGACGGCGCGGGCGGCGAATACGGCCTCGCCCGCGTTGACGCCGATCTCGATCCGCCCGTCGCCCAGACGCTTGAACGCATCGGCCGCCATGCCCACCCTGATCGTAGCGCCGAAATTCTCGACCTGCTGCTTCATCCGGTCTATCAGCTCGAATCCGCCGATCGTCTGCCAGCCGGGATAATTCTCGATCTTATCGGTCAGCATTATCTGCCCGCCGGGCAGGCCGTTCTTCTCCAGAAGGAGCGTCCGGTATCGGTCGCGAGCGGCGTACAGCCCCGCCGCCAGACCGGCCGGGCCGGCCCCAATGATAATCACGTCGTATTCGTCGTTCATCGCAATCCCGGGGTCTCCGTTTTCTTCCTTACATTGGGGTCGGCGGTCTCGGCCATGTCCTTTATCGCCGTTGGGAACAGGTTAAGGACGGCCTTTTCCGTGGACCTTTCAGTAACAAAGCCCTCGGCGTCGACGATCCTCAGCAGTTTGCCGGCGGAGTCCACCCAGAGGCTGTTCTCGTCGGAATCATCCTTATCCTGTTGTGTGAGCCGGAAGGCCTGGACGGCCTTTCCGTCCATTGTTATGGTTTGGCGGCCGGCGACCGTCAGTGTGAATAACTCCAGGCTGTTTATCTCGCCGGAATACGTGGCGAAAGAATAAGAGGCGGGTTTATTCAGGTCTATCAGCGCCGGCAGCAGGACGGCCATAGCGCGGGGCAGATAGGCATTGCCCAGTTTCCTTATAACCGGCCTGGATTTGTCGGGGCTGCCGTCAGGACGGCTCTCAGGCTCGCGGGATAGCTGGGGCAGGTTGTAAGTGTGCGATATCTCCCTGGCGCAGTAGATGGCGTGAAACTTGATCAGGTCCTGGACGAGCAGGCATTCCGCCCATCCGCTGACCTCATCCGAGCCGGTCATTTGTCTTTGCCTCTCCACCCATTTTTCCTTCAAACGTTCCGGCGTGGCGAACATGTCCTGGATTTTCATCAGCCGCGAAAGCTTGTCCTGCCTGAATGAGACGAAAAGATTGACGACAAAACCGTTCGTGTTTTCCCTGCGGGACATCGCGAACTGGCGCCACATAAAGCCGACGTCATTGTTGTCCTTGCGGATGATGAACCATTCGGAATCGGCCGGCTCTATCGCGGCGGCGATTTTAGCCGCCGTGATCGTGCCAAGCAGGGCCTCGCCTCGCTCCAGGTTGAGATTTCTGGCCGCGATTGCCGAATTCCTGTCAATGATTTTCAGACCGTCAATCGCGCCGCGAAACGTCTTTTCCGTGCGGTTTTTCAATGTTTCTGTTCCGACAACCTTGATGACAAGGAAGGAATCCGGATCGGTCAATATCCAGGCATAGTGCTGATGGATGCCTTTAACTTTTCTCCGGCCCGACAGGTAAATGACGGGCTTGCCGCAGACCTTGTCGATGCGAGTCGAATCGGTCTGGAATTGCTCCTCTCTCCCGAGTTCCACCGGCAGGGCCTTGGCGAATTTATCCAGGTCGACAACCTGTTCTTTGGTCGCCCGGTGAACGCTCAGCATGACCGAATTGGCGGGCGCCATGGGGTATTCATATGTCCAAACGGCTGTCGCTCCGCTTTTGCCCGAAGAAATGGCCATCCTTTCCATGCCCTCCGGCGGACAGAGAGAAAAACCGTGTATCGGGGCGTTATACCGCCTGGCGGGCGCGTATTTGTAAGCCTGATCGCTTTTGGCGAGCGCCGCTAATACGTCGGATGCCTGGCTGGAAACCGTTTCGTCGGTCCAGGCATCCTCTGCCGGCGAAGTTGCCGGCGTTTGGGCGGCATTGCCCGGCGGCCACTGCCCATGGCAACCGGGCTGGCAGACAAGAAACGCCGCTGGCAGACCAAACAACGCCGCCGACAATATTTTCATTATCCTGTGTGCGACCATGCGGGCTCCTTGTATTGCCAACCCGAATGATGTCAAGAGTACCATCCAGCCTCGGTCCGAGTCCAGCATGATTGCAGTAATGGGTCAGTCACGGGGAGGAAATCAAACAGTGTTTTACCCTCTTGTGGTGCGGGCGTCCCGCCTGCATTATTAATTCTTAACGTTGCAGGCAAGATGCCCGCACCACAATCCCCCCCCCCCGTAATTGCCCCATTACTGATTGCACGCGATTAGCGTTGCAAAAAACCCCGGCCGGCCTGTATTATCACCCGCATCGTCAACCGGCAATATACGGGAGCAGGAACTGATGAAAGTGTGGCTGGACGGCAGGCTGGTCGAAAAACAGGACGCAAAACTCACCGTCTTCGATCACGGCACGCTCTATGGCGACGGCGTGTTCGAGGGCATACGGATATACAGCGGAAAAATTTTCCAGATTCAGGCGCACATAGACCGGTTTTTTGAGTCAGCCGGGGCGATACGCCTGAAGATTCCTTACGACAAGCGGCAGGTCCGCCAGTTCCTTTACGAGACCGTCAAGGCCAACGACAAGTCAGACGGCTACATCCGGCTGGTCGTTACCCGCGGCGAAGGCACGCTGGGCTTGAACCCCAACAAGTGTCCGCGCCCCAGCCTTTTCATCATCGTCGACGACATAGAGCTTTATCCGCGCGAGATGTACGAGAAAGGCATGCCCGTGATAATCGCCAAGACGGTCCGCACCTCGCCCAGGATGCTCAATCCGGCCATCAAGTGCCTCAATTACCTCAACAACAGCCTGGCCAAGATAGAATGCGTCGACGCGGGGGTCGGCGAGGCGATTATGCTGAACGAGCACGGGCAGATATGCGAGGCCACCGGCGACAATGTTTTTATCGTCAAGAACGGCGTGGTCATTACGCCGCCTTCCGAGGCCGGAGTGCTGCGGGGCGTAACCCGCGGCGTGGTGATGAAACTGGCCGGCAGACTCGGCATAAAGGCCATTGAAATGCCGGTCGGGCCGGAAGAACTGGCGGCGGCGGATGAGTGCTTCCTTACCGGCACTGCCGCCGAGGTCGTCCCGGTTACGAAGGTCGACGGCAGGCCCGTCGGGCACGGGCACGTCGGGGCGATCACCAAAAAACTCATCAAGGCCTTCCACGAATTCACAAGGTCGCACGAGGCCGAATGACCGCGGAAGAACCGCCAGCCTTCAATCGATCCACACGATGATGAAACTGGATTGGCCGTCGGGTTCGGATACCAAAGTCCACGCGCCGGCCTGATGGTAAACCATTGATTTACGCTTGTTGGGGCTGTTTTTCGCTTCACCCTGAAAGTTCGTGAATGTAACCGGTTCGCCGGTTACCCATCTTTCCCTGCCGTCGGGGCCGATTTCCAGCCCCAGCCAGCTTCCGCTGCTGAATTCCCCTGAAGACAAAAGCGAATGAGCCAGATCGTTTTCTTCTTTGCTGTTGACGGCCAGCAGATATCCGCCCAACAGCCGGGCTTTTTTATCCGCCTCTTCCCAGGTCAAACTCCGCTCGATGAAAACATACCTGCGGCCCTTGAACGGAATCGCCAGTTCTCTGAGAGCTGCCGCTTCGCCCAGGTCGAAAGCCCTTTCTGTTTTAAGCTTTCTGACTTTGTCCCGGAGTTTGGATATGGCGGACCATTTTGAGATCAAAGCCTCGAAATACCGTTCCGGCAGCATGGCCGGCGTAAACGCAAACTTCTCCGGCACGTTGTCCTCGAACGGCCCCAGATCATCGAGCCGATTTTCGCGACAATCAAGAACCTGAAGCGGACACGACCCGACCGGCTCCAGGCTGGTTATTCGGGTGTTCCGGCAGTAGAGTTCTCTCAACGGCATCGAACTTAACGGATCGAGGGTTTCTATGCCGGTGCCGGAACACTCAAGTTCATGCAGATTCATCCCCCGCAGCGGATCGAGAGTTTTGACGGGATTGCCCATGCAATTCAGAGATCGCAGATCTATCCCGCGGAGCGGTTCAAGATCGGATATTCCGTTATGGCCGCAATACAGGCGCCTGAGCGGGCGGGCCGGCAGACCCTCCAGGGACGCTATCCTGTTGTTCGCGCACCACAGTTCCGCCAGGGCGGTGCCGGACAACGGGCTGAGATCCGCGACGCGGGAATTATTCAGGTTGAGGTATTTCAGCGGCATGCCCTCCAACCCCGCCAGATTTTCGACCTGAGTTGCAACACATATCAGTCTTTCCAGCTTCATGCCCCGCAGGGGTTCCAGGGACCGGATGGGATTATTGCTGCAATTCAGGAATCTCAGCGGCATGCCCTTCAGGACGTCGAGGCTGTCGATCTGATTGTTGTGGACATCGAGTCTTGTCAGTTTCATTCCGCTCAGCGGCGCCAGGCTCCGGATCGCGTTATTAAAAGCGTGAAGTTCATCAAGCTTCATGCCCCGCAGAGGCTCCAGGCCGGTCAGATTGTTTCTGTCGCAGGACAGCCAGGTCAGGGGCAATTTTGAGATCGGCCCCAGGTCCGTCAGGCCAAGCCCTGAAACATCCGCACGAATGATATCCTGCGTTTTGCACAGCAGTGCGACCAGGCGGTTTGCAATTGGGGGTTCCTGCGCGACCCTGGGCAGGGCGAGTATTTCAGGAATTATCCGGGTGCGCGGGTCGGACTCGAATATCCGTTCGACCCCGTCGAGCGCCTGGCGGAATTGTCCGGCCTTCCAGAGGCTCAGGACGTCGGCCTCCATCATGGTCAGGATGTACGGCGAGGCGGGGAAATCCGTCTCCATCTTCCTGCCCAATCGGCGTTTGAGGTCTTCGGCGTTTTCGAGCCTGCACGCGGCCAGATAGGCCTTGGTCAGGGCCTGCTCGGCTATATCCTGGCCGCAGTGGGCCTCGGCGATGTCCAGGTATTTGCCGACCGCTCCGCTGATGTCGCCGCCAACGAAGATGTTGTCGGCTTCTTCAAACGGATCGGCCTTGCCGAACCTGGATTTGCCGTAAACGGCGATCGCGAGCATCTCAACATCGCCCCAGCTTTTGACGGCGATGCGTCCGCCGGCCTCCTTCGGCAGGGGCAAAGGTTCGATCCTGCTCAAAACAGGTTCGCCGTCGATGTACTGGCTGATCCTGTCCGCCTCGCGTTCCATCGTCAGTTTATATTTGCGCCAGGCCCTGAACGACGCCCCGATCCCGTTTTCCGGATTTACGTCTCCGGTTGTTTCCTTGCGCGTGATGAAGTTGACTGTTCCGCCGTATCCGCCGAACTGGCAGCCGTAGCCCGGCGGAAAATGGGAAAAAATCTGCCTCTGTCTTACCGTGTTTATCAATATTTCCAGGCCGTCAATCCCGCCCGGCCAGCGGATTGACGCCACGACCCTGACATCGGAAGGCATGTCCAGATCGTTGATCCAGAACATGCCATAGCTTTTCAGCAGCAATCCGCCCGGACCCGTCGGAAAAGCCTCGCAATCCCTGTCCATTTCCTCAAAACCGAACGTCAGGGCGGACAGGTCGGGATTGGGGCGGGTAAAATCAATGCAGAATATCCTGTGCCAGTCCTCCACCCGGGCAGGCATGGACTGGTCAAAATCTTCCGGACCTGCGGGAGTCGGGGAATCAGACTCCGGAGCCTCTGCCGGTCGTGCACAGAGACCGTTTTTAACCTTCTCGGTCGGACCTCGCGCAAGCATGGCGGCAAGGGAGCAGTCGCATTCAAGGCATTTTTTCGCCTTGAATGCCTGTGGCGCGAGTTCCGCGCCGCATTTGGGGCAGTGTCTCATTCAATGTTCCCTCTCCATGCGTGCTTCTCTTCCTCTATTTGCCGGACAGCGCGTAGAGCAGGACGTTCGCGGCAAGCCTCCGCGCGTCGTTCTGGCTGAGCCCCTTGCAGCCGAAGGCGGCCAATCCCTCCAGCGGGCAGGTTACGCCGTGGGGGCTGAGAATCACCGCGATTCTCCCGTTTATTTCCACGCCGTAAATTTCCGGGGTCTTGAGGTCCGGTTTCTCCTTTTGCATCGCCCGGCTGTATTCGACTTCCCGCAGGTCGGCTCCGATTCCGCCTCCGAAGTCGCCCGTCAGAAGCGGACAGTCGGCGGCAAGAGGCTTGAGGGAGTCCTTTCCGAACAGGTTCCCGAGCATTTCCGACGCGGCCCGGAAAAACTCCGGCCTGCCCACAGTCGAATCGAGAAACACGGTCCCGCCGCCCGTAAGATATTTCTTCAGATTGGCCTGCGCCTGCGGACTCAATTGCGGATCGCCTGAACCGGTGATCCACAGAAGCGGAACGTCGGCCGGAGGATCCTGAGACAGGTCCAGGCTGTTCACCTGCTGCACGCCTGTTCGCAGCGAACTGATCAGCACGTCGCTGAGCCTGTCGAGCGCCCTCGGGCAGGAGTACCATTCCGCGGCATGTTTGACCCTGCCGACCTTTATTGTCTTGCCCGGAGCGGTCAGGAGGCGCAGCGGAGGTGCATTCCACCTTCCTGCCGGCACAACCATGTCCGTCGTGTACAGCAGCAGGTTGGCCAGAAATTCCCCGTATTTCGGCGGTTCAGCCCGCCAGCCGGCGCCCAGGTCGGCCCCGACGATGAACACCCGGCTCCTGATGGCGTCGTCGAGCGTGAAGCCGGCAAGTTCGGCAGACGCCGGACTGGAGAACTGCACCCCAAATACCGGATGGTCCTTGTCCAGTTCCCTGATCTCATATTGAGCCAACTGCTGCTTGAGGTCTTTGGC
This sequence comes from Planctomycetota bacterium, assembly GCA_016235825.1. Classification (GTDB taxonomy): domain Bacteria; phylum Planctomycetota; class Phycisphaerae; order SM23-33; family SM23-33; genus JACRIL01. The sequence goes on from JACRIL010000065.1 coordinate 9,077, forward strand.
GATATTCTGGGCGGCCGCCCTGTTTGCGGCCTGAATGAGCACGGTCCCGCCGAAATCCAGCAGCCTTTTAATCTTTCCAATCGGCTGTGCCGCCAACTGAAGCGTCTCGCCGCGTTTGATGAACAGGATCGGCGCCAGGCCGGACATCGATTCGTCACTCAGCAGTTGCCAGCCGAACTGCGCGGAGAGTTTCTGGCAGACCAGGCGGGTCGCGGCCGCCACATCGGTTCCCTCCCCCGGCCAGCAGTCGGGCGGAACAAGCTTCGAGATCAGCACAGGACGGCGAGTCTCGGTCAGGCACAGAACGACCAGGCAGGTATACAACAGGTCGTCCTCGGACTCTTTGGCATCTGGTTCGGCCGGCCAGCTTCCGTTCTTCCGCTGCTGCGGCAGCAGAAATCCGGCTATCTCGCCCAATACGTCCTTTTTATCCATGCTTCGCAGACCCATCTGCCCGGCGAGCCTGGCCAGCCCGAAAAGATAAAGATAATGTTCAAACGAGTCGTCGCCCCATGCATACTGTGGGATATGATCGACGGCAAAATGGTCCTGAAGCCATTTGTAGGCCGCGACAATCATCTTGCGATCCGGCGGCTCGGTTCCGCCCACGCCGTCCAGTCCGGCCGACCAGCGCTCGTTGAGGACCAGCAGCGAGGCCAATCCGCCGACGGTCATCGTGCCGTAACTGGAGCCCTTTATTCGTATGCCCGAGGGCTTTGACGGATCCTTTGGCGGATCATAACCCCATCCGCCGTCAGGATTACTCGGCGAGATGTTCCAGAATTCTCGGGCTTTCGTCCAGACGTCCTTTTCTCTGGGCAGGGTTATCGAGTTGGCGGACGCCTGCCCGAGGGCCCAAACCGCCCAATGGGTGTTCATGGAATCGGTCTGGCCGGACCGCTCGGCCGTCTTGGGCTGGCCCGGTCCGTAATTCCATCCGCCGCTGGGCTGCTGTTGTTTGCAGAGCCATTCGGCATCGCTCCGGACGCTCGCCATGCCGTCGGAACCCAGCCGGCACATCGCCATCAGCCGGGCCGATCTGCCGGCTGTCGACGTGGTCGGGGAGGATGACGCGGCCTTGAACAGCAGGCGGATAAAGGTCGAGTCGCTGCTGTCGCCGGCCGACAGTCCCGCAAGAAGCGCCAGCGATTCGACCATGCACGGATACTGCTGGCCTGTCGGAGTGGACGACAGCGAACCGTCCTCTTTTATTTTCCCGTATATGAACTTCATGCCGGCCTTGATCGCCTGCACGATCTGATCGTCGGTCGGCATGCTCGGAGGAGCCGGCTGAACCGGAGGAGCCGGCTGCGTGGCGGGTTTGGTCGCCGGGGGCCTGGGCCTCTGTGCATGGCAAGGCGACGCGGAAACGCATGACGCGATTACCGCCGCAATCGCCATGAAAAACCTGTATTTGCCTGAAATAGTCACCGTCGCCTCGTGGCGCCTGGAACCTGTTTCATAACCTGCGCGGTTCCGCGCAGATTACGAAACAGGTTTGCTCTGTTGAAAAGACACGCCGGTCTGGCAGTGTCGTGTAACTCATCCCCCGCTTCAGGGCTTGTCGATTTAGTCGTCCACAACCTTGATTCGTCGCGAGGCCGTTGTTGTTTTCCGCAAGTTTCATATTTTTGCGTTAAAAATCTGTCCTTATCGGCCCTGCTGCCTGTTTATGGCGGGCAAAAT
>JACRIL010000008.1 GCA_016235825.1 Planctomycetota bacterium
ATGCTGCTATACTCAAGTTGGACATCGTGCGACTCCTTTCGCTTTTCAAGCTCTTGTGGATAAAGAACTTGATGTACGAAAGGCTGCATGATGTCCATTGTTTTTATCGATCTACCTACCCACGTTTTTGGGAGGTGAACCTTTTTCTGGTTAAGGGGTTTAAAACCATATGGAACAGATTTTATCGATTCCCCGAAAAGTTTTGTGAAACTTTCTGCGATGTTGTGCGTCTAATATTGCGAGCCGGAAATTACAGGGCAATAAAACAAGGACAGCGGACGTATGACATACAGCGGAAGATGGAGAATGGCAATGACCATGGAAGAATTGAATATAGGAATACAGGAACCCAAGCCGCCCGGGATGATGCGGCTGATGCTTTCCAGGTGGCGTAAACCAAAGGCCAAACAGGCAAAGCAGCTTCTGGCCGCCGCGCAGCCGTGGCAGAACATGGCCCATCAGGTTGAGTTGCCCAGCCGCAGATGGCTGGAAAATGCGCAGATAGGGTCAAATCTTCCTAACTGAAGGGGCCGTCAGTCCGTGGGGGAAAAATCTGATTTAGCCGCGCCACACTCGGGGCAAACCCAATCGTCAGGCAGATCCTCAAAGGCCGTGCCGGGCTCAACGCCGTTTTCCTTGTCGCCGATCGCCGGGTCGTAGATGTAGCCGCACAGGTTGCAGACGTATTTCTTCATGAGTCGGTTCCTCTTGGTCGTAAACGCATGACCCTGCGAAGCGGGAAAATATACTGTCGTCGCAGCCGTGTAAAGTCAAAACGGCGAAAACTTGTAATGGGTCAGTTGCGGGGGGGATTGTGGTGCGGGCATCTTGCCTGCAACGTCAAGAATAAAAAACGCAGGCGGGACGCCCGCACCACAAGAGGGCAAAACATTGTTTGTTTCTCCCCCCGTAACTGACCCATTATGAAAACTTGCCGGAATGCCGGCATGCCCGTTCTTGGCAGTTAGAGCCTATCCGGGATTGGGTTTCGTTGAAAGCTTCTTGAGTTGTCCCGGAGGGATATCATGCTTATTGTGGCCGTGCTGCCCCGGCTTGTGCCTGCTTTGGGCTTCTATTGCCCGTTTGATGCCATTGTCAGCCTGTGGTGGAACGTGGTCCAGCAATGACTTCATGCGGTCAACATGCTTTGAAGCATGTTGCACGACCTTATCCCATTTCTGTGCCTGTTTTGGATCCAGCGGCCCTTGCTCTGCCGCCCGGTCCAGGTTGGCCGCGATGCCTGTTTCCACCACCGCGCCATATTCCTGGGCCAGGACGTTAAAAAATACCCCGCCGCCTGCCTTTCGGCGGTCGAGGCATGGCACGAGCTCATCGGCGATGGCGGCGAACATGTCCGCTTCGTCGAGGGGGTCGTTGTTTTCGGCCATCCATGCGGCATTGGCCATGAGGGCATCTGCCAGCTCGCGGTCGTCCTGGGCGAGTTGTGCCTGCCGCATGGCATCCTTGAAGACAGGGCTGCGGGCTTGATATGCCTGGGCCCGGTCTGCCAATTGGCGTTTTTGCGATATTTGCAGGTTCCAATCCACCAGATCGCATACCACATCCGCCGATGCATCTGGTTCCGGGGCCGTGCGATTGGGCGTCCATAACAATAACAAACTCGCCACAAGCAGGACTGCCGCCGCTGCCGAAGCCGCCCAAATGCGCCATGAGCGCAGTCTGAATATTCCCGCCATTCCGGACGCTGGAGAATTATTTGCATTGATTTTCTTCAGGAAGGAAGTCAGGACTGTCGGATTTTCCTGAGGAACAGGCAGCCGGCGGGCGACTATCTCAAGATGTTGCACTTTCCCAAGAAGCGACTGGCAATGCGGGCACGCGGACAGATGTTCGCCAAGCGGTCGGGAGAACCCGTCGGGCGCATCGGGGTCTTCCACTGCCAGGATTTCCTGACGGGCCTGTTGGCAGTTCATAGTTTCCCGTCCAGTCGTTCTGTCAGGAATCGGCGAGCCTGAAGCATATGCCAGCGAGCCGTCTCCTCGGTGGTCCCGATGGTTTCGGCAATCTCGCGGAAAGCCATTCCCTCGGTTGCCCGCAACAGGAAGACCGCCCGCGGAGACTCGGGCAATTGCAGGATCGCCGATTGCAGAAGCGGGGCAAGTTCGCCGTCCTCCAAAGCCTTTGAAGGGGATATTGAAGGGGCGGGCATGTCAACCCCGGCTTGTTGGAGACTGATCGTTTTTTTCCCCGGCCGTTTTCGCGTATCGAGGCAGGCATTAACGGCTATTCTCAGCAGCCATGCGCGAGCCGAACTGCCTTCCCGAAACCGGGTTATTTTGGCCAAGGCCCGCAGGAACGTCTCCTGCGTCAGTTCCTCGGCGTCATGCACGTTGGCGGTCATGCGATACATCAGGCGGTATACCTCGGGCCAGTGTCGACAGACGAGTTCATCCCGGTTGCAGCGATCCGGCAGCAAAGAATGTCCGGAGTCTGTGATTGGATCGCTATGATTTTCCACTGGCGTCTCTTGGCCAATAATATAAACGAGGTACAGGCCGTTTCGTTGGGTTGAAATCATACCGTTGCGGGCGAAGAAAGCCGTCCCGGCGGAATATTTCGGATTTTGGCCAACGAACCGGCGCGTTTGTCGTATGATATAATAGAAGTTCATCGCGATCCCGTCAAGGCGACGGGGTTCTTGCGATGGGCGTCCGACCGTCTTCAGGAGAACAATCATGACAGGCTACAGAATGTCCTGGCTCGTCCTTTTATCCTCAATTCTGGCATTGGTATTCTTTCAGGTCCTTGAACTGCGGGCCGACGACAATGCGGATCAGAAGAAGGCCAAAGACCCGGCCGGTCGTCATCCGGGCAAGGATATTGGAGGCTCGGGCGCACGCACCGAAAAGTCCGGGGAAAAACAGTCCCCCAAGGCGACAAAATCCGATGATGACGGGGCGGTCGACCAGGGCATCGGCCATGTTGTCAGCGGCTGGTCCCATCAAGGCATACATGGAAAAGACCTGGCCGCCCGCATCCATGCTTTGAAGGGCAAACAGAAGCACAAACACGGGCAGGATCAAATCAAAAAGGGCGGAGGGGACAATAATCCCAAGGCGGAAGACGGCAAGGGTCCGGGAAAGAGGCTGGAACAGGGTCAAAATCAACTCAAAAAAGGCGGGGACGACAATACGCCAAAAGCCGCGGGCGGCAAGGGCGTGGGCCGGATGCCGGCGGATCAGGGCCGCAAAGGGCAGGCCGGAAAACAAGCCGGCCAGAATCCTAATAAAGCCGATTCGGATGACGACGAGAAGGACAATGACCAGGGCGGACCTTCCGGGAAGTCGCACGGTCATGGGGAAGGCAGGAATAAGTAGGAAAGTTTTGCAGAAAATGAAATCAGACGCCTTAAAATGGGGCTATGTCGGATCTTCTCCGGGAAGATTCGACATGGCCCCGCGAAGTTCCAAAGGAGTGCAAACATGAAAATGTCTTTCTACGTGGCGGCAGCGGCTTCAACTTTCGCTCTGACGTACATCAGCCTTTTGGGCCAGACATCGCCGGCGGTTCAGTCTCAGCCGGCTGAGATTCTGACAACCAGGCCGGCGGCATCCGACAAGACCCAAACCCGGATACTGAAGACCTTGGGCGCTATGGCAGCCGCACATCTTTATGAAGCCTATTTGTCGATCGGGATGATCGCCGACGGCAAAGAACAGGAGATATACGAGACCAAGGAAGCTCAAGCCATCCTGGATACCACAGATTCCCTTCTGGCCGGGATCGATAAGCAAATGGACGATTTGCTGACTTGTGAAGACCTTGGAAAGAAGGATCGTGAGACGCTGACCAAAGTAAAGAGCATAAACACGCTGCTCCTGAAGCAAAGTTCGCAGCTCCAGACATACTGGAAAAGCGGAAAACAGGAGGACTCGTCCAAGTATGACGCCACCCGGCAAGAGGCGTGGAAAGCCATCAGCGAATTGCTCGGTCTGGACAAGTGAGATAGAAAGAACCATCAGTCGAGCAGGATCGCCATCAGGTAGACCCAAGTCGTGAAGTTATGTCTGACCGGCATGACGGCAAAAGGTTCAAATCGGCCAGCCGAGAATTTTCATGATCTCGTCTTCGGATAATCCCCCTTCTTTGGCAAGCGGGATCCGCAACCCCGTCTGGAAGGCCCGAGGCGTGTTCAGCCGGCAGGCGTCGGAAGGGGCGGCATCGGCCGGAATTTGTATATCCACCATCCGGTAAATCTGCTTCATCATATTTCCGAAGGCGTATTCCGTTCGAGTATCCATGCCTGTTGCTCCTTTCCGATCTTTTCTACAAATCCATACTCGCCTGGCCCGCCCATCCTGCTGCAATTCTGAAAAAAACGGGAAAAACCGTTACCAGCCGGCGGTCATGGGTCAGTTACGGGGCGCAGGCTGATTCAATACCGCGGGACAACAGACCCGATAATCCGCTTTGTGTCGCGTGCGATCATGAGTTCCTCGTTTGTCGGGATGACCCAGACCCCGAGGGCAGAGCCGTCGGCGGTGATCTGGCCGGCGCGGCCATTGACGGTCTGCCCGTTGCGGGCCTCGTCCAGCCGGGCGCCAAGCCTGGCGAGTTGATCGACGATCATGGCGCGGACGGGCACGGAATTTTCGCCGATCCCGCCGGTGAGCACGACGGCGTCGAGGCCCGGCAGGATCGCATAATACGAGCCGATGTACCTGACGATCCGGTAGACGAACATCTCGACGGCCAGCGCGGCGTCGGCGGCCCGCGGATCGCCGTCTTTGTGCGACAAGGCCAGCAGGTCGCGCATGTCGTTACTGACGCCGCTGAGTCCCAGCAGGCCCGAGGACTTGTTGAGCGCCGCGTCCACCTGCTGCGCCGACAGCCCCCGGCCGAGCATGTAGAGGACGACGGCCGGATCCACGTCGCCGCTGCGCGTGCCCATGATAAGCCCCTCCAGCGGCGTCATGCCCATCGAGTGATCGACCGCCTTTCCGCCGGCAACGGCCGTCATCGAGCAGCCGTTGCCCAGGTGGCAGGTGATGAGGTTCGTCCGGTCCGCGGGCTTGCCCAGCAGTTCGGCCGCCCGCAGCGCGACATATTTGTGGCTGGCGCCGTGGAAGCCGTATTTGCGGACGTGATGGCCCTCGTACCAGTCGGCCGGCACGGCGTAGCGGTGGGCTTTTTTGGGCAGGGTGGACAGGAAGGCCGTGTCGAAGACCGCCACGTGCGGCACGTCGGGCAGGACCTCCATCGCCGCCTCGATGCCCGCCAGGTTCGGCGGATTATGCAGCGGCGCCAGGTCGAAATTTCCGCGAACGATCGCGATTACCCGGTTATCCACGCGGCAGGAGTCGATCATGGCCTCGCCGCCGTGCACCACCCGGTGGCCGACGCCGTTTATCTCGTATATGCTCTTTATGACGCCCTTTTCCGGATCGGCCAGAATCCGGAAAATGATCTTCATGCCGCTGGAGTGGTCGGGGGCGTAAACATCCAGTTCGTGCCGGCCGGCGTCCGTGGAATGGTGCAGCCGGGCGGACGGGTCGCCTACCCGTTCCAGCAGGCCGCGGGCGAGAACCCGCTCAGCCGTCATGCTGAATAGCTGATATTTGATCGAACTGCTGCCGCAGTTGGCCACGAGAATTTTCATGTAAACGCCCTTTAGAGCCTATCCGGATAACTACAAGGGCAGCTCATCGTAGTTATTCGGATAGGCTCTTATCGACAATGGGAAAGAAACTCGCCGTTTGCCCGGATATAATATCGTGTAAGCCGAGGGAGTGCAGATGTATTTTAAGGAGTTTCAGGATGAAACGAGGAGCGCTGATTCTCGCGGCGATTGTCGCGATTGCGGGCGCGGCGATGCTGGCGCCGCCCGGATGCAGGTCCGATGCCCGGGATCAGGCGCCCGCGGTCAACGCCCGCTGCCCGATTCTGGGAAAAAAGATCAATCCGGACAGCGTGCCGGCAAGCCTGACCAGGGAATTCAAAGGCCAAAAGGTCGGGTTCTGCTGCGGCGGCTGCCCGGGCGCGTGGGACAAACTCACCGACGCGGAAAAGGAGGCCAAACTGAATACCGGCAGGTAAAAGAATCTGACAAAGTTCCGTTTGGCAACCCGCAATATTTTTATTATCTGTTTGATATTTTCGGCTAGGCAAGTAAACTGTCTTAACAAAGTTGGTGATATATAATATTCCGGTCAAAATATGGCCTGGAAAAATCGATAAGGGCATAAACACAAGGAGATTTGAGATGAAAACTGCAATGCTGCTAGGCGTTTTGGTGTTAGCGATCACGGTTCCGGTGTTGCTGATGTCGTCCGGGTGGATGACCGCATGTTGCGGAGCCTCATCCGGCCATGAAGGACATGGATCGCATGTCACGGCGGCTTCGGCCCCGACAACCGCCCAGAGCCAGCCAGCCGTGGTCAACACCCGCTGTCCGATAATGAGCAGCAGCAAGATCGACCCGGCCAAAGTGCCGGCAAACCTGACCCGGGAATTCAAGGGCCAGAAGGTCGGTTTCTGCTGCGGCGGCTGCCCGAGCGCGTGGGACAAGCTCACCGACGCGGAAAAAGAGACCAAACTGAACGCCAGCAAGTAATCAATCAGGCAAGGAGTCGCCAGATGAAACGCAGAATACCGCTTCTCGTCGCGATTATCGCGATCGCGGGCGCGGCGATGTTGGCGTCGCCCGGCTGCAGCAAGTCCGAGGTCCAGGGCCAGGCAACTGTGGTCAACACCCGCTGCCCGATAATGGGCAGCAAGATCGATCCGGCCAAAGTGCCGGCGAATCTGATCAAGGAATTCAAGGGCCAGAAAGTCGGTCTGTGCTGCGGCCAATGCCCGGCCGCGTGGGACAAGCTCACCGACGCGGAAAAAGAGACCAAACTGAACGCCAGCAAGTAAGCGGGTGCGGCAACCTGCGCGATTTTTCCGTGCCTGCCTGCCGCGGCGCTTGACAACCGCGGGGCGGCGGGGATGATGGTTTGAATGAGGCAAAGTCTGCCGGCGATATCGCGCCGGGCGGAGGAAAGGAATCTGCCGCATCAGGCTGGACCTCCGGAGTATTTGATGCGAAAAGTGCCAATTTATCCGCCGCTGGCCGCCATTGTGCTGATGATTTGTTCATGCGCCCAGGAGCGTCAGGAATTCGGCGAATACGAGTCGGCGGCGACGGCTTACGTACAGGCCGGCCGGCAGAGCGGAAGTCTCGGCGAGAACCCCACGCTGGAGGATTATCTTCGCGCGGCCCGGGCCAATAATCCGGCCTTGGACGCCGCCCGCCAGCGATGGAAGGCCGCGCTGGAGGAACTGCCCCAGGCCCGTTCGCTGCCCGATCCGCGATTTGCCTACGGCTACGAGGTCATGTGGCCCGGCAAGAAGCCCAGCTACGACAACATGGGGCCGGATGGCACGCGGAAGGATTCCCACAGCGCCAAGATGGACAACCAGATGATCGCCCTGACGCAGGACCTGCCTCTTTTCACCAAGCTGCAATTGCGCCACGCGATAGCGATACAGGAAGTCCAGGCCCGCCAGCAGGACTATCAGGCCGAACTCCTGAAGCTCGACTACGAGGTGGCGCGGGCCTATTACGAATATTACTACCTGGCCCGGTCTGTGGCGGTTACGGCCGGGTATATCGATCAGCTCAGGCAGATCGAGGACGTCGCCCGCAGCCGTTACGCGGCGGCGGCCGGCTCGCAGCCCGACGTGATCCGCGCGCAGGTCGAGTTGGGCAAGATGCAGAACGAACTGGAATCGATGCGCGACATGCGCGGCCCGGTCAGCCAGCGCCTGCGGGCGGCGATAAACCAGCCCGGCGGCCCGCTGTTGCCCTGGCCGGAGGCGATCCAGCCGGTTCAGGCCGCCCTTGACGACGGGCAGGCGTGGCAGATGTTGCTGGAATCGAGTCCGCAGCTCAAGGCCTTGGGTTACGAGGTTGCCGGGGCCGAAAAGGCCGTGGAACTGTCCCGCCAGGACTTTCTGCCCGACTTCATGCTGGGCCTGGAATACAAGTTCGGCAGCGAGCGTTCACTGACGCCGATGATAGGCCTTTCTCTGCCGATCTGGTTCGAGAAATACTCCGCCGCGGTCAGGCAGGCCCAGGCCAGGCAGCTTGCCGCGCTCCGCGAGAAGACGGCCGCGACCAACATGCTGTCGGCCGAACTGAAGATGGCCGCTTACGAGTATCGAAACGCCGACCGCAAGGTCAGGCTGTATCGCGACACGCTCCTGCCTCGGGCCAGGCAGGCCCTGCAAAGCACGCGGGCGGCCTACCAGTCCGGCAAGGCCGTCTTTGCCGACCTGATAGATGCCCAGCGGATACTGCTGGAATTCGAGCTGGCTTACGAGCGGGCCGTGGCCGACACTCGCACCGGCCTGGCGAAGATCGAGATGATGATAGGGCGGAAGGTGCCAGCGGAAATCGCGGCGACCTCCCAGCCGGCCAGCCGGGAAAGCAAATAATCTTTGGCGGCATTGAGGATTTGACAAATGGAACAGGCCGAAAACAAAGGTCCGACGACAGGCAGATGGAAATCCGCGGCGATAAAAATCGGTGTCGTAGCAGCAGTGCTTCTGGCCGGCATGTCGCTGGGCCATCCGTGGCAGTTCGCCGGCGGCGGGCGGGACGGCGCGTCGGGCCAGGCGAAGGCCAAGTGGTACACCTGCGGAATGCACCCGCAGGTGGTGCTGCCCAATCCGGGCTTGTGCCCCATCTGCCATATGGAACTGGTGCCGATGGATACGGACAAGTCCGCCGGCGGGGTCGCCGTCAGCATTCCGCCGGAAATCTCGCAGAGCATCGGCGTGCGGGTCGCGCCGGTTACGACCGGCCCGATAATCAACGTCATTCGCACGGTCGGGTCGGTCGATTACGACGAGAGGCTCGTCCGCGACGTTACCACCAAGTTCGCCGGCTGGATCGAAAAACTGCACGTTGACTACACGGGACAGGCCGTTTCAAAGGGCCAGGACCTCTTTGAAATCTATTCGCCCGACCTGTACACCGCGCAGGAGGAATATCTTCAGGCAAAGCGGCCGGCCGGCCCGGGCGGCTCGGCCGAGCAGGGCAAATGGAACACCGACCTTCTGGAGGCCGCCCGCAAGCGGCTCGAATATTTTGACGTAACGCCGGAGCAGATCAGGCAGCTTGAGCAGGCCGGCAAGGCGTCCAAGACCATGGCCATCCTCAGCCGCGTCGGCGGGCTGGTGATCGCCAAGAACGTCGTGGAGGGGATGAAGGTCGAGCCAGGCATGCAGTTGTATCGCATCGCCGACCTGTCGCGGGTGTGGGTGCTGGTGGCAATCTATGAATATCAGCTTCCTTACATGCAGGTCGGCCAGGATGCGATGGTTGAGCTTTCTTATTATCCCGGCCAGAAGTATCGCGGAAAAATCAGCTACATCTATCCGTATCTCAATCCGGAGTTGCGGCAGGTGAAGCTGCGTCTGGAATTCGACAATCCCGATCCGGCCCAGCCGGTGCTCAAGCCGGGCATGTACGCCAACGTCGAGATTCGCAGCGAACTGGCCGGCAACCGGACGCTCGTTCCGCGCGAGGCGGTGATCGACACCGGCTCCAGGCAGATCGTGATAGTAAGCCTGGCCGACGGGCGGTTTGAGCCTCGGCCTGTAAGGATCGGCGTGCATGCGCAGGATGAGATGGTTGAGATTCTCGAAGGTCTCAAACCCTTGGATAAGGTCGTAACCAGCGGGCAATTCCTGCTGGATAGCGAGGCCAGGTTCAGGGAAAATCTGATGAAGATGATGCAGTCGGGCCTGGCGGCGACCCAGCCGGCGGCGGCTGCTCAGCCGGCAGCGGCGGCCCAGGCCGCACCGATCGAGGCGGCTTTGCCGCCTGAATTGCGGGATGCTTTCGCGGAAATTTTGGGGGCCTATCTGCAAATAGGAAAGAAACTATCGGAAGACAGCGTTCAAGGCCTGGCCGCCCCGGCCGGCCAGATTGCCGGGCGGGTCGAAAAGATGCTCGCCGCGCCGCCGCCTGGCGATGAGCATTTCTGGCACAAGCACGCGGAAGCGGCCGATATTCGGGCCAACGCGCTGAAAATCGCCCAGGCGGGCAAGATCGAACAGGCCCGCGAGCCGTTCGCCGACCTGTCCGTGGCGCTGGCCCGGCTGCTCCGCCAGACTGGCGTGCCGGCGGAGATGAAAGTCGAGATACAGGAGCTTCGCTGTCCGATGTACCGGCCGGGCCAGGGCGGGGCTCACTGGCTGCAAGAGGCCGGCGAGGTCCGCAATCCGTTCTTCGGCAGGGCGATGCTTGGCTGCTTCGACAGCAGGACGGCGCTGCCCATTTCGCCATCGCCGCAAAAGCAGCCGGCGACCGCCCCCGCGACGATGCCGGAGAATACTGCAACGCTACCAAACAGAAGAACATAAGGTGATGCGCGTCTTTGGGTTCCTGGTTTTGACAGACTTAATTAGAATTTTTTTTATTTCGCCCCTTCAGGGCTTGAATGTTGGGGCCGGCCGGATCCCAGGGCGTTGCCCTGGGCTTTAATATTGCGCCCCCTTTGGGGCTATACGATTTGGCCGCTATTTGTAGATCGGCGATTAAAAGACGCGCAAAGCCCGGCGATCGGATTTAAACCATAAAAGGGCGAAAATAAGGTGATTGAATGTGCCAATCGGACCGGCAAAATTGCCTTTGTAACGTTGCAGGCTGATAATACGGAAATCCCGACATGATAGCTCGCCTGATAGACTGGTGCATCCACAACCGCATGATGGCGGCGATACTCATCGCGGCCGTCGCCGTCGCCGGCCTGTGGAGCATGCAGCGGATAAAGGTGGACGCCATCCCCGACCTGTCCGACGTGCAGGTCATTATAAAGACGGATTACGAGGGGCAGAGTCCGCGGATAATCGAAGACCAGGTTACGTATCCTCTGGCGCGGGCGATGGCCGGAGTGCCAGGCTCGAAGGTGATTCGCGGCTATAGCCTGTTCGGCGTGAGCTTCGTTTACATCATCTTCGATGACGGCACGGACATGTACTGGGCCCGCTCGCGCGTGCTGGAGCGGATGAGCTACGTGCAGGGGCAATTGCCGAAAGGCGTTTCGCCGCAGATCGGACCGGACGCAACGGGCGTCGGATGGATTTACGAGTACGTCCTGACCACGGGCAGTTATTGCCCGAACCACCCCAACGGCCTGTGGCACGATCCCGAAAGCGGCAAGTGGTTCGACCGGTTGCCCAACGATCAGAATATCCGCGACAGGCTCGTGAGGCATCGCGTATTCGACGAAAAGACGAAGACCTGTCCGCTGGACGGCCAAACGCTCAAGGCGTCGGAGCAGGACCTGGCCGGCCTGCGGGGACTCCAGGATTGGCGCCTGCGATATGAGCTGACCGCCCTGGGCGGCGTCAGCGAGGTCGCCAGCATCGGCGGGTTCGAGAAGCAGTACCAGGTCGTGGTCGATCCGATAAAGTTGCTGGCTTACAAAATGCCGCTGGAGCGCCTCCGCGAGGCGATTGAAAAGTCGAACATCAACGTCGGCGGGCGCGTGATCGAGATCGGCGAGCGGGAATATGTCGTGCAGGGGCTGGGCTACCTCGGCACGCTCGGAGACGAGGAACTGTCGCGCGCGAAGCGGGAGGGAAAGACACTCGATGAGATGCGGACTGCGAAGGTCCTGGCCGATCTGCGGGACATTCCGCTGGGCAGTTCGCCGGAAGGCACGCCGGTGCGCCTGGCGGACCTGGCCGACGTGAGGCTGGGGCCGCAGATGCGAAGGGGCGTGCTCGACTGGAACGGACAGGGCGAGGCGGTCGGAGGCATAGTCGTCATGCGGTTCGGGCAGAACGCCGCCACGACCATCGGCGCCGTCCGCCAGCGGCTGGCTGAACTGGAAGAAAATCTGCCGCCCGGCGTGGCCATCGAGATCGGCTACGACCGCAGCGACCTGATATCACGGGCGATTGCGACTCTAAGCCACGAACTCATCCAGCAGATTATCATCGTCTCGCTGACGATATTACTGTTCCTGCTGCACGCCCGCAGTTCGCTGGTAGCGGCGGTCGTCCTGCCGGTGGGCGTGCTGGTCAGCCTGGCCGTGATGCACCTGCTGGGGATCAACGCCAACATCATGAGCTTGGGCGGAATAGCCATCGCCATCGGCGTTATGGTTGACAGCTCGATCGTGATGGTCGAGAACGCCCACAAGCACCTGGAGCGGGAAAAGCTCCGCCTCGCCGAGGGCCTGGCGCCCACGCCGCGGGCGGAACTGATCGCCGAGGCCGCCAAGGAAGTCGGGCCAAGCCTGTTCTTCAGCCTGCTGGTCATCACGGTCAGCTTCCTGCCGATCCTGGTGCTGGGCGAGCAGTCGGGCAGGCTTTTCAGGCCGCTGGCATACACGAAGACCTTTTCGATGGCCGCCGCGGCGGTTCTGGCGGTTACCATCCTGCCGGTCCTGATGGTCTATTTCATCAGCGAACGAGCGGTCTTCGAGCGGCCCGGACGCAAGGAGATCGCATGGACCGCGGCGCTCATCCTTGCCCCGGCACTGCTGCTGATGGCCGTGCCGCTGGGCAGCCTGGCCGATTACCGGATATGGCTTGCCGGCGGATGGGCGCTGCTGGCCGCGATCATAATCCTTCCGCAGAGAATATTCTCCGAACAGCGAAATCCGATCAGCAGATTCCTCCAGCGGGCTTACGATGGGCCGTTCTGGTTTGCCATGCGCCGAAGCTGGCTGATTGTCGCCACAGCGGTCCTGCTCGTCGTCGTAACGGCCTGGCCGTTCTCCAGGCTCGGCAGCGAGTTCATGCCGCCGCTGGAAGAGGGCGACCTGCTCTACATGCCCACGACCGATCCGGGCATAAGCATGGCCAAGGCCCGCGAACTGCTCCAGCAGACGGACCGGTTTATCATGCGGGCGCCGGAGGTCAAGAGCGTGCTTGGCAAGGCCGGCAGGGCCGAGACTGCCACCGATCCGGCCCCCGTCAGCATGATCGAGACGACCATCACGCTCAAGCGGGACAAGTCCGCCTGGCGGCACGTGCCTGTGGAACGCTTTTACAGCGATTGGCCGGGCTTTCTGCAATGGCTGCCCCGCCAGATATGGCCCGACATCCGGCCGATAACGACCGGCGAGCTTGTATACGGCTTTGAACTGCCCGGCGCCGGCCACGTCCCGGGCCTCAACGAGATCCTCCAGATTCCCGGCCTGACCAATTCCTGGACCATGCCCATCAGGACCAGGATCGACATGCTCTCGACCGGCATCAAGACGCCGATAGGCGTAAAGGTCATGGGGCCGGACCTGCAAACCCTCTCGGACCTCTCCGAACGGGTCGTGCAGGTGCTCAAGTCCGACGCCGCCACCGGGCCTTACACTACCAGCGTGTTCGGCGAAAAGACTTTCGGCGGCTCGTATCTCGACATCGAGCCGATCCGGTCTGAATTGAGCCGGTACGATCTGTCCGTCAACGATGTGCAGGATGTCATAAACACCGCCCTTGGCGGAATGGACGCGACCACGACTATCGAGGGCCTCCAGCGGTACACGGTCAACGTCCGCTACAACCAGGAGCTTCGCGACAGCGTGGCGGCGCTGAAACAGACTCTTGTCGCCTCGCCCGCCGGCGCACAGGTGCCGCTGGGCCAGCTCGTCAGTTTTCACATCAGGCCCGGTCCCGACATGATCCGCAGCGAGAACGCCCGGCCAAGCAACTGGGTCTACGTGGACGTCGCGGGGATCGACCTGGTCGCCTACGTGCGAAACGCCAAAACGGCCGTTTCGCGGAGCGTAAGCCTGCCGCCCGGCTACTCGATCATCTGGTCCGGCCAGTACGAATACATCGAGGCCGCCCGGCCTCAACTGATCGCCGCCGGCGCGCTGGCCATAATGATCATCATCCTGCTGCTGTACATGGCCACGAAAAGCTGGTTCCGCATCGCGGTCATCTGCCTGGGCTGGCCGTTCAGCATGGTCGGGGCCGTCTGGCTGCTGTACCTGCTGGATTACAACCTGTCGCTGGCGGTTTGGGTCGGGCTGATCGCCCTTGCCGGCCTGGACGCCGAGACCGGGCTTGTCATGCTTATGTATCTCGACAACAGCATCGAGCGGTTCAGGCGGGAAGGCCGGCTCAAAAATATCCGGGACCTGCGCGACGCCATCCACGACGGCGCCGTCAAGCGAATCAGGCCAAAAGCAATGACGGTGGCCACCACGTTCGTCGGCCTGCTGCCCCTGATGTGGGCCGACGGCGCCGGGGCCGACACCATGCGGAGACTCGCCGCGCCCATGATCGGCGGGCTCTTCACCAGTTTCACCATGGAACTGCTCGTCTACCCGGCCATTTACTACCTTGTCAGACGACGCCAGATCGCCGGCCAGGAATCGTCCTGAAACACGCTTTTACCCGGATTGCACGTATTTTTCAGAGAACTTTGAATGAGCGACGCGCCCATCAGGTCAGGAAGCACGGTTATTGACGGCATGTTCTATCTTTGCGTGTATTTTCTCCGCTGGCTGGCGGACATGTTCGGCGTCAGCTACAACACGATCAACGTCCTGATATTCTGCCTCCTCTGGCCGGCCTTTATGGTGATATTGATCGTAATCATAATCCGCCAGCGGAGAAAAATAAAAGAACTGCGGAACAAGCTGAAAAATGATGAAAAAAACGGAAACTGAACCGCTCCGGCATATAAAGACCAAACCTGCAAAAGGTCGTAGCGATTCACTTGTTGCCGGCAGGCGGAAAGCCCGAGTGAAATATCCAAATGATCATAAGGATACTACTATGGCATCAAAAACATGCGACACGGATCTGACCGCCCGGACAATACTGGTTCGCCTGTTCTTATTTTCTTTCTTCCTTTTCAACGCGAATATCTTTGGGGCGGACTGGCCGACATGGCGCCACGACGCATCGCGGACCGGCGCTTCTCCCGACGGCCTTCCGCCCGACCTGCAATTGCAATGGGTCAGGGAGTTTCCTCCGCTTGAGCCTGCATGGCCCGACCAGGATCGTCTCATGTTCGATCTGAGTTATGAGCCGGTAGTGCTTGGAAAAACCCTGTTTTTCGGCTCTTCGCTTAACGACTGTCTGATCGCGCTGGATACGGAAACCGGCGACGAAAAATGGAAATTTTACGCTGACGGCCCGATTCGATTCGCCCCGGCGGCATGTGAAGGAAAAGTATATTTCGTTTGCGACGACGGCTGCCTGTATTGTCTCTCGGCCCAAACCGGCGAGTTGATTTGGAAATTCAACGCCGCACCGGCCGTCCGCCCGATACTGGGCAACAGACGCCTGATTTCCACGTGGCCGGCCCGAGGCGCGCCGGCGATCGCCGATGGAAAGGTTTATTTCAGCGCGGGCATCTGGCCGTTCATGGGTATTTTTGTCTATGCCCTCGACGCCGCAACCGGCAAAGTCGTTTGGATAAACGACGGCGCCGGTGCAATATACCAGTTTCAACCGCATGAAAGCCCCGCCTTCGCCGGAATAGCTCCCCAGGGATATATGACCGTCAGTGGCGGCAAACTGCTTGTGCCAAACGGACGGGCCGTGCCGGCATGTTTCAACAGGGAAACCGGCAAGTTGCAGTATTTCCATCTGGCTGCGAACGGGAAGAACGGCTTTTATTTTTCCGCGACAACCGGACGCTTTTTTTTCAACGGTGCGGAAATGTATGATTGTGAAACCGGATACCGAATTATGATTTCATCGTTAGGGGCGACGCCTGTGCTGACCGAACAAGCCGCGTTTTCCCTCAGAAACGGCGCGATTACGGCTAATGACATTCAGGACGTCCAAATCGTGGAATCCGCGGCCAGAACCACCGGAAAAGTCGACAAACGGATGTTTCAGCTTAAATCCGGCGAAAAAGGTCTCAACACCTTGTGGCAGGCCGAACAGCCTGGCGGCGTAACGGCCATGATTGCGGCCGGGGCGCGGCTTTACGCCGGCAGTCCAAATTCTATCTGTGCGATCAACGTTCCTAAAAAAGGCGAAGAAGCAGCAATTTCATGGACGGCGGAAATACGCGGAACGCCGGCGACCCTTCTGGCGGCAGACGACAAATTATTCGCGGTAACCCTGGAAGGCCGCGTGTATTGCTTCGGCAAAAAGAAAGGAGAGGCAAAAGCGCCGGCGTCGGGCGAGAAGAAATCTTCGCCGCAGGGCGAGTGGGGCGCCAAGGCTGCAATGGTGCTGAAGCAGACCGGAATTACAGATGGGTATGCGGTGGTTGCGGGCAATGGGCGTTTGGCGGAGGAACTGGCGCGTCAATCGAACCTGCACGTGATTTTTGTGGAGCCTGATCAGGAAAAAAGAACCGCTCTTCGCAAAGACCTTGATGCGGCCGGCCTGTATGGCCGGCGGGCATCGGTCTTTCCCGGAGATCCGGCAGCCGTTGATCTGCCGCCCTATCTGGCGAGTCTTATGGTATTTGAAGTGGCGCCAGTCGTTAAGACTGGTGCGGAAGATGCTTCCGTCAGAAAAATATTTGATGTGCTCCGTCCTTATGGCGGCACGGCCTGGTTTTTCGCCGCAGCAGATCAGCGGCAAAGTTTGACCCGGTGGATAAACGACGCAAAACTTCCCTGCTCGGAAACCGCCGATGTTGACGGCGCCCTCGTGCTCAAGCGGGTCGGAGCTATTCCCGGTTCGGCGGACTGGACGCACCAGTATGCAGATCCAGCCAACACGGCGATATCCCGGGACAAATATATCAAGGCGCCGCTGGGCATACTCTGGTTTGGCGGTTCGGAAAATGAAAAGATTCTTCCCAAGCATGGCCATGGCCCTTCGCCTCAGGTGGTTGGCGGCCGCCTGTTCATCGAAGGACAGGATATGCTCCGTGCATTGGATGTCTACACAGGGCGCATTCTCTGGGAAACGGCTCTGAAAAATCTGGGAAAGTTTTTTGACAGCCCCCTTCATATGCATCAGCCGGGCGCGAACTCGATTGGGAGCAATTACGTGTCTCTGGAGGATGAAGTGTACGTCGTTCACGGAAAGAAGTGCCTTCGACTGGATTCGCGTTCGGGGAAAACGTTGTCCGAATTCATGCTTCCAGCCATTGACGGGTCGGACGGCGAACCGGAATGGGGGCAGATTCGCATTTGCGACAATATCCTGCTGGCGGCGTCAATTCCCATGCGGTTTGACCGGGACCCGTTTTTCAGCTTGCATGAAGCGGACAAGATTGTCCTGACCCCGGGAAACAGCGATGTAGTCCTGCAGTTCTTCAAGCAGATTACGGATTTTGCCGTTATTCCCAAGGATAAAAACGAGAAAGATAAAAGTTTTTTCCAGAAGAATCTGAACAAGCTTTTACTGGATCCGTCCCTATCGAAGAATATATCGAACGATGTAAAGGCCAAAGCCAAACCGGAGACAATTGCCGCAATCCAGTCGGAAATCGACCGCTTGCTGGCGGACGACGCCAGAAGGTCGACTGACGCCGTGGCGCTGCCCAAACTTAACCGGAGTTTGTTGGAGGCCTGTTTGAGCCAGATCCCCAAAAAAGACGAAGATGGGCCGGGCGGTTTTAACAGGGATTCCACCGTCAGCAGGGAACTGGTGGCCATGGACCGCAATTCGGGCAAGGTTCTCTGGAAAAAACCGGCAACGTATTCTTTGTTCCACAATGGGGTGGCGGCTGGAAAAGGGATGGTTTTTTGCATCGATCGCTGGCCTGATTCCGTGCAGGACCTTTCCAAACGTCAAGGCAGGAAAATATCGGACGGCGGCGTTCTTTCCGCCCTGGAACTGCGGACCGGAAAGGTGGTATGGAGCACCGACAAGGGAGTGTTCGGAACATGGCTGGGATATTCAGAAAAGAACGACATCCTGATCCAGGCCGGAAGGCCCACCCCGGACATGCTGAGCGACGAACCGAAAAAAATTGCGGCATACCGCGGAAAAGACGGAAAACTGCTGTGGGAAAATCCGAATGGAGGCTCGGGAGTCCGTCTTTTGTGCCAGGATATGATTGTAACTGCCGAGGGCGGCGTCAGCCTTATTTCCGGCGAGGCCGTATCCCGGAAAAATCCTTTAACGAACGGACATATGGAATGGAAGTTCAAGCGATTCTACGGCTGCAATCACTCGATAGGCAGCGAGCATCTTATTCTGTTCCGGTCCGCGGCGGCCGGATTTTATGATCTGGAACGCAACGGCGGCACCGGCAACTTCGGCGGGTTTAAATCGGGCTGCACGTCGAATCTTATTCCGGCAAACGGCGTTTTGAGCGCGCCGGATTACACGCGACTTTGCGCTTGCAGCTATCAGAATCAATGTTCTCTTGCATTGATCCGCATGCCGGAGGCGGAAATGTGGACATTTAATGATTTCGTCGTCGGCGATGAACCTATTGCCCGAATCGGAGTCAACCTTGGCGCTCCGGGAGACCGTATGGCTGACGACAGTACGCTCTGGCTGGAATACCCCGTCATCGGCGGGCCTTCTCCCGAAATCAAGATTTCAATATCGCCGGAGAACGCGCAGCCATTTCTGCACCATTCGGCGCGAATGAGCGGCGAAGGATTGAAATGGGTCGCAGCTTCCGGCATCGCGGGAATCCGGTCGTTCGCCCTTTCATTGGCCCAGGATGACGCAAAGGCCCGGCCATATACCGTGCGCCTGTATTTTGCCGAGCCGGATGAAGTCAAGGCGGACGAGCGGGTCTTCTCCATCTCCGTTCAGGATCAGATTAAAATCGAGGACCTGGATATAGTAAGGGAAACCGGCGGCCCCCGTCGGCTTCTTGTGAAAGAGTTGAAAGGAATAAACGTGAAAGGAGAACTCAAAATTACTTTCACGCCGAAAAATGGAGCCGCGCTGATTTGCGGCGTTGAGGCGATTGCAGAATGAACTACAGGCGAATACTGGTTTTCGGCGCGCACCCTGACGACGAGATCACGATGGCCCGCACGATGGCCAGGCTGGCCGACGAGGGCGTGGCCGTTACCGTGGTCATAATGACCAACGGCTGCGAGGGCTATCCCGACCCGAAAATGAAGAAGAGCATCGTCCGGATCCGCGCCCGCGAGGCCCGCAACTGCAATCGCGTGCTGGGCATCGCCCGGCGGGTCATCATGGACATCCCGGACATGGGACTGACCAACGACAAGCCGACGCTCAAGCGTTTCATTAAAATCATCCGCGACGTGCGGCCGGACGCCATCTTCACTCACGGCCCGCACGACGAGCACCGCGACCACGTGGCCACGCACTTTATCACCAGGTCCGCGTATTTTCACGCCGGCGAGCCCGTGGCCGCCGAGGATGGCAAACCGTGGAAGACGCCTTATCTTTATTATTACAAGGGCGTCAGGGCCCCGCTGCCGCAAGTGGTGATCGACGTGTCCGCCTACAAGGAAAAAGGCGAGGAGGCATGGGCCACGCAGGTCTCGCAGTACGCGGTATTCCGTAAAACCGCGGCGGACTTCAAGAGGGAGATCGCGGCCCTGAAAAAAGACCGCTCGCCCGCTTACGAGCGGTTTTGGGTCGCCGAGCCGGTGATCCTGAAGGATTTCCCGCCACTGGGCATCGACGCCCCGGACAATTACTACGGCAAAAGATAGAAAATCCGCGCATTTTTTGCCGGAACAGTTCTCCGGCTTGCAAATTCCATCCAGGCCAGCGGAGGGAATCGAACCCACAACCACCGCTTTACAAAAGCGGTGCTCTACCGTTGAGCTACGCTGGCAAAACCCGTCAGCCCCGCTGAAACCGCATTGCAATTGCGATTCCCCGGAAGCGGACAATATTCACTTTATTTTCCGCCGGGGGGCAAATCAAGCGGATTCCGGCAATGGGTCAGTTACAGGGGGATTGTTGTGCGGGCATCCTGCCTGCAATGCAAAGAAGAAAAAGAAATGCAGGCGAGACGCCCACACCACAAGATGGCGAAAGATTGTTTGGTTTCTCCCTGTAACTGACCCATTGCGGCACGTGCGGAATTGACTTACGCCCGGCCGTCGGCCACAATCGCCATCGGCAATGCCGCTGACAGTCGAACAATATCTCCGCCCGGACGTCATACAGCAGGTCCAGCGACTGGACCTCAAGGCCCGATTCATCGTCGAGGGATTCATCAGCGGGCTGCACGCCTCGCCTTTTCATGGGTTTTCGGTGGAGTTCTCGGAGCATCGCAAGTATTCCCCCGGCGACGACATCCGGCAGATCGACTGGAACGTTTACGGCAAGACCGACCGGTACTATATCAAGAAGTTCCAGGCCGAGACCAACTTGGACGCCTACCTGCTGGTCGACTGCTCCGGCAGCATGGACTATTCCACCGGCGGGCGGATGACCAAGATGGACTATGCGATCTGCCTCGCCGCGGCCCTGGGCTATCTGATGATAAATCAGCAGGACTCGGTGGGGCTGTTCTGCTTCGACCAGAAGGTGAGAAACTTCCTGCCGCCCAAAAGCAAGCGGTCGCACCTGACCCACATTCTTTCGATGCTGGCCAGGACCAAACCCTACGGCCCGACCGCCCTAGCCGAGGCGATCCACGACATCGCCGGGCGCGTCCGCAAAAAGGGGCTGATGATCCTGTTTTCCGACCTCATCGCCGACCAGGAGCCGGTCGTCAACGCCCTGCACCATCTCAAGTTCGCCGGCCACGACCTGATTATTTTCCAGGTGCTCGACCAGAGCGAATTGGAACTGGAGTTCGACGGGCAGGTGCGTTTCCAGGACCCTGAGACCGGCCAGCAGCTCGTGGCCGACCCGCAGGCCATCAGGGCCCAGTACGTCGCCGAAGTTCGCAAGTTCATCGAGGAATATCGCCGACAGTGCCAGGCCGTCCGCGCCGATTTCGCCACCGTCTCAAACGCCATGACCTTCGACAAGGCGCTCGTCGAATTCCTCATCCAAAGGCAGGGAAGATAGGGCAGATTTTTTCAGTCGCCTTTGGCCGCGTTCTTCTTGAGGAATTCGTTTCTCTTCTCAACGTCGATCCGGCGGTATTTCAGGAAACCATTTCCGATAGGATACGGCTTGAAGTTACATACCCAATCCCTCGCCAGTATATAAGATAGAGGTTCGGTCAGAAGCAGCACGGGGCAATCTTCATTGAGGATATCGAGCATCCGGCCGTAAAGTTTGGCCCGTTCGGCTGACGGGTTCATCTTGACGGCCTGCTCGTATAATTTATCGAAAGCAGGATTTGAATAGCGGGTCTGATTGGTCTGATTCTTAATGTTGGGCGAATAATACAGTTGGAGGAAGTTTTCCGAGTCGGGATAATCGGCATGCCAACCCGTTGCATACATCTGGGTCTTGCCTTTTTCCACTTTACCCAGAAGCGTCGGCCAATCGTTCAAGACTACCTCCAATTTCAGGCCGATTTGTTCAAATTGCTTCTGACAGAATTCACCCATTTTTTGCTCTTGCAAATCCCTGCCGCCCAAATCCAAAGTCAGAGTCGGCATTTCATCGCCATCCTTGATCACGCCGGCGACGATCAGTTCCTTTCGGGCATCGTCCATCTTGGCCTTGGCCGCCTTCAGATCATATTTGCCATAGGGGCTTGCCCTGTCAGAACCTTCAAAGCCATCCGGGACGCAGGTTTTCGCGGGCACGCCCCTGCCGTTAAACAAGTCATCGAGATATTTCTGTCTGTCAAACGCAAGGCTCATCGCCTGCCGGAGCGACTTGCTCTTGCCCAGCACGGGGTCATCCAGGTTGAAGCCAAGCCAGTAGACTGACGGATCGCTATATTTGATCAAACGCAGATTCTGCTTTGCGAATTCAGGCAGCAGTTCGCCCTTAACACTGACGACCTTTTTGAAGATGTCCTGTGGAATGCCGGAAACGTCAGTCTTGCCTTCCATAAATATTTTCCACGCCGGTTCGCTTTCAGGGACATAAACTAAAATAAATTTGTCAATCAACGGCAGGCGTTTGCCGGCATCCTGGTACAGCCCAGCGTCGATGTCCGCCTGAACCGCTTTCTTTGCGGCCTCATCCAGTTTGCCGAGGTCCGGAGGCTTGGGGTAAAATTCCTCGCGGAACAGCGGATTTTTCACAAGTATATAGTGCTTCGTCGTCTCGAATGATTCCACAACATAAGGCCCGGTGCCGGCCATCGCCTTATAACCCGTTATCACGCAGTTCCGTCTTGTGGCGGGCAGGCTCTCATTGAACGGACCTATGTAAAAGTCGATTATTTCCTTGGGAAAAGGGGCAAAATTCGACATGGCGAGGGCATAGATCAATATGGGACTGGGCTCATTCAACGTTATTCGCAGCGTCAGGTCGTCAAGGGCCTTTACGCCCTTGAGTTCCTCTTTGTCATACCGACTGAAATCGTCTTTGGCGTATTTTTTCGTGGCCTCATTATATTCCTTGGTCCCGGAGACAGAACCTTCAATAAAAGCGTATGCAAGCGGACTGACAATGTGCGAATCGCATATCCGCTTGAAGGCCAGGACGAAATCCTCCGCCTTCACCGTCCTGCTCTTTGGCTTGCCATCTTTGTCCAGGCCGAAACATTCGTTCGGCGCGTAGGAAACATCCTTCTTTATCTTGATCGTATAGCACTACAACGAGACTTTAGCTCAAGAAAATTCATCCAGCCATCCGATGGTTCCTTACAGGACGCCTTGACAGCAAAGGAGCTACGGCATGGATGTCAAACAGATTCA
>JACRIL010000063.1 GCA_016235825.1 Planctomycetota bacterium
CTGCGGCGGGAAGTGAAGGCTTGGGAAGCTGCACGCGACAAGGCTGAGAACAAGGTCGACTGGCAGTTCACCACAGAAGATGCACGGATTAAACTGAAAAGATTATATCCATCAATTTACGGCTGACAGAGCACTAGGGCCTTCTCGTAAGCCGTCACGGCAGCGGTGTAATTTGGTGTGGCGGCATTGAAGGCGGTGTCGCCTTCATCGCGGTACTTGATGAAACGCTCATGTCTGACCTTGGCTTCTTGCTCCTTGCGTTTTTGTTCGGCTTCAGCCTTTACAGCATCGGTGGTCTGTTGGTTTTTGAGCTTTTCAGTGGCAATAGCCAGTAAGTCGAGCAAGTCCTTGTTGCTGGGCGTGTCGGAGAAGTTTCTGATGGCCTTATTGGCGGCATCGATGGCCTTCTGATAGTCGCCGGTGGCCATCTTGGTCTTTATGTCAGTGATGGCGGCAAGGGCTTCCTGCTCAGCGGTTTTGGCGGCGATCACCTGGAGGCGTTTTTGAGCGGGTGCTGTTATTTCTGCCTTGTCGTAGCGGTTGGGAAAGGCGGCGATGGCGTCTTCGAGCGTTTTCCTGGCTCCAACGTAGTCCTGGGCGGCGATGGATACGTCGGCCTTCTGCATCGCCTGGGTCAGACTGGCCTTGGCGCGATCTGTGGTCAAATACCACACGGTTGTAACGGCCAGCAGGACGGCCGCAACCACAATACCTGCAATAGCGGCCATCTTCTTCCCACTGAGCCCGTCTATTCTCTCTTCTTTTGGGGGCATGGTCTTCCTTTCCGCATGAGTATTATACGCCCGGCCCGGATGGAGTGGTATAAAATCGCGGACAGTAGGCAGGCGTTTCTCTGCAAAACTCTTGTCGAAAGGGCGGCGGGGGGCCATACTGCGGGCCATGAAACAGAGGCGAGTCTGCATACTGGGATCGACCGGGAGCATAGGCAGCCAGGCTCTGGCGGTGATCCGCGAGTTGCCGGGTCTGACGGTCTGCGGGCTTTCGGCGGCCAGCCGGTGGGAGATTCTGGCCGGGCAG
This sequence comes from Planctomycetota bacterium, assembly GCA_016235825.1. Taxonomy (GTDB): domain Bacteria; phylum Planctomycetota; class Phycisphaerae; order SM23-33; family SM23-33; genus JACRIL01. The sequence continues at coordinate 1,039 of JACRIL010000063.1, forward strand.
GCGGCGGAATTCGCCCCGCCGCTGGCGGCGATGACGGATGAACAGTCGGCCGGCAAGCTGGCCGGCAAACTCCCAAAGGGCGTAAAACTCCTGACGGGCGGCGACTGCCTGAGCGAACTTGTGAAACTGAGCAAGCCCGACATCGTGCTGACAGCGGTGGTCGGATCGGCCGGCCTCGCCCCGACGCTTGCGGCCATCGAGGCCGGGGCGCGGCTGGCGGTGGCAAACAAGGAGACGCTGGTGATGGCCGGTGAGATAGTGATGTCCGCCGCCCGCAAGGCCGGCGTGGAGGTCCTGCCGGTGGACAGCGAGCACTCGGCGATATTCCAGTGCCTCCAGGCAGGCAAGATGCGGGAGGTCCGCCGCGTGGTTCTGACGGCCAGCGGCGGGGCGCTGCGCGACTGGGACGACGGCCGGGCCGAGCAGGCGACGGTGAGCGAGGCCCTCAATCACCCGACGTGGAAGATGGGCCCCAAGATCACGGTCGATTCTGCAACAATGATGAATAAGGCGTTGGAGGTGGTTGAGGCGCACTGGCTGTTCGACCTTTCGCCCGAGCAGATCGAGGTTATCCAGCATCCCCAGTCGATCGCGCATTCGTTTGTGGAATTCTGCGATGGGTCGGTGATCGCACAGATGGGCAGGCCGGACATGAAAGGTCCGATCGCCTACGCTCTGTTCTGGCCGGACCGCCCGCCGCGTTCGGTGGCGCCCCTGGACCTGGCCGCGATTGCGAATCTGTCCTTCGCGCCGCTGTCGAAGCGGTTCCAGCGTGCGGTGAACCTTGGGTATCAGGCCGTCAGGGCAGGCGGACTGGCCGGGGCCGCGATGAACGCCGCAAACGAGGCGGCGGTCCAGGCCTTCCTGGACGGAAAGATCAAATTTGGCGGGATAGTATCGGCCGTCGAAGCTATAATGGGCGAGGTCCGGCAGGTCCCTCAGGTCAACATGCCGGCGCTGATCGAGACTGACCGATGGGCAAGAAAAAGGGTTGCGGAAAATTCTGTATCTGCCGGCCTGACGAAGGAACACGGAAAATACGATGATGGCATCAGTGGTTATGGCAAACATACTGGTTGACTGGGTCTGGCCGCTTCTGCTGTTCATAATAGGCCTGGGGCTGGTCATCTTCGTGCACGAACTGGGGCACTTCCTGGTGGCCAAGTGGGCGGGCATAAAAGTGGAGCGTTTCGCGCTGGGCTTCGGCCCGAACATTCTGGCGTTCCGCCGGGGCGAGACGGAATACTGCCTCAAGGCCTTCCCGCTGGGCGGATACGTCAAGATGCTCGGGCAGGAGGATTTCAAGCCGATGGATGCGGATGAAAAACCCGACCCCCGCGCGTACAACGCCAAGCCGATCGGAGTTCGGCTTGCGGTGATATCCGCCGGCGTGGTGATGAACGTGATCTTCGGGGCCATCCTGTTCATCGCGGTCTGCATGATCGGCATCCGGATGCCCGCGCCTGTCGTCGGGCTGGTCATGCCCGGCTCGCCCGCGGATACCGCTGTAATTACATGGTCCGAGCCGATGTCCCAGCCGGCCGACCCAGCCGCGACAGGCGCCTCGCGTCCCGCCAACCGGATCGAGGGCCTCAAGCCCGGCGACAGGATCATCAGCATCGACGGCGAGCCGGCGATTACGTTCCAGGACATCGCAGTCAAATCCGTCCTTGCCGGCAGCGGCGATAAATTCCGTTTTGAAATCGAACGGCTGGCCGACGGCAACAGGCCTGTCAGGGGCGTGGCCACTGTTGGTTTGCAGAAAACGCTCATACCGGGCGCCGGCAGGGTCAATTCCTTCGGCATCATGCCGGCCCAGGACACGGTCTTTGGCGAAATCGAAAACCTGATAACGGACATTGACATAAAAACCGGCGACAGGCTTGTGGCGATAAACGGCCAGCCCGTCAAATACAACTGGCAGATCGACCGGATCGAGAAGGAGTTGGACGGCAGGCCGATAAAAGCGTCGATCCTGCGGAAGGACGGCTCCGGAAAAATCGACCTGACGATCAGGCCGAGCGTTAAAAACGGCGAACAATTCATAGTCCTCAAGGACGGCCGGATATTGAGAGGCCGGCTGCTCGGCGTCGAAAACGGAAAAGTGAGGATCGGGTTTGAAGACAACACCGAAAAATCCGTGCCGCGCGAGGATATCCGCGGGGAAAATCTGGACATCCTGGGAATGATCCCGCGAGTTGAAGTCCGGGCGCTTCACAAGGATTCTCCGGCCGACAAGGCCGGCCTCAGGCCCGGCGACATAATCGTCGATTACGGCGAAAGGGACAATCCGCCGACGATGGACGATATCCATCAACTCAACAAAGAGGCCGTCGAGAAAAACGGCCTGAAGATAACCATCCTTCGCGACGGCAAGATACTGTCGCCCCTTGTAGTGCCGGAAAAGCGAAACGGCGGCGATCCGATCATAGGGATACTGACCGACTCCGACATCGGAAGCTGCGTGCTGTCCGGGGTAAGAAAAGAGTCCGCCGCGGCAAAAGGCGGCCTTCAGCCGGGCGACACGATAACCGCGATAAACGACGTGCCGGTCAAATCATGGGTTGATCTCCTGCATGAACTGAAGAATTTCCAGGGCAAGGATGTCAAGTTGACATATGTCCGCGGCGGCAAACCCGAGACGGCCGACATGGGCCTGCTCACGCCCGAAATCTACCAACCTCAGGATTACAGGTTCGATCTTTCTCCCGCTTTCGGCGCTTTTGAAGGCCTGGAGATTACGGTTGTGAAGTACAACCCGCTGGACGCCCTGGCCTGGGGCGTGTCGGAGACATGGAGAATCATACTGACGACATATGCGTCGATTCACCGGCTGATAACAAGGGACGTCTCGACCGAGGCGGTCCGCGGGCCAATCGGCATAGGGTCCGCCGCCATCATGACGGTCAGGCGCAGTTTCATGCACCTGGTTTACCTGATGGCATTTTTGTCCGTGGCGGTGGCAGTAATGAATTTTCTGCCTTTCCCGGTCTTTGACGGCGGGCACGCGTTTTTCCTGATCCTGGAAAAGCTCCGCGGCAAACCGCTGCCGCTGAAAGTCATGAACGCCATCCAGATGTGCGGCCTGATCCTGATTTTGGGCCTTCTGGTGGCCGTCACGTGGCAGGACGTGGCCAGGGCGATCCGCGGAATCTGGTAGCGGGCGGCATTATTCAGTTCACTTTACCACCTGCGCGGCGGTAACGGCGATGAGGGCCGGCACGGCGCGCTTGTCCTTCCCATAGACCAGGTCGATGCTCTTGATCTCCGCGTCCGGCCTGGGGTTGTTCCACTGCTTGACGTACGCCACGGCCGAATCTTCGGTCCCTTCAAACTTCGCCGTCCAGCCGATCTGTGCGCCGCTCAGCGGGGCTGGCGCCTTCTGGCGGAATGAGCCGATGTCGGCCTCCAGAGTCAGCGGGATTTCCGCGGTCTGGCCGTCGGCGTAGTGGACTACGTACTTGGCGATCTCGAGTTTGACGTTGTCCTTGCGCTCCTTGTCGCTGAGCGGCTGATCGATCCGGGCCGTGTGCAGGAAGAACAGCGCGTCGGCCTTTTTGTTGACCGGGATGCCCGTAACCTGCTCGGCCGGATTGTTAGGCACGCCTTTGCCGGCGAGCATTATCACGGTGGGCACCGGCGAGGTGGCAAACTCGTAGACGTTGAACTTCACGCCCGCGAAGGTCTGGTCGCCGACGGGCATGTCCTTGAACGTGAACTTGCGGTCGCCGAACCAACCTTGATCCGTGCGGTACTGGTTGGCCTGCTTCGAAATGTCTATCGTCGCATATTCGAGATTGGCCCCGACGATGACGGTCTTGCCGGCGAACGGGCTCTTGAGATTGCTCAGGATGGCCGTCAGGACCGTCCGCTTGTGCGAGGCGTTGACGGGCACCGCCTCAGCGTCCTTGAAGAGCAGATTGCACAGGATTATGCCGCCCTTGCCCCGCGGGTAGTGCACCATCGCGCCGATGTTGAGCAAAGGCTTGACATTCTGGCGGAAGTCGGCGGGGCGCTGGGCGAACAGGTTGAGGTTGTCGCATCCGAGCAGCGTATTGCCGTTCTGCTTTTTGTCGGGCAGATCGGAGTGTTTTTCGTGCCGGATGGTGAAAACGGCGCCGGTCATGGGCGGTTTGACGTCCATAGTAACCGCTTCGCTTTTCTCCGGCACGTCGAACAGTTGTTTGCCAGCATCGTTATTGTCAACAGCCAGCGACACCTGGCTTGTGGTGTCGTAGAAGGTGTTGCCCACCCACGTCCATGAGACGATTGTCTGCGGCTTGGGCAGGGTAAGGACATAGACGCTCTTGTCGGCCGGTTCATTGCAGATGTAAGGCCAGCCGTCGGCTCCGACCATTCCGTTGACCAGGTTGTTGTGGAACCCGTTGGCCCACTTGCCAAACGGGGCGACGTCCTCAAGGTCCACGACGAAGCTGAACGTGTCTTCGGCGACGTAATAGCCCGACTGCCAGGCGAATATTTTTTTATCAGAATACAGAGCCACGTCAGGCAGGCTGGCGCCCGACAGCAGCGGGCTGCGGGGCATCGCCATCAGTACCCGTTCCTTGCGGAAGGGACGGATCATATGGTCGAAGCCGACCAGCTTGTTATAGTCGGCCAGGCCTTCTGGCATCAGGCCGTGCAGCACGATGAATCCGCCGTCCTCGGTGAACGCCTTGACCTTCGCCAGATTATCCGCCAGCGTTTTGAGATTTGCCGGCGTGGCGGAAACGACCGCCACTTTGCCTTTGGCCATGGCCTCCAGCGGATCGGCAACTTTGGCGTACTGCAGGCCGATGCCGTCGAGCACCTTGGCCAGGGCCGGCTCGACCGCAGCGGCGGTAGGCACGGTTGCCAGCTTGCAGCCGGCGGCGAAGGCAAGGATGTTGCCCATAAGCGTCCGGGCCGCGGCGCTGTCGGAGAGTTTCTGCGTCAGGTCCGTCTGGTTGAGGACCATGACGCCCGGCCCGACCGGCACGGCCATCAGGCAGCAGTTTGTCAGCGATTCATTGCATTGCAGCAGCGACTTGGCCCCGGCTGTGGGCTTGAGGTACGCGTTGCGATAGACTATCTCGCCCGGCTCCCAGGTGAAGAAGTCCTTGTCGGCAAGCCCCGCAAGCAGCGGATGCGACGGGTCTTCGAGGAAGGCGACGCGGCCCAGATTGTTTTGCGCCTGCGCCTCGGCGGGATTGAGGCCCTGGAATCGCAGCGGATTGGCCTGTTCCAGCAGTATCACTCGGCCGCCGCCGGCGGCATATGCGCTGAACGCCGACGTGGTGCTCTCCTGCGGTTTCAGCGCGTCGCGGCCTATCAGCCATATCTTGCCCGCCGCGGGCGGAGCAGTCAGGCTGTTCAGCTCGGTGAATTCCACGCCGCGTGATTTCAGGTAAGGCGCAATGCTGGCGGCGGGGTCATAGACGAACAGGTCGCCGGCAGTCAGCTTCACCATCGCCGGGTCGGGCAGCACCGAGACCGCCTTGACGTCCCGGAAGACCTCTTTGCCCTGGGCGGACAGAGTCAGAACCAGTTCGCCCTCCTGCCGCTCCTTGGCTTCCGGCATAGCCAGTTCCAGGTCGAATTTTTCGCACTCGCCCGGTGCGACGTTATGGGCGTCAGACTTTGTCGCGACCGGCTTGCCGCCCACGGTCAGCGTCCAAGTGAACGTCAGCGGGTCGGCAAAGCGGGTGTTGTTGAATATGCCGAAGGTCCGTTTGGCCTTCCGGCCCGCCCCGAAGGTCCAATCCCACTGGCGGACCAGCACGGCCCGCGGCGACCAGCCGTTGTACTGGCTGCCGTCAGAATCCGTCGGCGACTGGCAGAAATCGCAGCCGGTTATGCCGAACCAGCGATATCCCTGGCTGATGACCTGCATGGCCTTGCCTGTGGCGGGACGGTTGCCCTCCTTGCCCTGGAAGACGCACTCGCCCCCGAAATAGCCGTAAGCCGGATTGATGCCGGCGGCGTAAAGCTCCTCGCCGATGAACTTGGGTCTCTTCTGATCCCAAGTCCACGGCGGCTGGTCGGCGTTGGCCTCGTAGGCAAGCTGCGGGTAGTTCCAGAACGGCTTGGTCGTGTAGTGGTCGCCGTGGAGCGGAAGCGTATTAGCCCGCGTGGCCCCGCCGCCGTCAATCATGATCGGACGGGTCGGATCAACCTTTTGCACCTCTTCCCATGCCTTGGCCAGGATCGGCTCCCAGATGTCGAGCTTGCCAAGGTTGCGGGCGTTGATGAACTGCATCTCGTTTTCCACCGACCAGAGCATGACGCATGGATGGTTGCGTTCGCCCCTGATCCAGGCCTTCAGGTGATCGTACCAGTTGGGCGCCAACTCATTGAATACGTCAGGCAGGTAGCCGATCACCTCGCCGTCAAGGTAGCCGGATCGCCGGATATTCACGCCGGCCCGGTCCATTATCGTCAGCAGTTCATCCGGCTCCTTTCCCAGCCAGTGCGACTTGCCGCCGTGGCCCGGCCACATGCGCACGAAGCCGTAATTGCGCTTCGACTCTTTCATGATGGCGATCAGTTCTTCCGGGGTCTTTGCGCCGGTGCTCATCTCGCTGAATCCCTGCCACTTCACGCCGTTGAGCCGCAGGTTCGCCCCGTCGATAGACCACTCGCGGAAGCCGAAGAGCGTTTCCTTCACATCCACCGGCTTGTCGGCAACCTTGATCGTGGTGCGGAGCCTGTAGAGATTCGGTTCGTCAGGCCACCAGAGTTTGGGATTGTCCCACTTGGCGGCGAAATCGATAACCTGCTCCTTGCCGGCCTCCAGCGAGAATTGCTTGGCCGGGGCGGTCATCTCCACCTGGCCGGTCTTGTCATTCACGGCCTCGCAGATCAGATCGCCGGAAACCGCCTGGCTGCCGGGGTTGTTGAGCGTGATTTCCAGCCCGAGTTCCTTTTTCGCCACGGAAGGCTTGCAGAAGACATCCGCCGCATATGCCGGGCCGGCGGCGACCAGTTCCGGCGCGCCGATGATGCCGGACTGCGGCTGGCCCCAGATCGGATAAACCAGCTTCTGCCAGCCTCTGCCCATAACTGAGAGCGGCAGGTTGAAGTTCTTCCGCAGCTTCATCGGATCCTTCGGATCGGCCTGGTATCCATAATAATTATCCCTGATGCCCACCCATATTTCGTTGACGCCGGGCTTGACCGCCTTGGAGATGTCGATCTGGACCCGCGCGTATGGATTTTTGTCGAAACCGCAGAACTGGCCGTTCACACTGACCGTGGTGTTCAGGCTGTTGCACGGAAAGACCAGGAAGAACGACCGGCCTTTCCATGTCTCGGGTATGTTAACCTTTGCGCGATACCACAGCCGGTGGCAGAATTTCAGGTCGGGCCTCAGCTTGTTCTTGTCGCCGGGAACCTCGATGCCCTTCCAGATCGGCTTTTCCGGGAAGTCCTGGATGGGCGCGGCCACTTCCTTCGGCAACTGCTCGTCGCAGCGGGCTATCTGCCACAGGCCGTTGAGTTTCATCGCCGTTCGGGCGGCCCCGTCAGCGGGCTTTTCCGGAAAATTGTAAACTGCCGCCTCGGCCTTTTTGTCAATCTCTTCCTGCCACTGCGCCCCAGGCTTGTTGGGGCCGTTGAGATAAAATTTTTCAGGCGTGATGCAGATGGCGTCCAGCGCGAAAATCACCCGCTGCTCCTCGCCCTTTTCGTTCTTCCAGCGGCTGACGCGGAATTCCAGTTTGTGGTCGCCCGCCTGCAAGTCCATGTCGGCCAGTTTCAGCCAGGCCGCTTCGCACCATTCGCCGACCTCCATCAGGTCGCTGGTCAGATCGTCGGGTTTGACGGTCTTCCATTCCCCGCCGTCCATCCGCCAGTCAAACGGAGCACGGGCGAATTCAAAGCCGATCCGCGCCCAAACCTCCTGTTTGCCGCCCTTTTCCGCCTTGAAGGGATAGGCCACAAACAGGCCGTCGGCAGGCACCTTTTTCTCCGCCTCCTCTTTCTGGGCTGTAAACATCAGCCATTGGCCGGCGGATAAAATCTTCGGCGAGCCGCCCGACGAGGCCGCCCCGGCCGGCATGGTGGCAGGCGCTTCGCCCTCGATCCAGACAAAGGCTTGGTCGCCATATGCGAATCCGACGCTCAAAATCGACGCAACAGCCGCGATCGTTGCAAAAACGCTTGTCCTGAACATCTGGTTCTCCTTCGATATGGACTTCCCGCAGTATATCATAAATTCGCCTGTTTTCCACCGGAACCTGGCGGCCCGGATTTGGATATCCTGCTGTTGCTTGATCAAATCCAGCGTAAGGTAACATAATATTTAAGATTTTTCAATTATTTATCCGACCTGTCCGGAACCCATCCTGATGCGGCAGCCGCAAAGTTTTTTGGAAAGGCATTTTACGATTTGCAGCCGGCGGGCGGACGAAGTATATATCCGTGCATGGAAAACTCACCGATCCAGCCAGACGCGATAATCGCCGGCGAATGCATCGGCCTGCTAAACGCCCTGCGCGAGCCGGCAGCGGACCTGATATTCGCCGACCCGCCGTTCAACATCGGCTACAAGTACGACTGCTACGAGGACCGCAAGGCCTACGACGAATACTTCGACTGGACGAGCCAGTGGATGCGGGCCTGCGCCGAAAAGGCCCTCAAGCCGGCGGGCAGCTTCTGGATCGCCATCGGGGATGAATACGCCGCCGAGGTCCGCATCATCGCCAGGCGGTTGGGGCTGAACCTGCGGAACTGGGTAATCTGGCACTACACGTTCGGCCAGGCGACCAAACTCAAGTTCGCCCGCTCGCACGCCCATTTGTTTTACTTCACGAAGGACGCAAGGAAGTTCACGTTCAACGATACCGCGGTGCGGATGCCCTCAGCCCGCCAGACGACCTACGCCGACCGCCGGGCCAATCCGGCAGGCAAACTGCCCGACGACGTCTGGAGCTTCTCGCGGGTCTGCGGCACGTTCAATGAGCGGGTAGACTGGCACCCATGCCAGATGCCCGAAAAAGTCCTGGAGCGGATAATCAAGGTTTCATCCAGCGATGGCGACGTGGTCCTGGATCCGTTCAGCGGCTCGGGCACGACGTGCTGCACCGCGGCCAGGCTCAAGAGGCGGTACATCGGCATCGAGATATCTGAAAACTACGTGGAATGTTCCCGCCAAAGGCTGGCCGACACCCTCGCCGGCCGGCGCCCGACAACCGACATATCCGAAAACCCCGAGGCCCTGCGGCACAAGCGGGCCGTGGGAAAGAAATCAGAATCCGACCCCAATATTCGCGTGCGAAAATCCCATACAGAATCCGACGCCGCCACTTGCTGACGCGGGCCGCCAACGACGCAAATGCATTCCACCAGGACCCGATAGCCATGCCAAGCGGGTTCACCTTCACTACATCTGATTCACGTTTTGTCGGTTGCCTCCATATAGGACGACAGGCACGGCCCCGGCAACTCCACCTCCGCCCACGGCCCGCCGAACTCCATTCCCCCAATCCCGATTAATCATGTTGATCTGAATCATTGCGGCGGTTTTAATGGCCGTTCGATTTGGCCCTTTGGAGTAACAACTAAATGACCAGCCGTGAGCGTTTTGCTTTAACCATGCGGCATAAATCGCCTGGCCGTCCGCCTATCGACATGGGATCTATCAGCCTGACCAATATGCGGCCCGGGCTTCAGAAACAACTGAAGCATATCCTCGGTTTCGGCGATGATTACATGCCGTCAAATGCGGGTGTCGACGAACGCATTCTGCAATGGGCTCAGGTGGATTTCCGGGGCGTCGGCAATATGGTGGAAATGCCGAGCGTCCATACGCGCGTGATATCTCCCGCGGCAAATGTCAATTGCTGGGGAGTGGAATACGGATTCATCGACAATGAATGGCAAATCACAAGATTTCCGCTGCAGAACGCCACCTGCAAAGATTTGGAGTCTTATCCGTGGCCCGAGCCACGAATAGATGATTCCGTGCTGGAAAAATGGCAGGATCAGGCGAAGACTTTGCATCGCGAAGGACGTTATGTGGTTGTGGCGGAGCATCCGGTCTTCGGCATATTGGAGATTGCATGTTGGCTTGTCGGGTATGAGCAGATAATGCTTTCATTGGCCGGCGATCGCGACTTTTGCCGCGTTCTGTTCGACAGGATATTGGAAATCCAGCTTGCGATCGGCGAACAATATTACAAGGCATTGGGGCCGTACATTGACCTGACCATCAGCGGGGACGACTTCGGCACGCAGAACGGCCCATTTATCTCAGCCCGGATGTTTGCCGAACTGATTACTCCTTATTTCAGGGAGAGAATCCGCCGCATAAAGGACGTCGCGGGCTGTTTGTTCTGGCATCACTCGTGCGGCTCGGTCTTCCGTCTTATACCGGAGCTGATCCGCTGCGGCGTGGACATCCTGAATCCGGTTCAGACTTCGGCATTTGAAATGGAACCCCAGCGGCTGAAGGATGCATATGGCGACAGGATCGTGTTCTGGGGCGGCGTGGATGTTCAGAAATTGCTGCCCGATGCCTCGCCGGATGAGGTTCGCTCGCACGTTAATGAACTTATTCGGGTGTTGGGGCGCGACGGAGGATATGTCGTGGCGCCCGCTCATGTCATGCAGGATGGAATACCGGCGGAGAATGTCATGGCATGGGTGGAAACGGTTCGCGATGCACGGATGGAATAAGAGCCTATCCTGATAACTGCAATGGCTGCGATTGCAGGTCGCAAAAAAGAATGGCGTGCGGCAGTTGCGCGCCCTTTGGGGTATGATTATCGCCGATGCCGGAATCGAGACCAAAATTGATCGCTCTGGCCGGGCCTTCGGGCAGCGGCAAATCGGCGATTGCGGAAATGCTCGCCGGGCGGCTGGCCGGGGCGGATGCGCGGAGCGGCGAGGCCAATCCTGACGGGGCGGCTATCCTGCCCATGGACTGCTATTATTACGACCTTTCGCCGCTGCCAACCCGCCAGCGCGAGGAGTGCAACTTCGACTCGCCCGACTCGCTGGACTGGCTGCTGCTGATCGAGCAGATCGACGCCGTCGCCGCCGGCCGGGCCGTCGCGATGCCGCAATACGACTTCACGACGCACACCCGCCGGGCCGAACGCACGCAATTCCAGCCGGGCCGATACGTGATTATCGATGGCCTGCACGCGCTGTGGGACGCCCACGTCCGCGACCTGCTGACGCTGGGCGTCTTTGTCGACGCCTCGAGCGACCTGTGCCTCACCCGCCGCCTGACCCGCGACATATCGACACGCGACCGCACCGCCGGCGAGGTCATATCCCGCTACAGCCGCTTCGTCCTGCCCATGTGCCGTCAGCATGTCCTGCCGACCCGCCAGTATGCCGGCCTGGTGGTTAGCGGCGAAGGCCCGGTCGACGCCTGCGTCGATAAAATCCTCGCCCGCCTGGCGGAAAAATAAAAAAGGAATTTCGGTTTTCCTCCCATAAACATAGCAGGGCATTGTGCAGATGCGACGCCTGACAAGTTCATCCCGTCAGCCCGGCAGGGCGTTTGATAATAGCCCAAGGTGGAGCGCAATCCGCCGTAGGCGGATGAGCGAAACCCTGGGAAAAGCATCATACAATGATGCCCAAATATTCGCTCGCGCCACGGCTGATGTGCCGAAATCCATAACCGCTCCAGCCAACAACCTTTGACAAGATATTCATCTGCCGTGAGAAAATCGCAACAAGTTTCTGAATTTTGAGGAAGTCAAATGGAAAAATATTGAGAGAGATAACCACCATCCCTCAATCGCCCACAAGAGGCTCGATTTGGACTGTGTCTGTTACCCCGCCTTCCGCTTCCGGCTTCGCTGAAGCTACGCCGGACAAGTCGCTTCGGGCGGGGCTACTTGCAGACGCTCTTCGAGCCAACTGGCGGGTGTCATGGCCGCATCGGTTTGCGGCCATGCGTTTTTTAGCCGATTGGCAAACGTGTTTTGGCCGGCGCAAAATCACTATTAAGATTTATGAACAGTGATAAAAAAGAACATGCTCACAATCCGGCTTCGCTGACTCGTCAGGGCGTAGCAAATCGAAGTCTGACGCTGCGCCGAGACAAGCAGATACGAGCATGGCGCCGGCGCAGGCCTGGCATCAAATTCAGTCGTATTATTCCACATCGTCTGCCTTCAAGTCCATTACAGTCGCATGGTTCTGAATTACAAAGCCGAAACGCGTAAAGAAGGTTTCTCTCCCCGGGATAGGGAACAGTTGAACGTGTTTCACTTTTAACTCTCTGATTTTATTGATTGCAGCATTCATCAAGGCCGAGCCGATGCCCTTTTTCTGGTAGTTTTGACGAACCACCAGATCGTCGATTGTGGCAAAGTTGACTTGATCGGACTTTATTGTCACTGTCCCGACAACCCTTTGGTTATCCCATGCGGTGATGACCATATATGCGTAACTTAAAGAGGCTTCAGCATTCCGTTCAGTCCACCAGTCGTTGTATTCACACTCATGCAAAAGAACCAACCAGGCCTTCAATGGGATTTCCTTATCAAACCGGTATGATATATTGGTACTCATATTTGGTTCCCAATGTTGTGCCTCAGGCCTGCACTATTTCCCTCTGGCCGATTTGAAAATGAAACTCTTTCCGGCGGCGTCGACGATAACGCGATCGCCGTCAAGGATTTCACCTTTAAGGATTCGCTTGGCCAGTTCGTTCTCGACTGCTTGTTGTATGATCCGCTTTAGCGGCCTGGCGCCGAAGGCCGCATCCCAGCCGAGTTCGGCGAGCAGTTCCTTGGCCTTGCCGGTGAGCGTAAGTTCGATCTTCCTGTCTTCCAGCCGCCGGCGGAGGGCCTGCGCCTGGATGTCCACGATCGCCGCGATGTGCTCCTTTGTCAGACTGTGGAATATCACGATCTCGTCGATTCGGTTGAGGAACTCCGGCCGGAATGACTGCTTGAGGGCGTCCTTTATCTGTGCGTCGATCTCCCACTGCTCGGCGTGCTTTTCCGTGAGCTGCTGGATGAACTGGCTGGCGATGTTGGAGGTCATGACGATTATCGTGTTCTTGAAATCGACGGTCCTGCCGTGCCCGTCGGTCAGCCGGCCGTCTTCGAGCACCTGAAGCAGCACGTTGAACACGTCCTTGTGGGCCTTCTCGATCTCGTCGAACAGGACGACGCAGTACGGCTTCCTGCGGACGGCCTCGGTCAGCCTGCCGCCCTCTTCGTAACCTATATATCCCGGCGGGGCGCCGATCAGCCGGGCCACCGAATGCTGCTCCATGAACTCGCTCATGTCGATGCGGACCATCGAGTCTTCGGAGTCGAATAAAAGTTCGGCCAGGGCCTTGCAAAGTTCGGTCTTGCCCACGCCGGTGGGGCCAAGGAACAAAAAACTGCCGATGGGCCTGCGCGAGTCGCCCAGTCCGGCCCGGTTGCGGCGGACCGCATCGGAGACGACCTTCACTGCCTCGTCCTGCCCGACCACCCGCTTGTGAAGCTGGTCTTCCATACGCAGCAGTTTGTCTTTTTCCGACTCCATCAGTTTGGACACCGGGATGTGCGTCCACTTGGCGACCACCTCGGCGATGTGCTCGGGCGTAACTTCCTCGCTGGTCAGCCCGCCGCCCTTCTGCATGTCGGCCAGGCGTTTTTCCTCATCCTTTATCTGCCGCTCGATGGTCCGCAGGTCGCCGTATTGAATTCTGGCAGCCGTCTCAAGGTCGCCTTTCCGCTGGGCCTGTTCAAGTTCGGTCCGCTTGGCCTCGGCCTGCTCCTTGAGCGAACGTATCGCCTTCAGGGCCGACTGCTCATTCTGCCAGCGGGCATGCTGGGCGTCGTACTGCGACTGGAGATCGGCGATCTGCTTCTCGATGGCCTCCAGACGCTGCCGGCTGGGATCGTCCTTTTCCTTGCGAAGAGCCTCGCGCTCGATCTGAAGCTGCATGAGCTTGCGTTTGAGTTCGTCCATTTCAGCGGGCATCGAATCGTTCTCGATCCGCAGGCGGCTCGCGGCCTCGTCGATCAGATCAATAGCCTTGTCGGGCAGGAATCGGTCGGAGATGTATCGATGGCTCATCACGGCGGCGGCGACGAGCGCCGCGTCCTGGATTCGCACGCCGTGGTGGGCGTCGTAACGGGCCTTGAGGCCGCGAAGGATGGCTATCGTGTCCTCGACGCTCGGCTCGCTGACGACGACCGGCTGGAACCGCCGCTCGAGCGCGGCGTCCTTCTCGACGTGCTTGCGATACTCATCCAGCGTGGTCGCGCCGATGCACCGCAGCTCGCCGCGGGCAAGGGCCGGCTTGATTAAGTTGCCGGCTGATATGGCGCCCTCGGCCGCGCCCGCCCCTACCACCGTGTGCAGTTCGTCGATGAACAGTATTATTCCGCCCTCGGCCTGGATGACCTCCTTGAGCACGGCCTTGAGGCGGTCCTCGAATTCGCCGCGATACTTCGCCCAGGCCAGCATCGCGCCCATGTCCAGCGCGATCACGGTCTTGCCGGAAAGCCCGGCCGGCACGTCGCCGTTGACGATCCGCTGGGCCAGGCCCTCGACGATGGCCGTCTTGCCCACGCCCGGCAGGCCGATCAGAACCGGGTTATTCTTCGTGCGGCGGGAAAGCACCTGCATGCAGCGGCGGATCTCGTCGTCGCGGCCGATCACAGGATCCAGCTTGCCGCGCCGGGCCATCTCGCACAGGTCGCGGCCGTAGCGCTCCAGGGCCTGATACTTGTCCTCGGGCGTCTGGTCGGTAACGCGCTGGCTGCCGCGAATGTCCTTCATCGCAGCGATGATCGCGTCGCGGTCGGCCCCCAGCGCGGTCAGTATTTCCTTTGCAGTCGAAGGCTCCTGGGCCAGGCCCAGCAAAATGTGCTCGACCGAGGTGTATTCATCCTTCAGGTCGCGGGCCTCCTTCTCGGCCCGGTTCATCACGGTCAGCAGCGACGGCTCCATCCCCATCCCCGCCTGGGCAGACTGGCTGGGCAGACGGCTCAGTTCCGACTCGACCATGCCGGCGATGCGGTCAGCCGCAATGCCGATCTTGCCCAGCAGCGGGCCGACAATTCCGCCTTCCTGCCTCAGCAGCACGTCGAGCATATGCAGCGGCCCCACGGCAGGATGACCCAGCTCGCTCGCCCGGCCCTGCGAGGCCATCAACGCCTCCTGGGCCTTCACCGTCAGTTTGTCCAGACGCATTCGCCGATACTCCCTTCTGTCCGCAACTCCATTCAGATTTAATATCGCAACCATCATGCCAAACGCCTAACGCTTTGGCAATGCGCCCGTTAGACAAAATCGCCCCTGTCAATGCCTGTCTCCGCCTGCCGTTTTAATGTCATTTAGGCAGATTCCGATTTCCATTCGGCATTTCGGCGAAAGAGACGCGGAAGTCCTTCTTGCCAGGTCCGTGTTTGTCCGATAGAGTATGGGCATCAGGAAAAGGACTAACAGCCGGGAGACGGTCATGAGCAAACACAAGAAACACAAGCACGACAACGAGGATTCGGAAGAACAGGCCGACAAGGACGGGGACATAAAGAACGGCGATAACGAGAAGCTGTCGAAAAAGGACTACGAGAAAGAACTGCGGCGGCTTCAGATCGAACTGGTGAAGCTGCAGGAATGGATCAAGCACAAGGGGCTGAAGATCGTGGCGATCTTCGAGGGTCGCGACGCGGCCGGCAAGGGCGGCACGATCAAACGCATCACCGAGAGCCTCAATCCCCGCATCTGCCGCATCGTCGCCCTGGGCACGCCCACGGAACGCGAGAAGACCCAGTGGTACTTCCAGCGATACGTAGCGAATCTGCCTGCCGCCGGAGAGATGGTGCTCTTCGATCGAAGCTGGTACAACCGCGCCGGCGTCGAGCACGTCATGGGATTCTGCACCGACGACGAATACCGCGAGTTCCTCCGCTCGTGCCCGGAGTTCGAACGCATGCTCATGCGGTCGGGCATCATACTCGTCAAGTACTGGTTCTCGGTCTCCGACGACGAGCAGGAGCGCCGGTTCCAGGCGCGGATGGAGGACCCCACCAAGCGATGGAAGCTCTCCCCCATGGACCTCCAGAGCCGGGCCAAGTGGGTTGAATATTCCAAGGCCAAGGACGAGATGATGTCTCACACCGACATCAAGCAGGCGCCCTGGTACGTCGTCAACGCCGACAGCAAAAAGCGGGCGCGCCTCAACTGCATCACGCACCTGCTGAGCCTTATTCCCTACAAGGACCTCACGCCAAAACCCATCAAGCTCCCGCCGCGGCAGGATACCAAGGGATACGTCCGCCCGCCCATCACAGACCAGACCTTCGTGCCGGAAGTATGGTAAATTGACAGATAATTCCGCGTGCAACGAGTTGAGGCTGTCCGATAATTCCTCATCTATAAATACAAGGACCTCCGACGGTTATGTATGTGAATGCATAACTGAAAGGAGGTCCAAGCTATGCCTGCACGTGCCACGGACGGCACGTGCCTGGC
>JACRIL010000064.1 GCA_016235825.1 Planctomycetota bacterium
AAGATATGCCGGATTGCTGAGCCTGGTCCCAGGCACCTTGCTCATCGCGTCGTTGAGCTGTTTGAAAAGTTCGGCTGACGCGGGGCAGAGCTTGACGGCCTCGATGAAATATGCAACAGCGTCGAGCTGCCGTTCGGTAAGTTCCAGCGCGGCCATGGCCTGGCCCTGCCAGAACGCCGCGACCAGCGGGCAGCCCGTCCGGCACTGAAAGAAATATCTTTCCGCAAGGGTATAGTTGCCGTTGATCGTCTCGGCGTCGCCGATCAGAAACTCCCTCAGCGTCTTGTCGGGCCAGGCGTCGGCAGCATGGCGGAGCTTGGCTACGCCCTGGGCCTTGAATTTTTTATTCTCATCTTCCAGGGCCTTGACCTGGGCGGGATTGGTGGCCGATGCGGTTTTCTTGATCTGCTTGAAACTCGCGGCGGCATCGGCAATGGCGGCGGAGTGCGTTTTTTTCATCCGGACGAACGTATCGGCCGGGATCCAATCGTTTCCGAATTTGCGCCTGCGGTCGTGTGCCGCGGCCCGCCAGCCGTCGAATTCGACCACAGCGTCGGCCGGCATTGGTTCGTTCGCGGCGGCCTGTATCTTTCTCATCATCAGGAAGACGGCTGACTCGGGCTGCTCGATCCCTTTGGGAAGCACGGAGCTGAAAAACCGCGACACGCCGATGGACGGTGCGGGCGTCGGAGAAACGACCGGCAATGAAACCGGCGTCGAGGCCGGCGCTGTCAGCGGCACAAGATCCTCCGGCCTGGAAATCAGCAGGATGTTGTCTTCCTTGACCTCCACCCTGCCGTCTTTCGTCTCGACGATAACCTTGCCCGGCGCCTTGGTTGCCTTCCCCTCGTAGGTCTTGCCGTCCTTCGTGAATACCGTGTCGCTCAAAACAAAGGACGCGACCGCCAGAATCGCCACCCCGAGTAACATGATCTTATTCATCGGATCGCTCCGTCATTTGACCATCGATTATACCCGTCGCCGCAACAATATCAGTATAACATTATTCGCCCCATTTTGCACGCCGAACAATCCGCCGATGAAGATATTTCGTTGTGTGATGAGACATTTATGGATGAATGCGCCGGAATACGAAATTATCACGGCTCATCTTTTTTGAGCCCGCAGGGCGACTGCCAGTAGCCCCGCCCGGAGCGCAGCGGAGGGCGGGGAAAAGGTGCGTAAATTCAGAGCCCCTCGTGGGCGATTGAAATCGGCATCAGGCCGGTCCGTTACGAAGGACTTGTCGCCGGCTGCGAAGCGGCAAATGTGTGAGACTTCGACGGAAATTTACCGGGTTCAGTGAATCCATCGGCTTGCAGAAAGATGCGAAGGTGCAAGATACGTTGCCCTCTCACTGGATTAGGACTCATCCCAAAACTTTCAGCGAGCACTGGATAATTTTTCGCCCCGTCGTAATCGTAGAAGCGGGCAGCAATTTCGATTCTATACCCTGGTCCGATGGCACACAACCCCAAAGCGTATGGTTCAGGAAAGCTACTAAAATAGAACCCGCCATCCTCCTGTTTCAGGGGCACCTCCATTGCCCCTATTGTATTGCCAGTATTAGCTATATAAACATCGATTCCTTCGCTAATGCATATCTTTCCAAACCAGTCAAGATATTGTCTGATTACACTAACTGCTTCCGGAGTCTTGCCGTTTGCCGGCCATTCAATCAACACGTCCTTGATTGTATAAAGGATGTACTGTTTATTTCTGTCTTTAATGTAAGGTCCTGACGCATTATGTTCCCGTTCGATGTCTGCAAGAAGTTTCCCTGTAACCGGCTTGGGAACCGGAGCCAGAAGTTTATCGAGGAGGCCCTGCATCGGGCGATATTCGTGCCGGATCGCAAGTTTGTATCCGACAACAGCGCCCAGGACGCCGACGGCCAGGATCATTATCACAAGGAAAATAAGGCGAGTTCTTTTACTCATTGTATATCTCCAGGTAAAATTCCAATGGACATCTTATTGCCGGGATGAGAGTCTGTAAACAAATAAACATCCAGAACAATCAACACAACTTGCAAACAAGTTGTGAGACATCAGACGTACCTTTCTGGTCAGCGAAAATATCAAAGGCTCAATCGCCCCACAAGGGGGCTCGAATTCGCTGGCCACCATACCCCGCCCTCCGCTTCGCTTCGGGCGGGGCTACTGGCAGACGCCCTTCGGGCTAACAAATGTCCAGGCTGACAAACGTCCGGGCTAGCAAATGCCCGGGCTAACAAACGTCCGGGCTGACAAGCCCGCCATTGCTATAAAATTTCAGACCAATTTCCTCATGCCATAACTTTAATAATAGGAGGCGCGGTCAGGCCGTGGCCGGTCAGAAGATAATTTCGGGTCCACTTGGAATTGCCCGGATTGAACTGGTCGGGGCCGGTCCAGCCTTCCCACGGCGTGTGAAGCGGGCCGAGGATGTTTTTGCGCCCGCCGATAATCTCGATGACGGCCTGGTCGGCCCCGCCGGCGAGGCTATCGGTTATGTCCGCCTCGAACGGCGCCCACGGCAGGGCGAAGGATTTTTCGCCGACGTGCACCACGACGGCGGTGGCGGCAAGGCCGGGCAGCGACAGGATGACCCTTCTGGCCGCGGGCTGGCGGGCCGGGCCGGGCAGCGGATTGGGCAGCCTGACGCGATACTTTACCGACCCGCCGTAGAAATCCAGGCCCTGGCCGACCCACGAACCGAGTTGCAATTGCGTTGGCGGCGCGACGATCGTCCAGTCGCCCGGTTCGCCGGGGCCTTCGGCCGTCTTGCGGACGCCGAACGTCCCGACCAGATACGCATCCTCAAGCTCCATGTCGGGCCGGTAGTCGAACGACAACTCAACCTCGTTTTTGCCGATCTGCAGCAGGCCGGTTATATCAATGGTAACGATGTCCTCGTCCACCCAGAATCCGTCCGGCTTGCCGGCCGGCCGGCCGTTGACGGCAATCCGGTAATCCTGCGGTTTTTCAATGGCCAGCATGCACTTTGCCGGCAGGTCGGTTACGTGGAACGTCCATTTCAGCCCGGCCTGGCCTCGCGGCGAAACGTCGATGGTGTTGTTGGCGTAGAGATACCACGGCTGATGGCCGCGATTCATCCTGGGCGGCAGGCCGAAGTTTTTACGAATTTCCTCGTCGGCCTTGAGCGTCGGGACCGGATCGGACCACGGCCTGTCGCCGACACGGTAAACGCAGTAATCCAGCGGCAGCGTGTTTGGCTCGGCCAGTGCAATCTCGAAAGGCCCGCTGAATTCCTGGCGGCCTATCTCGGTCTGGTGGGCCGGAGGATTGTGGGCGTCCGGCACGGGCACGCCCAGACTCAGCAGGGCCGAGCCGGTGGCGGGCAGTTCCACGTCGAATTCGACTTTCTTTTCGGCATCGGCGGCTTTTGTGCGGACCTTTTTGCCGGTGAGGGCGTCCCAGATGACAACGGGCCTGCGGCCGACAACGCTGATGTGAAGCTTGTGGCCGGCCTTGCGGTCGTGCGACTGCATGAACAGCAGTTGCCCGCCCGTAACCTGCCTGAGCATGGCCCAGACAAAATCGGCCTCCTTGCCGTTCTCGGTGATGGAGACGCGGCGGGGCAGAGCGCCCTCAAGAGCCGATATAAGCGAGTCGACCTCGCAGCAGGCCGCCGAGGAGATAAGTTCCGTCAGCACCGGCCCGGCCGGGGCGGCGGCATCCACGAGCGAAGGCCTGCGTCCCGCGAACACAACCTTCCCGCCGGCGGCGCTGAACTTCTTGAGCAGATCGACCGTCTCGGCCCGCAGCGTCTCTGACGGCGGAACTACTACCAGCCTGTAAGCCATCTTGCCGACCTTCAGGGCCGGCCCGGCGAGTTTGGCGTGCCGTTTAAGCAGCGACTCGTCGCCGAAGTCCCAGTCGTAATGGCCTCGCGTCAGACTGAACATGACCTTGTCCATGCCGTCCTGCAACTGACCCAGTAATTCGCCGTTATTGTACCTTCCGACGACATGACAGCCCCATGCGCTTTCTATAGGGTGGATGACAAGCACGTCGCGGACCGGCGCGCCCTGAGTGAGCATGAGCGAAAGCCGGCCGAAATAATCCTCGACGTGTTTGTAGCAGCCCCACCACGGGCTGTGCCATGCGATGCTGGCCGGATAGTCGCGCTTGGCCCCGCCCTCCAGGCTGTAGTGCGTCAGATGCGGGCAGCGGAAATTCACGCCTGCGGCGTACTGCCAGTCGCCGACGAACTTGTGTCCTTCGAGCGGCCAATCCCAGCCGGTGCAGCCGTAAAGCTCGCTGAGCACGCGCTGCTTGCCGAGCTGGTCGGCCACCGAGGACGTCTGCTTGGCCGTCGAAAGCTCGCGGGCCTGGTCGGAGAGAATGTCAATGCCCGGCCACTGCATATGCGCGTAATGCGGCATGGCCGCGCCGATTACCCTGATCTGGCTGGCAAGGGTCGGCTCTTCGAGCATATGCCCGGTCAGGGCGATCTTGTGCCGCCCGCACCATTTGCCGATCTGGGCCGAAAAATTCTCGACGAACAATTCGGTTATGGTCCGGTAATAGTCGTGGCGGAATCTGGAGAAATCGCAGCCGGCCTTGTGATAGAACAGTTCCGGCAGATGTTCCCGCATGTCGTAGCCCCGCCGCTTCCGGAACTCCACCGGCAGGGACGAGGTCCACTGGACGACGCTTTTGCCCTGAAGGTCCAGCCTGGCTGGGCCGTAGTTGGGTTCGTCGGTGAAGATGGCTGGGATGATCGTGCCGAAGTCGTCGCCGTACCTGTCGAAATACGCCTGGTGGGTAACCCGGATGAACTCGGCGACGGCGTCGCGGTTCATGGTGTCGAGGTATGTCCCGTCGTTGTACCAGCCGGAAGGCTCGCTGACCTCGATCCCTAAATCGGCGACGGCGGCGTTAGGGTCGTCCGGCGGCTGCTCGATATGTTTGTAGGATTTGAGCTTCCCCTCTCCGTCCAGATCCAGTGCGAACATCGAAAGGTGCTCGATTGCGCCCATCTTGCCGGGCTTCGTGAACATAACCAGGCTCTGGCAGCGGAACTCCGGATGCGGCCTGGTAACAAGTCCGCCCGCGGCCCCGCTGGGCCAGCGGTCTTCGTCGTAAAGATACGCCTTCATGTCGAGCTGGCGCGCCTTGTATATGCACGCCTGCACGCACTCGAACCAGTCGGGCCCGAGATACGGCGTCTTGAGGCCGTAGCGGCTGTGCATGAAAAAGCCGCCCATGCCCGCCTTGTGCATCGACTCGACCTGGCTGCACAACCGATCGGGCGACAGTTTGGCGTTCCACGACCAGAAAGGCGCGCTGCGATACTCGCTCGAAGGGTTGTCCCACTGCGCAAAAATATTTTTTGAAGCGTTCATCCGGTTTCGGCGTCCTAAAAAGGCCTCATCGCGACGTGTCTGAGTGTCATGGGGATTATGACGCGATGGGGAGACCGGTATTCTCCAATCTTGTCCGCCGGCGTCAATAGAAAAAGCGGTATAGAGTGGTATAGAGCGGGAAGTGCCCCAGGGAAGTTACAAATGGGAAAGTTACAACTGATGTTGCAACCGCAGGGGAAGTCTGATAGCCTGTGATATGTCGGTTAAAAGGAGAGCGGGACTTTGATCAAGACTATTGGGATAGCGACGATCTTATTCGGGGGCGCATGGTTGGCGCTTGACGCTGCATCGCCATCAACCCCGCCTGCTGCAACGCAGCCTTCAACCCAGCCTGCCAAGGAACTTATCCTGGACCTTGGCAACAAGGTGACGATGAAGCTGGTGTTGATCCCTGCCGGCAAGTTCAAGATGGGCAGCTTGGAGGATGAAAAGGGACGAATTAAAGACGAAGGCCCCCAGCGCGAGGTTGCGATCTCCAATCCGTTCTACTTGGGCATTTACGAGGTTACCCAGGAACAGTACGA
Source organism: Planctomycetota bacterium (assembly GCA_016235825.1). Lineage (GTDB taxonomy): Bacteria > Planctomycetota > Phycisphaerae > SM23-33 > SM23-33 > JACRIL01. The sequence goes on from JACRIL010000064.1 coordinate 5,899, forward strand.
GCAGGTAATGGGGAAGAACCCCAGCCAGTTTAAGGCCCCCGCCAATCCGGTGGATAGCGTACCCTGGGCCGATGCCGTGGAATTCTGCAAGGAACTTTCGCAAAAGGCGGGCAAGACCGTAATGCTGCCCACCGAGGCGAGGTGGGAATATGCCTGCCGCGCGGGCAGCAAGACCCGCTTCTGTTACGGCGATGACGAGAACAAACTGGATGATTACGCATGGTACGACAAGAACAGCGGTAACAAAACGCATCCTGTCGGCCAGAAGAAGGCCAATGATTGGGGCCTGTACGACATGCACGGCAACGTGTGGGAGTGGTGCTCGGACTGGTATGCGGACTCCTACGAGAATGTGAAGAACGAAGACCCCCAGGGGCCAGATTCGGGTACGCGCCGTATTCTGCGCGGCGGCGGTTGGAGCGGCACTGTGTACTTCTGCCGGTCCGCCACCCGCCGCGGCTGGAGCTTGCCCAGCTCCCGGAGCAGCTATTTCGGCTTCCGTGTCGTCGTGGAACTGAAATAAATTTACATTAAACCGGAGTTACAGTGAAGATTCATGGCATGGCGATGTTCGCATTCGGGGGCGCATGGTGGATGCTCGCCACTGCCTCGCCATCGACCCAGCCTGCAACACAACCTTCAACCCAGCCTTCAACTCAACCTGCCAAGGAACTCACACTGGACCTTGGCAACAAGATAACGATGAAGTTGGTGTTGATCCCTGCCGGCAAGTTCATGATGGGCAGCTTGGAGTCTGAAAAGGAACGTAACAATGACGAAGGCCCCCAGCATGAGGTTGCGATCTCCAAACCATTTTACATGGGTGTCAACGAGGTTACCCAGGAACAGTATCAGCAGTTAATTGGGAAAAATACCAGTGATTTCAAGGGTCCCAGTAATCCGGCGGATAATGTGTCTTGGGATGAAACCGTAGAATTTTGCAACAAACTTTTTCAAAAGACAGGCATGTCAGTAAAGTTGCCGACTGAGGCGCAGTGGGAGTATGCCTGCCGGGCGGGTAGCAAAACTCGATTTGGTTTTGGGGATGAAGACGACAAACTGGATGATTACGCATGGTACGGAAAAAACAGTGGTAACAAAACGCATCCTGTCGGCCAGAAGCAGGCGAACGCCTGGGGACTGTACGACATACACGGTAACGTGTGGGAATGGTGCTTAGACTTGTGGACGGACTCCTACGAAAATGCAAAGAATGAAGACCCTGAGGGATCAGATAAAACATACCATGTTCTGCGTAGCGGCAGTTGGGCCAACTCAGCGGGTTCCAGCAGGTCCGCCTGCCGCATCAGATACTCTACTGACGATCGATACCAGAATGTCGGCTTCCGCGTTGTCGTGGAGTTGAAGTAAATTATTTCTCCGCCGGCAGGGATGCGGGTCGGCTGGTGGCGATGTCTTTCCACTCTTCGGGGACGGGGAAAAAGCTGCCCGGGCCGTTGGGCGGGGTTGCATCCGGCGCGAACGTCTTTGCTCCCCAGTCGAACCAGGCCTTTTCGACGTCGTCGAGGCTCACGTTGTTTTTATCGAAGGCCTCGGCGATCTTTTTGCCGTCGGCGGTAGCCTTGACGAGATCGATGAGTAGTTGCGGCTTGTTCTCCAGCATATAGCCGATGAGACTGGCAAGCTGGGCATATTCCTGCGTGCCTGCGTCTTTGGTTACGAGCATTTTCAGCGGCTTGAAAAAGCCTTTGCCGGTCTGATCGACGGGCTTGGTGAAATTGGCGGCGAATTCGTCCCTGTTGAGCGACGAGGGATACAGGCACAATTGCAGATAATTTGCAAGGCCTTCCTGGAGCCACCAGTGGCCGGCGACTCCGTTGAGCAGCCGCAACTGCCGGGCGGCCAGGGCGTGGCACATCTCGTGCAGATAGACCGGCCTGTCCCAGCCGAACTTGTCGCTGTAGGTCGAGGTGGCGTAAGTCTGGATGGTAAAGCCGGTGCCGGTCGGGCTGACCGCGGAGGTCTCCCAATCGGCGGCAAGCCGCGTGAAAAATCCCTGCCAGTCCTTTGCGTCCGCGAAGATGAGCAGCGCGGCCGGGCAGTCGCCGCCGACCGGCCTGACCGCATCGCCCAGGACGCGGCCCATCCAGGTCTCGACGAGTTTGAAATTCGCCGCGATCTTGTCCATGTCCGGCTGCTTGTGGGACGAACTGCTGGCCACCAGCAGCGGCTGCTCTCCGGCGGTGAGGTGCTTTTTCTTGCCGAAGGCGACCTTCAGCAGCCAGTCGGCCTGCGCGCCGGAGGCGGGGCTGCCGGTGAAGGCCAGTTCGTCGAGCTGAATGTCCTGCGCCTCGGACTCAACGACCAGGGTTATCGACTTGACCTGCGTCCAGTCGCCGGCCCGGTCGCTGCCCCATCGCCAGGCGGTCAGCGGCCAGAATAATCGGGTCCAGCGGTCTTTTTTCTCGGCGGAGAATTTCCGCTGGAAAAGCGTCTTGCCGTCGGCATCTTCCGCGAGCCATCGCAGGGAGACCTGGCCGGCCTTGGCCGACACGCGGATAAAACACGACAGGGCCGCGTAAGCGTCCGGCGAGGCGCCTGTCGGCAGCGGAAACGTTGCGGACACGGTCTTGCCGGCCTTTGGCGTCGGCTTGATCTTCAGGCAGCCGGTCCCGACGGCCGGCACGCCGGAATCCGCGCAAAGCATGGTCTCGGCCAGTTTGGCGGACAGGCCTTCGGGCAGGGCGTCGTCGAAGCCGGAGATCGCCAGAGTTTCCGCGCGGCCGACAGACGCATCTGTTGCCGGCTGGCTGGCGGGCTGTTCCTGGGCGACGGCTGAGGATGCGAAGGCCGCTGAAACGGACGCCAAAAGAAGTGCGATAAGTTTGCGATTGAACATGTCGGCGTTTCCTAAAATGGCCTACACCTTCGGGAATCTTTCCGTTAGACTGCCTGCGATGATTATAACAATAGATGGTCCGGCCGGCTCTGGCAAGAGCACAGCGGCCAGAAAACTCGCCGCCGAACTGGGCATAGACTTCCTCGACACCGGCGCGACGTACCGTGCCGTTACGCTGCGGGCCATGAAGCTCGGGGCGGACATGGAAGACTCCAAGGCTCTGGTCCAGATCGCCCGCCAGGCGGACATCAGTTTTCGCCGGCAGGGCCGGTCGCTGAAGGTCCTGCTCGACGGGCAGGATGTCAGCGAGGCGATCCGGACCGAGGATGTCTCGCGGAACTCATATTACATCGCCCGGGCCGACGGCTGCCGGCAGGTGCTGGTCGAATTACAGCGGCGGCTGGGCAGGCAGATGGGCAACTTTGTATCCGAAGGACGCGACCAGGGATCTGTGGTCTTCCCCGACGCCGACTTCAAGATTTACCTGGACGCCTCGCCCGATGTGCGGGCGCAGAGGCGATTTGACGAGGCCGCCGCGCGGGGCGAAAAAGTGGAATATGCGAAGGTCCTGGAAGACATCATGCAGCGCGACCGGCGCGACCAGTCGCGTGCGACCGGCCCGCTGGTCAGGCCGGCCGGGGCGATTGTCGTCGATACCAGCGGCATGACGATTGAACAGGTGGTCGCCAGGCTGTTGTCGATAGTGCGGGCGGGCCGATGACGCGATTGAGCAGCTTTTTGAATCCGGCCCTTGCGGGATTCCGTCTGCCGGCCGGCGTGCCGGGACCGAGCCTTTGGTACAGGTTCGCCCGACGGGTGGTGCAGGTGGCCTTTACGGCGCTATGGCAATTGCGATGTTTCAACCGGCGTTTCGAGCCGACGGAAGGCGGGGCGCTTTACATCTGCAACCATCAGAGCTTTCTTGATCCGATCCTGATGGCCCTGTCGCTCCGGCGGCCGATGAATTTCATGGCCAGGGACACGCTGTTCCACAGCCGTCTGCTCAAGCCGCTTATGGAATCGCTCGACGCCTTCCCGGTCAAGCGGGACAGCGCAGACACCGGCGCCATGAAAGAGGCGATGCGGCGGCTGCGGGACGGAAAGCAGCTTGTCATTTTCGCCGAGGGCACGCGGACAGCCGACGGCAGGATAGGCCTGCTGCTGCCCGGCGTTACGCTGCTGGCCCAGCGGGCGGCAAAATGGACCGTGCCGGTTGTTATTGAGGGCGCGTTCGAGGCCTGGCCCAAGTCCAGCCCGCTGCCGATTCCCGGCCATATCGTCGTACAGTACGGCCGGGCGATTCCGCAGGAATCCGCGCGGCAGATGCCGGCCGAGGAATTCACGTCGCACATCAGGGCCAAACTCATCGAGATACAGACAGACATCCGCCGCAGACTGGGTAAAAAACAGTTTGTCTATGACGACCGCTGAATATGTGCCAAGGGCATGTGGCACACCCGTTCTCGGGTGTGCCCATTCATTCTGGCATGGGGCGATTCGGTGGCACCTTCAAGCGAAGCTGCAAAGCAGCGAAGCTTGGAGGTGTAACTGCTGAACGACTACCTTATTTCGCCCCTTCAGGGCTTGCGATTTTAGTCATCACTATTTTCCAGGGCGTTGCCCTGGGCTATCGTATTTTGCCCCTTCGGGGCGAAACATCTATCGGCGAACCATTCCTAAAGCCCCCTGCGAGAGGGCTTGTCGATTTAGTCGTCCACAACCTTGATTCGTCGCGAGGCCGTTGTTGTTTTCCGCAAGTTTCATATTTTTGCGTTAAAAATCTGTCCTTATCGGCCCTGCTGCCTGTTTATGGCGGGCAAAATGTCGCTTTGC
>JACRIL010000067.1 GCA_016235825.1 Planctomycetota bacterium
GGATGATCCGCCCGGCCGTCATCATCCGGAAGAACAGCCAATCCAACCGCTCCGACAAAGGGGCGACGACGCAAGCCGCACTGATGAGCGTTTATCGCACGCTCAAGCTCCGCGGCCATGACCCCGTGAAGACCATCGCCTTCGCACTACGCGCCTATCTCTCCACTGGCCGACTGCCACAGCTTCCCGTACAATCCGTTGCAGACGGCTGATGAGTTACATATCTCTTAAGGACATAACTTTTGAACATGCAGGAAGATAGAAGATGCAATGGAATTGGAGCGGGAAAATTTTGCATGAGATCAATGCCCTCATAAAAAAAACCATAAAGCCGGCATTTACCTGGTCTGGCCTGGCCGGCGGGTCGGCTGGACGCGGAAGGTTATTTTTCCTTCGCCGAATTCGATGGATTGCACCCGAAAATATTTCTGCTGTCCCAGCGGCCAGCGGATTTCCGTGTCGATAGGTTCCTCGTCGATTGCGGCGATCAAAGCCGCCAGGGTCCTCCCGATGTGGCCGCCGGAGAGTCCTTGCTGCGGTTCGGCGTCCCGGCCGGTCTGGGCGTCGGTCCGCGCGATCCCCTTCATCTGCGACTTGATATTCTCCAGCCGGCTGTGAAAGACCGAATCGGGCACGTCCACCACGCCGACGCGCGTGCCGAGCAGTTTCACGTTCAGCCGGCCGTCCGGTCCGGTCGAAAGGCTCAGGTCGAGCGACACGATCTTGTTGTAATCTTTCTGCCTTGCCATCAGGGTCAGCCTGCCGGGCGCGATCGCCGCGGCCGGCTCGCCGATGCCGGCGGCTTCCATCGCGTCGTAAACCCGCCCGGGGTCGCCGCCGGGAATGATCTGCGCGATCTCCGGCATCGACGCCAGCCAGGCGTTGATCTCGTCCTGGCTGATGGTCCACGCGAACGGGTCGTTCAACTGGACCTTGTCGTTGAACTCGCCGAGTATCCTCGTGTAAAAAAATTCCCTGGCCGCGCCGCGCCTCTGATCGAGCGAAAGCTGGACGGGCCTGTAGGCCGACGGGCTTGCCCCGGCCAGCAGCCAGACCGCCAGAACCGCAAGGGCGATAAGACCGGCAAGGGTCAGCGCGGCTATCGATATGATCCTGCGAACCTTCATCAGGAAGGATTATTACTCGGCGGCGTCGAAAAAGTCTCGCACAAGTTGGCGATATTCTGGCGGAATTTTTCCGGCCGACAGGAGGTTCGCCGCCCGCCTGCGCGCGTCCGACCATGCGTCGGGGAAGTTCACGAAGGGCGGCACTCGCCGCGGGGAGCCTGTCTGCGCAGCCGGATCGGCCGTGTCCGTCCTGATCGAATCGGCTGGCACTGGCACGAACGAATCAGCGGCGGCAAGCGGCGGCGGTTTTATGGTTTGGCCGGTTGCCGGGATCGTAGCTGTCGGTTTGACTGTCTGCCCGGAACCGCCGCCCCCGCCCGTCTGATTGGCCAATTGCTGCCGAATGTCCGGCGGCATCACCGCGGCGAGTTTGTAGCCCATTTTTTCCAGTTTGGCGATCATATCCGCCAGTTGCCGCTCGTCGCGGGCGTTGAGAACCTTCGCCGCGGCCTGAAACGCCTGCGAGGCCTGGCCGTCGGTCTGTCTGGCCCGGTCGGTAAGGGCATTGATCGCCTTGTTGACGTCGCCGTCGGGCAGATTGAGCAATGCCCTTGCAGTCCTGCCGGACTGATCGCCGGCGTCAACCAGCCCAATCACCGGCATCAGGCCCAGGGCGGCCGCAAGGCAGCACGACAGGACAATGGCGGCAATCGTCGCCCGCGTCCTGTGCCACAGGCCCATCTGCTCAAGCCCGGCCTTTTGTGCGGCGTCGGCTGCCTGGTCGAAAACGCACGCCTGGATGGCGTCAGGCTGGCCGCCGGCCAGCGCCAGCTCCGCCGCCGTCGCGAATTTTTCCTTCAGTCCGGCCCGCAGATCGACCTCGATGGCCGAGGCCAGCGGTTTTGTCCCGCCGACGAGTTCCACAACGGCGCCGGCAAGTGCGCCGACGGCAAGGCACAGGGCAAACCCGGCCCAGCGGGGTATCGCCGCGAACACCCCGCTCCAGACCGCCGCCGCACAGACCAGCCCCAGCCCGGCCAGGACGATAAAAACTGCCGCCGCCTGTTTCCTCGAAAGCCGCATCGCCCGCCTGCACGCGGCTGAAAAGACGACCATCCCGCAGACGATCGGCGCCAGGCAGATCGCCGCCGCCCAGCCGGGCAGCACCCGCCCGATCGACAATGCCGCAACGAGGGCCGCACCGGCAATCGCCCCGGCCGTCGCGCAGACCGCCCCCGTCTCGGCCGCTCGCGTCAGCAGCATCCGCCGGGCGACCTGACCAACAATCCGTTCTATCTCCGGTTCCTGCATACGCCCTTTATTTTAACACGCTGAACGCCCCAAAGTCCCGCGCAGAAACCTTTGATAACCCGTTAAAAAATAGTTGCATGGACGTGGTATTAGGTAAGAAAATGGGTGATTGTCGGAGTGGCTTGTTTTAGCGCCAAGATGTAAAAACGGGTGCCACTGCTCGCATCTGTTTGCGAGCATGTGCTTTTTTATCGAATTCCATGGGCGAGACGCCCATGGAACACACGGACGAGACGTCCGTGCCACAAAAGAACATGGCACCCGTTCCGTGCTTTTCGGCGAAAAATAGGATATACCACTATAATCCTAAGAGAGGAATAAACCATGAGACGAACGACATTGTATGCCAGACTAGTCGGCTGTTTGCTCTTTGTTTTTGCCTTGGCAGAGACAAACGGATGCGGACCGGCGGCACGGCCGCCCAACCCGATACTGGAAGACTACCTGGATCATCTGCATGAAGTAGAGGCGAAAATCCAAACAAAAACCAGTCCAACTCCGGCCGAATACTTTGAGCTTGGCCTAGCCAGGGAGCAGGTGTGGAACATTTATCTTGCCCGGTCCCGATATACTGCCGTGTCATTTAAGGATTGTTGCAACGCCGAGGAAAATCGCAGGCGTGCGGAAGCCCTGCTGCCCCAAGTCTTCGACGCCTATGAACGGGCAATGAAGGATTCGCAGGATCCGCCTGTTGCAGCCAATGCGAAGACGCGGCTTGTGTTGATGTATTCTCAAATACCGGACCTGGATAAGGAAATTGCCGTGTTGCGGCGAATTCTGGAAGAGCACGGCAAGCTCAACGCCCCCAGTGTTTTTGGAACCGCCGGCACCCCGCAATACTATTGTTATTACACGCTATTTGGCGTTTATAAGCAGCAAGGCAAGAGAGAGCCTGCAATCGACGCCCTAGCCAGAGCCATGCTGGCAATCGACGCGGGTGAAAAGTCTGGCGTTAACGTCGGCGAGATATCTGGCTATTTACTCGGACAATTGATCGACTATGAACCCCGCATCGTTCTGCCCCGATATCAGAGATTTCTGCCTTCAAGCATCGACGAACTGACCGATCCCCCTCTTTCTCGCCGAACCGGTCCGCCGAAGGCGCTGGAAAAGATATTTCGTAACTTCAGGGAAGCCGCCCGGAATCGCATCACTTTGACCGTGGAACACGTGGATAACAACGGGCTGTTGGTGAACTACGAGATAGCATTTCCGGATTACCTGGACATCATCAAAGAATGGGAAAAGTTGAAAGAAGGGCCTCATATTTTTTTTGCAGATGATCTCAGTTGCCTCAAACCTGCCTTCAAACTCTCATTTACTGCACTCTCGGCGCAGGACGGATTTGGCACGGACAAAAACGCGGATGCCGTTATTGCCCAGTTCGTGTCTACGCCGACTCTTGTGTTTGATGAAAACGGCCGGTCCACTGGTAAAATAATCCTGAGTTGGACGGAAAAAACGCCAATACAGATGAGCTTCTATTTAACAGCCAAAATTGTACCTGCAATAATACGCCGCGGTCCTTATGTCCCGCCCCATGATTTTTATACGGAACCTGTCGAAGTTAAACGCGAATACAGGCAATAGCAGATTATTTTTCAGATTCATGATTGCCGATTAGAATTTTGGCTGGAGGCGTTGGCTGCGGGACTTGCCTGATGACGGACTGTTTGGCCCGGGGCAATCCCCGTGGTCCGGGCCTGACTCGGTCGTCCTCAAGCCGCGCCGAAGAGGAGCCTGTTGAGGGATTGGCGGTCGGGCGAGTATTCGGGCCTGATGCGTCCGATAAGGCCGCGGAGTTCTTTAATCTGCTGGTTCTGCTGCCTGCGGTCCAGTTCGATGGCTTCCCGGCTGGGTCTCTCGAAACTTCCCTGCGTGTTGTCGCTGGTTCTGAAGTTCATTGTGCGTCCTCCCTGACGTATGCCAACGTGGCAATTCTGTCCAGGCCTGTCTGAATTCCCTTTCAATCCCCGTCGAAACCGTTCGCGGGCCAAACAAGGATTGTCATCGGCAAACGTCTGAGGTTTTCTTGAATTGTCTTTACAATTTATTTACGGAACTTCCGGACGGATTATTAGCGTTTTGCGTCAGCTATTTCAGAACTATCTTTAAAAAAACCAACAACCGGCGACCCGTGCCGCCGTCAGGCCGTAACGCCCGATCCGGCCGGGGCTTCGTTTTTCCAGGCCGGTTTCAGGCCGACTGTTTGTAAAAACCATGCAAAATGCAGGCCTCAGTTTGCCCTTGACATGTTGTTAATAACCTGTGAACATGGCAGTAACGATAATCGAGGCCAAAAGTTGGGACGGCGGACGGCCGGAAATATGAGACATTTTCCCAAGAGAAATTTTGTTCTGGTTGCATTGGCCTGCACGGCAGGACTGGTCGCTTTGGGCCTGGCATGGGCGGCAAAAGACCCCGCCGGGGCCGGTCCGGCCGCACCGGCGCCAGCGACACAAAGCCAGCCTGGAGGAAATGTTATGACGATCACCAGCCCGGCCTTCAAGGAAGACCAGCCCATTCCGAAGAAGCATGCCTACGCCGAAGGCGGCAAAAGCATCTCACCAATGCTCATCTGGACCAATCCGCCGGCCGGCGTAAAGGAATTTGCCCTCATCATGGATGATCCCGATGCGCCATTCCCAGACAAGCCCCGCAAGGAAGGCCCGTGGGTTCACTGGGTCATATACAAGATGCCCGCCCCCGCCGCCGGCCTGCAGGAAGGCGTCAGCAATGCGGAAAAACTTTCCGACCCGGCCGGGGCGTTGCAGGGCAAGAATGACTTCGGCGAGACAGGCTACGGCGGGCCGATGCCGCCGCCGACAAGCCCGGCCCACAGGTACGTCTTCACCATCTACGCACTGGACGCCCAACTCGATCTCAAGGGCGGCCTGACCAAGGCCCAACTCCTGGACGCCATCAAAGGCCACATCCTGGCCCAAGCCAAACTGACCGGCACGTACAAGCGATAAGCACTACAACCGATAGGCACTGCAGCGCCACACCCCCCGGCGCATTTTCAACGCACTGATGGGCCAGAGGCTGACTGGGAGGCTGGCGGCGTGAACTCTATCTTCGCCGTCCAGAGGCTGTTGTCCCTGACATCCCTGAAAAGTCCCAGATCGCCCGTCTTGTCAATCAGGATTTTGTCATCCATCTTGAGGGTTTTGATTTTGCGCGTCGCGACATCCACAAGCAATATCGTGCCGGCATCGCCTTTGCTTTCTTTCGCATAAACATGAAGATATCCCGGCGCCACTTCGGTAACATTTTTGATAATGTAATACTGCCGTTTCTTCTGCTCCAGGATGGCGGTTACCGTACCGGCGTTCAGTTCGGCAACAAGTTTTTTTGCACGAGCGGCGATTTCGGCGTCCGTTGACTTTGCGGTCTCATTGAGGACATCGAGCGCCTTTGCTCCGGCGGCGCGAAATTCGGCCATGGCGGATTCCCGGCGCCCGGAATCCTCGTCGCCGAGCTGTGCCGCCAAGTTTTTGAGCTTTTTCGCCTCTTCCTCGCCGGCTTTTTGCGGCGCCGCAAAAGGCTGGAAAGAATAAAACCCGTTGCTGGTTACAACAAACAAAATGGAATTGTCCTTCGACCAGATGACTGGCCCGAAGGTCGCCTCTTGCCCGGTTATCGGCGAGGAATATGAAATTTGTCCCGAAGGGATGTCATATACCCAAAATTTCAAGCATTGTCCCTTGTCGGGGTTGTCAAACGTAAACATGGAAGCTATGCCGGCCAGTCTTGACCGATCCGGCGAAATGAAAATGGGCGGAACAGTGATGCCATCGACTTTGGCGAGAATCTTGCGCTGCCTGGTTTTCAGGTCATAACTCATTATGCTGCCGGAAACACCGGAAGTTACCTTAATCGCGGCGAAGAAAGCAGGATTCGATTCATGCACCGTCTCGCGATCCATGAGAAAAAAATAAACTTCATTATCCTTGCCGAAAACGCCGTTGATGAAATATGCCGCTTTGGGATCATCGGGCTGGCTGCTCACCAGCGAGACTTTTCCGTCCATGCCGCTGATTGCAACAATATGTTTGGATGGATCTTTGTCCAGGTCCGGCATGGCGATAAACATGCCGCCATCGGATGAGATACTTCCATGGCGGTTGGGAAATACGTTGGAAATATGCCGTGCGAAGTAATTAACGAATTGCTCCCCCAGCTTGAATTCGTAGACCTGCTTTTTATCTTTGCCGTCGATGCCGATGAGTGTGTAAGCAATGCCGGCGCCGCCGCGCTCGGCCAGCAGGATTTTTTTGCCGTCGGGCGTGAAACAGGCGCCGGTGTTAGCCTCTACGCCCAAACCGGCCATGTCCCTGAATTCCAGTTCCTGTCCCCAGGCGACGCCGGTTATCAGAATCGACAACAGGATTGATATCGTTCTCATGAAATATTCTCCTCATGTAAAAGGATATGCCGGCATTACGGGCCGGCTGGTGTCGGCCGCGAGGCCGGCTGGGTTGCGGGCGGAGTAAAAACGATCTTCGCCGTCCAGAGGCCCTTTTCGGAGTCCACGAAAAGTCCCAAGTCGCCGAATTTGTCCATAAGCGTGAGATTTTTCGGACCTGTCAGCGTCGTCTGATCTCCGGTTGACGTGTTGACGATTGAAACGGTATTGGAAGATCCCTTGTATCCCGAGTTGACGAAAAGATATCCCGGGGCTATTTCGGTGAAGGTCGTTACCATAAGGTCCTTTTTTCCCGCGGCGGCGACAAGCACACTGGCCTGACCGCCAGCCTGCTGCGGCCTGTAAGAAATCAGGTTGCCGAATCTATCCCTGAAATATACCGCAGTGCCGTCGAGCGACCATGCCAGTCGCATTTCCAGGATGAGATCGGGCCCTTGCGGACCCTTCAGGGATTCTGAAGTTTTTGTCTGCCCCGACTTGACGTCGCAGACCCATATTTTCTCGCTTTTTCCGGAAAGGGCGATGCCCGCTATTTTCGTGCGGTCGGGCGATATCACAATGGGTCCCCACTGAACAAGATTATTGATTTGCGATATTTTTTGCGCCGCGCCCTTTTGGGGGTCAAACCGGTATATGTTGATGCTGGGAGGGTTGCGCCCTGACAGGGTGTAATAGAACATGCCGTCATTGTCGAAAACGCCGCTGAACCTTGCATTGCCGCCACTTACCCTCTTCCCGGCTACTTCCCTCATCCCCGTAAAACCTAACAGATTCGGGACCCAATGGCTATCGGCGGCGTCGATATCCGGCAGTTTGACGTTTGTCCCGTCCATTACGCCAAGCATGAATGGGAAAAAACCCAATGTTTCTTCCCTGTCCTTGTCGATAAGGGGAACGATAAACATCCGGCCGTCGGGGGAAATATTCCCTCGCCGGTCCGAAAATGGCAAGAAAACGTGGCCGCATGGAAAGATAAGGTCGCCGATGCCTTCAACATCCACCGGCGCCTTATATATAATCTGCTTTTCCTTGCCGTCGGGGCTTATAAGCGTGTAGACGAAGTGTCGCTCGACTTTATCGCCGAGAACCTGAAATGACGCGGTAAGAATATTTTTTCCGTTGGGAGTGAAACAGGCGTTGCCATCGATTTCCAATTTTACGCCCAGATTGACCTTGTCCTTGAGTTCCAGTCCATATGCCGGCGCGGAGGCCGGCATAGTCGTGGTTGCCACAGAGGGGCCGTTGTTGGGCGCGGGCGCCGGAACATTTACGTTGCCTTTGGCTACCGGGGCCTGCCCCTCCTGTACCACCGCCTGTTCGCCGGCGACCAGGGCCAGCCCGCCATATGAATTGAAGACGGCCACCGTTCCGGCCAGCACGGCCACCGTTACCAGACTTCGCATTTTGTCGCCGTCCATTTTTGCATTTCCTTTCTCTTCCATTTGTGCGACGTTGATCTCAAATTGGGTGCCCATAACCTGCACATTGCAGGCCGGCGTCTTGACGACGAACGGGTCGGCGCCTTCCACCACGTCGAACCCCGCCTGCCCGCTCAGAAGCTCCACGCCGCGGGCGGACCTGGACGCTCCTGTCCATATATCCGGCGAATCGGCGAGATCAAAACTGCGCCATTGAGCGCCTTTTTGGAAAACCACTTTTGTGCCGCCGGGCAGGGTCCGGTTGACCGTCCGGAGGGCTATTTCCGTCTGGGGCATTAGCGGCGAAGAAATTTGCACAGTCGAGGGCGGGGGCGGGGGAATATTTTCTGCAATCGGCGGGGGCTGGGTCGGGTGAGATTTTTTTCCGAAGGCGCTCCACAGGATGACGACAGCCACGATCGCCGCTGCGGCCGCCGCCGAGACATACGCCAGGAAATACCGCCGCTCAGGTTTGCCGAGTTTCCCTGTTACGTCGACCATCACGCGATTTCGCAGACTGGCCGGCGGCTGGCGCCTGCCGATGCGCATGATCCGCTCAAGTTTCTCCAGATCGGGAGGCAGATTATTTTCTTCATTCATCATTGTTGTCTCTCCGCCATCTGCTGCAATTTCTGCAACGCGTAACGATACCGGCTAGCGGCCGTGTTCGGACTGACGCCCAACATCCCGCCGATCTGCTCAAAAGTCAGTTCGGCCTGAATCTTCATGGCCAGCACTTCTCTCTGCTCGCCGGGCAGCGCCGCCGCCAGCGCCCACAGCCGTTCGGCCTCGGCGTCCACGTCGTCCTGCGGGGCCGCCAGAACGGATTCGTCCAGCGCCGCCGCGGGACGCCGCCGGCGATTCCGCGATATCCGGAAGGCCGCCCGCCTCAACGAAGCAAAAATGTACGCTTTAAGATCGGCCACGCCGCCAATCCTGCCCCGTCCCCGGACCAGGGCGGAGAAAGTCTCCTGCACGGCGTCTTCCGCGTCGGCCTGGTTGCCAAGAATGCGCATGGCGGTCCGGAATAACGCCGCGCCATGGCGGTCATACACCTCGCCGTAGCAGGCGGCGTCGCCCGCGGCCAGGCCCGATTTCAGACGCTGTTCTTCGTCCACCGGCACGGATCCTTGCTGTTATCCATTCAGAGCAGGCTCATGGCTGATTTTGTCTAATTTTCCGGTAAAATGTTCACATCACCTCCTGGAGGCGCCAGGCATGCCTGGCAGGGGGCAAATATTTTTCAGATTGACGTTATTTTCCGGATGCGGCGGCAAATATCAATATAGGAGCAGAAGATGAATGCGGCGGCCAGGAATTTGGCGACTATGAGCGATGGCGATCTCCTTGCAGCCTACGTCGGGCGGCAGCAGGATGCCTTCGGAGAGATAATGCATCGGCACGGCGGGCTGGTGCTGGGCGTGTGCAGATCGGCGCTTGGAAACACGCCTGACGCCGAAGACGCCACCCAGGCGGTGTTTCTGGCGTTGATTAACAGGGCCTCGTCGCTCCAGACCCATCCCACGCTGGCCGGCTGGCTGCATCGCGTGGCGTGGCATGTGGCCATACAGGCGAAACAGACAATCAAAATCCGTGCACGGCACGAGCGGGAGGCAGTCAATATGCGGCAAAATCATGCACAAGAAAAAGAGGAAAATGTTTCGCTGGATATGGTCCATGCGGGCCTTTCCAGACTGCCCGACAAGTATCGTCTGCCTATCATTCTGCACCACCTTGAAGGGCGCAGCCAGGAAGAAGTGGCCGGCCTGCTGGGCAGCAACGTGGGCGCGGTCGCAATGCGCCTGAATCGAGGCAGGCAGATGCTGCGGGACCGGCTTGTAAAAACCGGCACGGCCGTTTCTGTCGCCGCCTTGACGATTGCAATGGCAAGCCAGGCGTCGGCAAGCGTTTCGGCGGCTTTGGCGGCCGCCACAACCAAGGCGGCAATGTCAATTATGCTCGGTCAGGCCGCATATGCGGCGGCGATATCGTCAAAAATCATGGCACTCACGAAAGGGGCTTTGAACATGCTATTCTGGGCAAAGATGAAAACAGCGGCGGTTCTTGCGGCAGCGGTTCTTCTGGTCGGCGGGACGGCTACAAGCACTTATTTGGCTGTGGCTGCCGGCCCCGGATCGGGGGCTGCAAAACCGCCGGCTGTAACGACAAAAACGGCCGAAGTCGTCGCGCCGCCCGTAACAATCGCACCCGCGCCGGCGCAACCCGGTGAAATTATCAAGGGCATTTCCGTCACCCAGAATCCGCCTGCGGACGTTTTTACGATTACCGATGAGGTTCAGATAAAAGACCCCCCCCGCTTTGGAACGAATTTTCAACCCGGTTTTTGTCGTCCATGGACAAATATGCGTTTACTCAACATTTGGAACGACCAGGCCACTTTTGAACCGGTTGTTTTCCGCCACATCCATACGCTGCAGAAATCCACGCCTGGGACGAATTTCATTGAAACCGAGGCATTTGCCCCTGGTAAGGGATATGCCACCCTGAGCTACTATGGTTCGCTTCTGATGTCCGGAATTTATGACGGAGCCGAGCTGCGCATTTATCGCAACGAAGGCGGCAGCTACAAACAGATTCACAAAACGATTGTCAAATCCTCTGTGCAGGAGCCGGGAACCAACGAAAAAATCGAACTGGCTGCGCCCTGTCCTTCGCCGACGCAAGACGGAGATATTCTCGTTTTCACGAAAACCTATAATGGAGATTTCCCAAAATTCAAGGATCGCACCACAGGAAAGATAGAGGCAAGCTATGGACCCCCTGCAGGATTTTTGCCCAGCAGGAATTCCTCGGTGGAAGCCGTCATGGATGCCTCCACCTGCGCCCCCGAAGGAGGAAGCACGACGAGCCTCAAGATCAAGCTGCCGGGGGGTGGCAAGGGGTTTGAGCAACCATACCTCAGCACCCAGGAAAAATACCTGGCTTTGGATAAAGGAGCGAAATACAAATTTCAAATTTGGATGAAGCAGGAAGGCCTTACCGGCGGCAAGGTGGACGTCGTGATTGGCAAACAGTGCACGGCCGCATATGACGTTACGGCTGAGTGGAAAAAATACGAGGCGGAGTTCAGCGCCGACATGGCCAAGGAAAACATCAATGCCAGCATGCTTTCAGTTACCACCCAAAATGCGGGCACGCTGTGGATCGACAATCTGCTGATCTGGAAGGCTGACGAAGAGCCCTTTGCTGTCACCAAACGGCATGCCGAAGAGCTCAAATCCTTTCATCCCGGCAGCATTCGTGTCTGGCCGGGGCTCGATACCGGCTCCCTCGACGTCTGGCTATCGGATGGCTTTGCCGAGTTGCGCAGCCAATTGGTGCGTGGCGGCGTCCCGTGCATACCCTCCGCAACCTCGGGTTTGAGCATCAGGAGGGCGCTCGAACTGTGTGCATCCATCGGCAATTCCCCTGAAACCCGGGCCGACCCGTGGCTGATCATCTATGTGATGTGGTCGGACGAGGAAATCGCGCATTTCATGGAGTATCTGGGAGCGCCGCCCGACGTCGGCTACGGCAAGCTACGCGCCAAGCACGGCCATCCCGAACCGTGGCTAAATGAGTTCAAGAAGATTTACATTGAGATCGGCAACGAAACCTGGAATCAGGGTTTCAAACCGCTGGCGTGGGACGATCCGGCTATTTATGCCGCGGTCGCCAATCGTTCCCACAAGCTCATCAAACAAAGTCCCTACTACAATAAGGCGAAGATCAGTTGCGTTGCCTGCGGTTGGAAGGTGATGGGCTGGACCCCGAAACTTGCTGCGTTGGCCACGGAAACTGACTTTATTGACCTCACCAGTTACTACGGCGGATTTGACGGTGTAACCGTGCTGGGCGCCGATGACAAGGCGTTCTACACCAGGCAGCTCCTCTACAACGGCTGGATTGACGCGCCATTTGCTGAGGGAGCAATTACCGCTATCCAGTCTGCCGCGGCGGCCCAGAAGCGGGAGATCGGGATGTGCATCTACGAGGGCGGCCCCGGCTATCAGAATCCCCAGCCAGGAAAGCCGTTCGACGCTCAAAGCGAGCAGGTGGGCAAATCCCTCGCAATGGGCACACTGACACTGGACTCCTATATGGATTATCTGCAGCGGGGATGTCCTTCATTAAACTACTACACATACCAGACCGGCTACAATTGGGCCACACATAGCGACGAGGCGAATTTTATTCCCTATCCCCCGTGGTTGGCCCTCAAGATGCGCAACACGCTCTGCTCGGGCGACCTGGTCAAGGTAAAGGCCGATTCCGTCAAAACCCTCGCCGTCGCCGACTCTGAGGTGGACAGGATGACATGGGACGGGAGGAAAATAAAAAGTAAGGTTCCCGGACGCTCCAATATCCCCAATACCATCTGCTACGCCTTTCACGATGGCAAAAAACATTCGGTGATTCTCATAAATCGTTCCTATGACGAACCGCGGCAGGTTACCCTCAACCTGCCGTTTGATCCCAGGGAAAAGGCTGCCATTCACAAGCTCACCCACCCCGATCCCAGGGCTAACAACATTGACAAGCCCAACGTTACTATTCAGGTTGAGGACGTTTCAAAGCTTGTGAAAACCTATACCCTGACCTTGCCGCCGGCCTCGGTTTATGTTCTAGTGTGCGAGGAGAAATGACTCCATGAACCATACAATCGATCATAGAAACCGGTTGGCAGCCTCATGGACGCTCTTATTGTTCTCTCTCTTCGCCAGCACGTGTCATGCGCAGGATCCGGCGGGCAAATTGGCCAAACATCTGTTGACCAAAGCCGGAATGACTCATGGCATCGCATCCTTGCCCCGGTGTTCGGACGGTGAACTGGCACTGGCTGTGGCCCAGAACAGCAAAATGCTGGTGCATGCCATGTCACCTGACCGCAAGGTTGTCGATGCAATGGTTCAACTGGCGGATGCCGAGGGGATTCTGTCGCGCTCGTTATACGTCGAACAGGGTTCACTGGCCGCGCTGCCTTATGCCGACCATTTGGTGGACTTGGTCTTAATCACCAACTTGACCGAAGGGGATCTCGTCAATGTGCCGCTGAAAGAGATTGTGCGTATTCTTTCTCCATGGCGCGGAAAAGCGATAGTTGGTCTGGCAAAGGCGGACGGCAAAGGCGGTTCGCTTTCCAAATCCGCATTAGAAAACTGGGCGAAAGCGCCAGGGACAGTCCCGGCCGAGGTCTGGGAGGACGATTCCGGTGTCTGGGCGCGCATTGGCAAATCGCCGCTTGCGGGTGCACAGGCCTGGTCGCATCGCTATCACGACGCCAGCAACAACACGGTTTCCCAAGACACAACCCTTAAACCGCCCTTTATGTCGCAATGGTGGGGTCTGCCCCTGCATGAGGGATGGTGGGGAACGACCGTGGTGGGCGCCGGCGGCCGGTTATTTACCATTTGGGCGGCGAATCGCTATATCGCAACAACACCACGTACGTTGACCGCGCGCAGTGTTTATAATGGTTGCATCCTTTGGGAGCGGGTTTTAACGGAGGAAAAGTACAAGGCCGGTTATACCCCCGCCCGTTCCTGCATGGTGGCCACACCGGAACGGTTGTACCTGGTGGATCGCGACGGTGTGTTGATGCTCGATGCGGAGAGCGGCGCGGAATGCGGCCGGATTGCGGGGCCGCAACCGGGGGGGCAGGTGAAATGGATTGCGATCGTGGAGGGCGTCCTCGCGATGCTGACGGGCGATGCGGATGATTTGAAGGACGTGAACAACCAGATGTACCCCGTCAATCCCCGCGGCACGCACCTGACGGTCCATGAAATTCCCTCCGGCAAGTTGCTCTGGAAACAGGAGGAAACCAAATCGTTCGATGAACGGATGGTGGCCGTGCATGGAGGCCAGGTTTACGCTTATATTTCCGGTTCTCGTGTGCTTTGTCTGGATGCGAAGACGGGCAAACTGCGTTGGGAAAATACCAGCCCGGAATTATTGGCGGTCTTGGGCCGGAAGAATGAGAAAGAATTCAATCAAGCCCTTTTCTCTCAAAAAGGGCTGATTGCAACCGATCACAGCATCGCCATCGGTTTGTCGTGGCAGGAAAAAATCGCCTTTCTCTCTTCTGAAAATGGATCGATCTTGTGTTTCGCAGAACAGGACCACAAATCTGGACGCACGGCAAGGATTTTAAATCTCGATGGCAAGTGGCTGGTCAATGCTGGAGTGGTTGATTTGAGCACTGGCAAACTGGCCGGGAAAGTCAACATACCCAATACGAAGTGTGCTCCTTCGACTGCAGCGCCGGGGCTTTTTATTGGCGCATTTGGGCGATGCGTCGATCAAGCCACCGGCAGGACTGTTTGGGCGCACTCCGAGGTCAAGTCGCCTTGTGACATGGGGACGCTTGTTACCGACGGACTGATCGTAACGCCGCCCAGCACCTGCCGGTGCGATTATGACTTCGGTTACCGGGCGCTGATCTCCGTTTCATCGAATCCAGCATCCGGGAAAAAAACCGTCGAGCCTCTGACAAGCGTTACCAGGAAAGCGACCACGCCCCTGGAAATATCGTCAGCCGATTGGCCGACGTACCGCGCCAATATCTCGCGCACTGGCGCCACCGCGGTGAAAATTCCCAATGCGTTAACCAAACGCTGGACTTGGTCGCCGGCCAAACCAGTGGCCTTCGAACCGTCGCCGGCCCGTGATAACAAAGCCCGAATACGAACATTATCCGATGCCGAATACAGCGTAACATCGCCGGTCTGTGCTGCAGGCAAGGTCTGGCTGGGTGATGCGGGAGGTGTGATTCGTTGCCTGGATGCGGCGAATGGCAGGCTGCTTTGGAGTTTTCCGACGGGAACCAGGATGCTGGCCTCGCCGAGTGTGGCGGAGGGACGTCTCTATGCCGGCTCGGGCAACGGCTGGATCTATTGTCTGGATGCTACGACGGGGCACGAGCTGTGGCGGTTTCATGCGGCGCCACGCGATCGTTATATGATGTGGTACGGGCATCTGTTCAGTTCATGGCCGGTGGTGACGGGTGTGTTGGTTCATGATGGAACGGCGTATGCGGCGGCGGGCTACCACGGACTCAACGACGTGCATGTCTATGCCCTGGATGCGGCCACGGGGCAACAGCGCTGGGTGACTCACGATTTCAGCCAGCCGAATACTCCGGGCGGAGGCACCGGACCGATTGGGAACATGACGCTTGCCAATGGCCGGTTATTCCTGTCCAGTGGCATACACAAGCCGGTATCCTTTGATCTCAAGAGTGGCGAATGCGCAATCGCTGATAAACCGACATCCTGGTACTCAATGGAAAGCACTGACCCCCCTCCACGGGGTAGCGAAATTGCGGTATTTGGCGGCCGGTTTTTGCTTCTTGGCGGGCGGCGTCTGGTCCATGGATATGAAGAGCGCAATTTCTATCCCGACGGGATTGGTTTTACGTTCTTTGGATTGAATCCGGATGGCACGCTGAAACCCACAGGAGCATTCCTGATGTCCGCATCCGCACATCCGCCAGTTTGGGATACGGAATTGATGGTGTTGCTCCGGATGAATAATCTCCAATTGGATGGCTGGAATATCGCCACGCTGACGACCGAAGTGGATAAATTGATTGCCACAGGTGGCATCAACCGTGTGTCGTCCCCGGAATGCCCGATCAAGAAATGGCCGCGGTGGGATATGCCTAATGCGACTGTGCCGGGAGGCCCTATGGCCGCACCGGCGCCGCCGCCGATGCGGATATGGGAGGGTCCCGGGCATGAGGTGAACGCTCTGGCTTTGGCCGCCAACGCCGTGGTGGTGGCTTTTAGAGAACCAGGCGGCAAATGGATTCTTGCCGGATTGAATCGTGGCACGGGCGCCTTACTCTGGTCTTTGGATTTGCCATGCGAGCCGATCTTTAATGGAATATGCATTGATCGCGAGGGACAGGTGCTGATCGCTTTACGCAATGGCAGCCTGGCTGCTTATGGAGCCAAATGATCATTCGCGGTTCAAGGCAATCAGATTGTGGTTGCAGACGAAAACGACGAGGATAAGGAGATTAGGGCACAGAAAAAGAACGTCTCGGTTTCATTTCTATAGGAAAAATGAACATGATTCGCGCATTGACAGCAATTGCGGCACTGACACTGACATCCGGTGCAGCGTTCGGACAGAACGATCCCCTTTCGGCCTACCTGCTCTCCAGGGCCTCCTCGTCCAGCGGGATTTGCTCGCTGCCGCGGTGCGGAGACGGGAAAGTCGCCATTGCGATTGCCAAGTCGGGGTTCCTGGTCCATGCTATGGAATCGCCCGACAAGGTCGAAGCCGCAAGGAAGACGGCAGACGGCGCCGGCATTCTGGGGCGATCCCTTTACGTGCAAAAAGGCACGCTGGCGGCCATTCCTATGGCGGAAAACTCGGTTGATCTGCTGGTCATTTTTGACGCAGCCAACGCCGACCTGACGGATGCGGTCCGCAAGGAGATTCTCCGCGTGCTTTCGCCTTGTATCGGCAGGGCGGTTGTGGGTTGCGCCAAAGGCGCCGGCGCTGCCGGGGTTCTCGACAAGGCAAAACTTGAAGGGTGGGCGAAGGCTCCGGGCATAGAAAATTCCGCTGTTTCAGAAAATGAGCAGGGATTATGGGCGACTTTCAGCCGCCCGCCGCTCGAAGGCGCGGATGACTGGACGCATTGGTTCCACGGGCCGGACAACAATCCGGTCTCCGCCGACAAGGTGTTTACCGCACCGTTTCAACTGGGCTGGATCAGCCGGCCGTTCAACGACGCGACAAGAGCCGTCGGCGGGCGGGTGGCGGCACGAGGCAGAGTTTTTGTGATATCGGAATCAAGCACTGATGTTGATTATAATGGCGATAATACATCTCTTCGTCCGGCAGAACTGATAGTCCGCAACGCGTACAACGGGCAAATATTGTGGAAGCGGGAAATATCAAAAAATGTCCGCGCCTTGAGTTCGACTATTATTGCCGCGGGCGACTTTGTGTATCTGGCCGATGGAACATCCGTTTTTTGCCTGGACGCGGCAACCGGCAAAGAGACCGGAAAGATCGATTTCGGAACATCCAATTTATTTGTCAAGTGGCTGGGGTTGAGCGATGGGATTCTGGTCATGCTGGGCGGCCCCGAGGACCCTCCGCAGGACCATAAACGGTCCTTCCTATTCCTGATCCAACCGCAGGCCAAACTGGTCCAGGAAAAAAAACTCGGCTTTGGAACCGTGTTGGCCGGACACGATTTGGCCGGGAAAAAGGCCGCATGGAAGTTGGACGAGCCGTCTCCGATAGACTGTCGGACGGTCGGCATGCTCGACGGCAAGGTCTTCTTTTATGCCCCTGGCGCCCGGCTGGGATGCATCAACCTGCGCGATGGAAAGCTGCTCTGGTCAAACAATAATCCTGACACATTGAAACTGATTGATGAACCCATACAGGCCAGCATTAACCCTGTGGGATTGGCGCATCGTCCCTCCATGATATGCGTCAAAGATGTTGTGTATCTGGGCCTTGTGGAAAAAAAGAACTTCCTCGCCGTCTCCGCCAAAGACGGCAATGTCCTTTGGAGCATTCCCGGCAGCAGGAAGGAAGAGGGGATGAACTATCTGTGTATTGACGGGAAGATAAACTTGTCGCCCTACCCGCCACGGGGGGTTGCCATGGTTGATGCACTGACCGGCAAGGTGATTACGACCAAGAATAATGAGGTTTTTCTTGGGGGCGGCTGTGGAACTTCCACGGCCTCGGTCAATTTTGTCTGCGCACAGGCCGGCGGAATTTGGTATGATCTGATCAATAAGAAGAGGATGCCATTTCAGCCGCTAAAGACACAGTGTTATATCGGCACGTATATAACGCAGGGAATGTATTACTGCCTGCCGCATATCTGCACCTGTTCGACATATGTGCGCGGGTTTATTGCGCAGGCGCCTATGAAAGCATCGTCGCCGGAGGCTGGCGTCGCGACTGCTGAACGCCTGGAAACAGGTCCCGATTATCAGACTGTTGCGCCGCTCAAGACAAATCTGCAGGACTGGCCAACGGGTCGCGGCACGAACAAACGCACCGGTTCGACGACAGTTGCAGTTCCGGACAAACCCCGGCAGCTCTGGGCATATGACCTCCAAACGCCATATCCGCCGAAGAAAATGCCGGCCGTGCTGGGATCCATCGAGACGGAATACTGGCCAACGTCGCCTGTGGCTGCCGGCGGACTGTTCTTCTATGGCGGCACTGACGGCAGGATGACATGCCTTGACGTGAAGGATGGCAAGCCGCGATGGACTTTCTTTGCAGGCGGTCCCGTCCTGGCTTCCCCGACCGTCTGGGAAGGCAGGGTGCTCTTCGGTTCGGCGGATGGGTATGTATACGCACTGGAGGCGACGACGGGCCGGCTTCTCTGGAAATTCCGCGCTGCGCCCGTCGAGCGGAACATCATGATTTACGGCCTGCTGCAGAACAGTTGGCCCGTCAATTCCGGCGTGCTGGTGGACAACGGCGTGGCATATTTCGCGGCCGGCATGGTGCTCCAGCCCAGGGCTTTCGTCTTTGCGCTGGATGCCGCAACCGGCAAGGTCAAGTGGGAAAATAGCGAAACCACCTGCATACCGTCCGGATTCATGGCATTGTGGAAGGACAAACTGTGGGTGCGGGCATTCAACGGCGGATCGGGCGGAGCCGCATTTGATATCAAGACTGGCAAGGAGGAGCCCCGGCTCAAGACCGGCGGTATGCGAGGGGTTGATATCGGAATTCTGAAGGACCGATTTGTCATTTATGGCGGCGGCAACTTGTATAAAGACCTCGACAGAAAGTACGGAAGCCGCGGATGCGCATCGGCGTTTCTTGAATTTGATCCGGCGGGCAATGCCGTTTTGCCGGACACTCTTGGGTTCGAGTCCGAATTTGTCTCGCCGGCATGGAATGATGATTCAATCGTCTTCGCCGAGACAAAGCGCGGCGTTGGTTTTGGTTTAAACCCGCGATGCTGGAATGTCGATAAGGCCATGGATTTCTTCGACAAGGCCTCCAGAGCTGTGGATATTTCAAAATTTCAGGATTGGCAGTTGGGTCAGTTGCCGTCGACAGACAGGCCGAAAGCGCCGGATTTCGACGTCGCCATGCGAAACTGGGGGCCGCTGCAGATGGAGATAAACTCAATTGCCCTGGCCGGCAACGCGGTGGTCATGACATGGGCACCCATCGAGAGGGGACGAGCCGGCCCGGCGGTCAAGCAGTGGAAAATAGGCTTGTATAAACTGGCCGACGGCTCTACAACTTGGGAAGGGCCGCTGCCGTCTGAGCCTGCCCGCGACAGCCTGTGCATAGACCGCGACGGCAACATCTGCGTTACTCTGCGAAACGGCGGGGCGGCCTGTTTCGGCAAGTAACGCGGCGGGCAGGAATGTGCGAAAAACAGGACATGTGCGTTCGAGTTTTTCCTCAGGAGATTTTATGAAAATCTGCCGGCTCATACTCTTTTTCATGATTTTGATTTTAACGGTTTCCCCGTCAATCGCACAAACGCCGTTTGACTTCAAGAATCCCAGGATTCCGTTTTCCGACCAGGGCGTCGAAAAGGCCATCGACAAGGCCGTTCAATATCTGCTTTCCAGCCAGCAGGCCGACGGAAGCTGGCCCGCTCCTGTTTTAGGGAGCAAAGATAAAGATAGTGTTCTTAACTGCAAAATAGGCACTACATCTTTGGTCCTGTATGCGCTTATGGAAAAGGGGTTATCGTTCCAGAATGAGAAAATTGCCAAGGGTCTCAAGTGGTTGGCCGACACGGCCGAGGTTCTTGACGGCAGGAACGCCACATATGGGATATCCTTTCGCTGCCAGGCTTGGCTGAGGGCATGGAAGCAGGCCAAGGACAGCGACAAAACCGCCGCAAGCAAGTACCGCAAGTGCCTGGAAACAGATGTCGCCAAGTTCGTCAAGGAGAAGGACAAGCAATTCAATGGCGGATACAGCTATGCCTTGACAGAATCCAGATTTGGTGATAATTCCAACAGCCAGTACGGCGTTCTTGCCGTTTGGGCGGGCTATCGTGCGGGCATGGAGATACCAAAGGAATATTGGGAAAAAGTCATGAAATATTGGATACCTCAGCAAAGACCCGATGGCGGGTGGAACTACGCAGAAAATGAGCCGGCACCCACTGCCTCCATGACTGCGGCCGGGATCGCTACGCTGTTCGTCTGCATCGACGCCCTTAAGGGTCAAGAATTCATCAAATGTAACGTGGCCACGGAATTTGCCCCCGTCAAGAAAGGCCTCGACTGGTACGACGCCAACTTCAAACAGAATATCTCCATGATCCAGCGCGACAGGGATATGTTTTATACATTATATGGCATCGAGCGCATTGGCCTTGCCAGCGGGTACAAGTACTTCGGCGATGCCGACTGGTACAAGCACGGCGTTGTATGTTTGCTGAACTTGCAGGGAACTGACGGCTCGTGGAAGAACAGCAACTATGGTCCCGATGTGTCAACGTCATATGCTCTGCTGTTTCTGATACGGGGCCAGCACGGCGTGCTTTTCAACAGGATCGAGTACAATGGCGACTGGAATAACCGGCCTCGCGCCCTGGCCAACTTCTGCCGATGGGCTGAAAACGCCTACGAGCACGAGGTCAACTGGCAGATCATAACGCTCAAGAGCGAGGTCGGCGAATGGCACGACGCGCCCGTCGTGCTAATCACCGGCTCGACA
>JACRIL010000068.1 GCA_016235825.1 Planctomycetota bacterium
CTGGGGTTGCGCCGTCATTAAAAAAGTTTTCGATTCCCCGTTCGCGCCACGGCAGAAGCGGCGAAATTTTTGAAAAGCGAGGCCAATGAGAATGGCTGAGTCATTGTTCTGTTGTTGTATCTGCCCATGGCGATGGCATATTGCCCGCGTGTGACGAGAGCGTCTCGCCCTCGCGCGATCTCCCCAGAAACAGTCCGATGCCTCGTCAAGAATCATCGGCCGGGGTTGCCCAAAATTTGTGTTCGTCTGCCAGTGGCGGGAGCAGAAATTGGAAACTTCATCAAATGGACGGGTTTTCCATGGGTTTCGCCTCGTCCGCCTGACGGCGGACTTCGCTTCACCCGGGGCTACTATCTGCCGGCCCTGCGGGCCTCTAATTTGGCGTCGATGAATTTGCAAGGTATAATTATCTTTCTGAAAAGTCATGCAATAAACAAAACATGAGCCGGTTGGTGGCACCCTCAAGCGCAGCAACTTGTCCGGCGCAGCCTGTCGCGAAGCCGGCAGCGGAGGGCCGTGCGTTTCTGATTCGGGCATTGAGCAGACCGTCCTCATTTATCGTGAGTCTCTTTCGTCCGATCTTCCGTGCAGGATTATACCCCGCCGCGGCAAGTTCGGGCAACAATTTCTATCTGTCGTTTCAATCCACAGATTACAATTTTTACATGTCATGGATACCTTGCGGATTCAGCGTCGCCAAATTAAAGGCCCACAGGGCCGGCAGAAAGTAGCCCCGGTGTGAAGCGTAGGCCGCCGGCAGGCGGACGAAGCGTAACCCGGGGATATCCGTCATTCATTTTTTGCCCAACATTTTCGCTCCCGCCACCGGCAGACGAACCGAAATACCAGACCACCCCGGCCAATGGTTTTCGATGAATCATCAATCCATCTTTGCAAAAATTCCGCCGCAATAATCGCAACACACTGCCCTACGCTCCGCGAACACGCTCCGTGTAGGACAGTGGCACCAAACTATTCCAATAAATCCCCATGGTGGAAGTTGAGGCCAAAATCAATGAACTTAAACAAGCCTATCAGATTGATAATCCATAAAAGCAGCATTACGACCGTGAAAATGACCAGATATCGACGACGTGTATAAGCACGTTTTGCCCATGCAATCACTACAAGGGCCGGAAATAACAATGGGAATATCCGAATCACAAAAAAGCCCAGTTGGGGACAACAAATTGTGCCAAGAGTAAACCCCATCGGCCCGGCTGTGAGTTCGAGCACAACGCAAATGATCGGGCACAGCAACAACATTAAATTGAAATACCATTTTGATGACATAGGTTGGAATGATTTTGTTTCCGCCATTAAAGTCTCTCAAAGCATCAGGTATACAAACTATAATTCCAATTAGAATTTCAGCAAACTGAAAACAACTCGCCTACGCCTTCGTCTGTTGTTGAGCGATGGGTTCAAGGTCGGCCAGGGGTATGGTCATTTCAAAGATGCCGCTTTGGACGACGGCCTGGTCTTTGTCGGCGTTGACGCGGATGAGGGTGGCCTTTTTGTTGAAGGGGATGACGAAGACCTGCTGGCCGGGCTGGGCGGCGAGCAGGGCCTCGTGATGTTTCTTGGCCTCGTCGCTGGCCGGATCGACGCGATGTATCGGCCTGTCGGGTTCGATTTTTTCCGGCTCGTGTTTTCGCTGCGGTTCACCGTGCGCGGCCTGTCGGCGATCCTGGCCCGCCGCCCCGGTCCGTCCTCCGGCGCCGGGTCGCCCGCCCTGTTTTCCGTAGGCCCCGCCGCGAACCTGCCCCTGCGGGCGGCGCGGATGTCCATCCTGACCTGCCCCCGCCTCGCGCCTGCCCGCCGGCGGATGCTGAGGCAGATTCGCGAACGGCCCGGTCTGCGGGAAGAGTTCCTGGATCGAGAATTCCTTTTCGCCCTCCTGCGTTGCGACGGTCGCCCGCAGGCCGGCCAGATCGACCTTCACCAGCGTGCCGCGGCCGGGCGGCAGCGCAATCGCCACCTCGTCGCCGACCTTGAGTCTTGAGATCGAGCCGAGCCACGTGTCAAATTGCCTTGCCCGCTCCTTCTGCTGGGCCAGGCTGCGATGATATTCATCCTGCACGTGCTGCGCCCGGGCCATCGCCTGTTCGGCCGAGGCGGCCTGGTCGATGATCTTCTTGCGAAGCTCGGCTATCTGGCCGCGAATTTCGTCCTGACCCAGGTCGGGCATCAGCTCGCGGAGCGGAGTCTCGATCTCCATGTTGCCGGCGTCCACCAGGGCGATCTGCCTGTGCAGCTCCAGCCGGACGAGCCGGCAGTTCTTCTTGAGCGAAGGCACATACACCTCATCGCCCGGTCGAAGTTCCGGCAGCGCCGCCAGCCAGGTCTGAAACTCATCCTGCAATCTGTGCAGGTCGGCCAGTTTCGACTCGTAAGATTCCTGCACGTCGCGGGCGGCGAGCTGCGCGTTGTGAGCCTCGACCTTGGCCTCTTCGGCCACCTGGCGGGCCAGGCCGGTCGCCTTTATCGCCTTGCGGAACTGCTGGCCTTGGGCGGCCAGGTGCTTGCGGGCCGCCTGGATTAGCTTTTTGGGCAGACCCAGCGAGCCGGCCACCGAGATCGCGTGGCTCTCGCCGGGCTGGCCTATCTTCAGTTTATACGTCGGCCGCAGCGTGGCCACGTCGAACTCGACGCTGGCGTTGTCCACCCGGTCGTGCGTGTATGCATATGCCTTCAGCACGCTCAGGTGCGTGGTTATCATCCCCAGGCAGCCGATCTCGCGCAGCTCGTCGAGTATCGCCTGGCCGATGGCCCCGCCCTCTTCCGGATCGGTCCCGGCCCCGAGTTCATCGAGCAGCACGAGGCAGTTGCGGTCCACCTTCGAGAGGATGTAGCGGATTCGTTTTATGTGCGCGCCGAACGTGCTGAGCGACTGCTGGAGCGACTGCTCGTCGCCGACGTCGATGAAGATGTCGTGGAAGACCGGCAGGACGGCCCCGCGCTGGGCTGGCACCTGCATGCCGCACTGGGCCATTATGCACAGCATGGCCGCGGTCTTGAGGGCCACCGTCTTGCCGCCGGTGTTTGAGCCGGTTATGACCAGCAGGTCGAAGTCGCTGCCGAGCCGGACATCTATCGGCACGGCCGCGTGCCGCCGCTCGGGCGGGTATCCGGCCTTTTCCTGGCGCCGGGCCTGCTCGATCAGCAGCGGGTGGCGGGCCTGGAAGACCTGCATCTGCCCGCGCTCGGACAGTTCGGGGCGGATCATGTCGTTCTGATATGCATACTGGGCCTTGGCTGACAGGATGTCGATCTGTGCGGCGGCCCGGACCGTCGCGGCGATTTCCTCGGCTCGTGGGGCAAGCTTTATCGCCAGCACGCTCAGCAGCCGCTCGATCTCGCGTTTTTCATCCTCGCGGAGGTCCATCAGCCGGTTGTTCATCTCGACGCACTGGGCCGGCTCGACAAAGAACGTTGCGCCGGTGTTGCTCGCCCGGTGCACCACGCCCTCGAGCTTTCCGCGATGCTCGGCCTTGACGGGCAGCACATACCTGTCGCCGTGCAGCGTTACGTTGACGTTTTGCAGCAGGCGGGCAACTTCGGGCGCCCGCAGAAAGCCATAGATCACGTCGTGAATCTCTTGGGTTATGCGGACAATCTCCTTCCGCAGTTCGGCGAGCTTTTCCGAGGCGCTGTCGCGGACTGCCCCGGTCTCGTCGAGCGTGTCGCGGATGGCCTGCACCTCCTGCGGGAACTCGACAATCTGGGCGGCCAGTTCGCGAAGTGCTTCCAGAGTTTCCGGCAGGGCAAGCAGATATTTGCGGACGTTGCCCGAACCCTCCAGGGCCGAGGCGATGAGGTTGAAGTCCTCGCCGGCCGCTCCGCCGCCGGGCCGGGCGCGTTCAAGCTGGCCGGCAATGTCCGTTACGCCGGCAAAGGGCGGCAGGCCGTGATCGCGGACGGCCGAGACCATCTGGTCGGTCTGCTCCTGCCAGCGTTTTATCACCTCGGGATTCCGCGACGGCGCCAAATGCGCCGCCAGACGCTTGCCGGGGATCGTCGCGCAGAACTCCGACACTATCCGCCGAAGCGAGTCAAACTCGACCTTGTTGAGCGTGAATGAATCCATTCCGACCTGAATAATAGCTTGTCAGAATAATACCAGCGGCCGCATTATAACGCCGCCGCAGCCCCGGTCGATAGTATTTTCCGGTTATGCGTCAGGGATGAACGAATAAAAAGGTCCTGGCCAGCCGGCCAGATAAAGTTTTTGGCCGCGAGATGGCCTTGACCTGCCGGACGCAACTGTTTAAACTTCTGCAAGTCTCGTGCGTCAGGCGCAGGCGGTCAGCTATCGGCCGGGCGCCTTCGAGGGACTTCTGAAAAGGAAAGGATGAGGAATCATGAGCGTCGGAATTTGGATCGCCATTGCGGTAGTGGTGCTTCTTCTTCTGCTGATTATGGGGATGTACAACAGCCTGGTCAGGAAACGGATCCGCTGCGAGGAGTCGTGGTCGCAGATCGACGTGCAGCTCAAGCGGCGATACGACCTGATCCCCAACCTGGTCGAGACGGTCAAGGGGTACGCCTCGCACGAAAAGGACACGCTCGAGCGGGTGATTCAGGCCCGCAACGCGGCGATGGCGGCAACGGGCGTCAAGGAAAAGGCCGAGCAGGAAAATTTCCTCACCGGCGCGCTCAAGCAGCTTTTCGCCCTCTCGGAGGCCTACCCCAACCTCAAGGCCAACGAGAACTTCTCGCAGCTCCAGGAAGAGCTTGCCGGCACGGAAAACAAGATTTCGTTCAGCCGGCAGTTCTACAACGAGTGCGTGGCCACGTTCAACACCGCACGCGAGACGTTCCCCAGCAACATCATCGCCGGGCTTTTCGGCTTCATAAAGAAGGAATACTTCGAGCTGACCGCCCCGGCAGAGCGCGAGGCCACGAAGGTCAAGTTCTGATCCGCCTGATATACATTTGCAAACGGCTTTGTCTGGCGTTTTAAATCAGGTAACTTATCAGCCGTCTGCAACGGATTGCACGGGAAGCTGCGGCAGTCGGCCAGTGGAGAGATAGGCGCGTAGTGCGGAGGCGATGGTCTTCACGGGGTCATGGCCGCGGAGCTTGAGCGTGCGATAAACGCTCATCAGTGCGGCTTGCGTCGTCGCCCCTTTGTCGGAGCGGTTGGATTGGCTGTTCTTCCGGATGATGACGGCCGGGCGGATCATCC
>JACRIL010000066.1 GCA_016235825.1 Planctomycetota bacterium
CACCGAGACGCAGAACCGCAATCGGCGCGCACGGCAGTCCCACGTGAAAGCCAAACTCAGGCGGTTACGCAGACTTGGCGTCAAGTTGTATAAGCTGCGATGCTGCATCATGCCAGAGGAAGTTTCGTTGTAGTGCTAATGGATATCCATTTTCAGACGTATTTACGGGAAATGAAGAAATGGTTTATTTCCCTGGATCTCCATACCACATTCGCTGCAATATCATAAAGTCCCTTGCAAAGATCGGGGATCGCAGGGCGTATGAGACATTGGCTGCAATTTTGAAAGATGATATTGACTATAGGATACGGGCGGACGCCGCAGAGGCCCTTGGCTGCTTGGGCGATTTCAGGGCCACGGATATCCTTACAGATAAGCTGAAAAATGACAAGGATAATGCAGTTCGCCACGCTGCCGCGTTTGCGATGGGTAAACTTGGAGACAGGCGGGCGATAGAGTCGCTGTTCCAGGTCATGCAGGGCGATAGGGATGCGTGGATGCGTAAGGCCGCCGCAATTGCACTTGGCGAAATGGGCGATTCCCGGGCCGTCGAAACGTTGGAGGAGGCCATGGAGAATAATCCGGAAGTTGACAAGAAACATCTCGAAGATTTGATATCTAGGTTGAAATCGTCCCTAACTCACCCGGCCACGGCAGCTTCCGCACCCGAAAATTGATTGGCAGACGATACAAATTGCCTTCAACCGTTGCGGTTGGCAATAATTTATGCCGCTCCGATGGAGCTTGATCTGCTTAGAATTGTCGTTGCTATAAACATTACGCTCCTGACGGAGCTGAAAACCATTCCAGACAAACTTTCAAAGTGCCGTTAGGCACGGCATGTTTATAGTCTGGGTTTTCGCTTTAAAAAACTAGCCCCAGCGGGGCGACACTTTTTATCTTCATTAGATCCGCTTTAAGACCGCTTTTGCCGAATCGGCACCGATTTTTCCGGCATCATATGCGTCGATACGCGACTCTGCTTCATCGGCCCACAGGTTGTCGATTTTATTGTCGGGAGATTTATCGAAACTATGGAAAAGCTGCTCGATCAATTCCGCCCGTTCAACCGGATCAAGGTTCAGGGCCTGCCTGAGTATGGTCTTTGTCGAAGAAGTCATTGTTCACCTCTTTTTTCAAGCAACCAAATGGTCAAAGTATATCATAGCATCGGCGGGTGCAAAGTAACAAGAGTGTTCATCACATCTGGTTTTTATTACTTTCGCCTGGCGGGGTGGCGGGTGGGGCATTATCGCCCTTGTCGGAGCGCATCTTTCTGGCCCACTCCAGATATGCCTGGATGTGTTTTTCATATCCGCGGCTGGTTGGGTTGTAGTATGTCCGGTCAACGCCGAGGTAGTCCTGGTCGGGGCTGATGCCGCCCTCAAAGGAATGGCTATAGCGGTAGTCTTTGCCGTAGCCGAGCTGGGCCATGCCCGGATGCGGGGCGTTTCGCAGGTGCATCGGGACAGGTATGGTCCTGTTGTTGCGGATGTCCTCCATGGCCGAGTCGATGGCCATGTACGAGGCGTTGCTCTTTGGGGCGCAGGCCATGTAGATCGCCGCCTGAGACAGCGTAATTCGGCACTCGGGCATTCCGATCCGCTCGACGATGTCGAACGCGGCGGCAGCCACGCTTATCGCCCGCGGGTCGGCGTTGCCGATGTCCTCGCTGGCCAGGATTGCTATCCGCCGTGCGATGAACCGCGGATCCTCGCCGGCCTCGAGCATGCGGGCAAGCCAGTAGACGGCGGCGTCGGGGTCGCTGCCCCGCATCGACTTGATAAACGCCGAGATCGCGTCGTAGTGCAGGTCGCCGGCCTTGTCGTACTGGATCGCCTTGGCCTGGATGCTGTCCTGCGCGGCCGTGAGGTCGAAGATTATTTTTCCGTCTTTCCCGCCGGCAAGCATCTGCGACCGCACGCCTACCTCCAGCGCCGTGATCGCCCGCCGGGCGTCGCCGTCGCTGATGGCGGCAAGGTGTTCCAGGGCATCGTCGGAGGCTTGCACGTTGAACGTGCCCAGCCCCCGCTGGCTGTCGGCCAGGGTCCGTCGGAGCAGGGCCAGAATGTCCTCTTTCGACAGCGGCTGGAACTGGAAGACCGTCGAGCGGGACAGCAGCGGCGAGTTGATGGCGAAGAACGGGTTCTCGGTCGTAGCGCCGATCAGGATTATCACGCCGGTCTCCACGTCGTTGAGCAGCACGTCCTGCTGTGAGCGGTTGAACCGGTGCAGTTCGTCGATGAACAGGACGGTGCGTTTGTTCGTCGAGGCCAGCAGCGCCCGGGCGCGTTCGATTATCTCGCGGACCTCCTTGACCGAGGCGCTTGCGGCGTTGAGGATGTGAAAGTCGCAGTTGGCCTGGCCGGCGATGACGTAAGCCAGCGTGGTCTTGCCGGACCCCGGCGGGCCCCAGAAGACCAGGCTGGATATGCTGCCGGACTGGAGCATCCGCCGCAGCATTTTGCCCGGCCCCAGGAAATGCTCCTGCCCGGCCACCTCGTCGATGGTCCGCGGGCGCATCCGCACCGCCAGCGGGGCCGCCGCCTCGATCGCCGCGTCCTGTGATTCCCGAAAAAGGTCCATTGCAGCCATTATAACCTGATTATCCAAACTTACCGTACTCATTGGGCCTTAATATTTGGCGAATTTCATTGCCAATTCGGCGGCCTGTTCGGCCTGATTGCCGGAGGCAAGAAAGGATTGCAGGAGCGTTGCCGACGGGAGATAGTTGCTGCAATCCTTGAGTGATTCGTTGAGCATCGCGATTGCCTCGTCATTTTGTCCGGCGTGGCTGAGCGCAAGGGCGTGATTGTATCTGACACCCGCACAGTGTCCGAGCCGTTTTTCTATCGTCGCATAGATCGCGAAGGCTTTCTGGTATTTTTTACTCTTTGCTTTGGAGTTTGCTTTGTCCAGGCCGACAAAGTCCTTGTTGAAAGTCGATCCGCCGAGATGGGATCTAATGACCTGGTATATTGCGGACGGCAGGCCGATAATAAAGAGAAAATTGAATAACAGCATAGTCCATGCCGCAGACCTCATGCACGGATTGCACATGTATATCTGCTGGCACCTGTATCCGAAGACATGAACCAGAAAATAAAAGTAGAATTTCGTGAATATCTTTGGCCTGGAATAAAATCCACACTGATCGCAGATGCCGTAATTTTTCTCGTCAGAATGGGCTTTATCGCGGCGCAACACAATGATTGTCTGACAATATGGGCAGTACATTTGTGGCGTCATTTCAAATCCGCTCAGATCGACCATAGCGCCGCAATACCTGCACGTTTCGGCGCGGAACAGCCTTTCCTGTCTGTTTTCCTTGAGTTCTCGACGGTGAATTTCTGCCTGCGTTACGGACGCCATCCGGTCAAGGGCTTTTTTCACCCTGCGTGCGGCAGATCGTGTGATGTTGAACCCGATAACGTTTCTGGTTCCGTCAGGCTGAACGGTTGTAACATAAAGTCTATTGTACCTCGTAAATGATTGAACCAGCGCCTCGGGCGGATATAAGGTTTTCTCCAGACTCAGCCCATTTTTGTCCAACCATCCTTTTCTGATCGGGAATTTCTCATTTGGATTGCCGTTGGCGTCGAGATACCTGAACTTGAATTTTCAGCGGTTTGCCGTCCACGAACAGTTTTTTTCCGTCGTCCATTTTTTCTCCTTTTTCCCGATTACTGGCCCTAGAACGCGAAAAGCCGTTCATAGAATAGTCACAAACGAATGGTTCGACAATCAAATTCAGTCTGGTCGGCGGGCTGCTGCAATATCCCATCATCTGTCGGCCATGCCTGAAAAGCTGCAAACGCGGCAGTCGCCCGTTTTTCAAAACCGTGCCGTCAATCCAGTTCGGATTCGCCTGAAACCAGGGAAATTCAGGCGGCTTAAGATTTTGGAATGTCTGACGAAATACTGCTATGTCTCGCTCGCGACGCATAAATAAATTCAGGCAGTTACAGGAGTTGCGACTTATGTTTTACATTCTTGCAGCGAGGATGTAGAATATAGGTATTGGCGGGCCGGCTCTTTGGGGTCTGTCCGGGCAGCAGGATGCGGAAAGGGCAGTTTAGTGGATATAGCCACAATCATAGGCATTTTCATCGGCTTGGCGTGCGTGTTCGCGGCCGTCATGTTCGATGGCGGGAACTTCGCCCTGTTTGGGCAGATTCCGGCCATACTGATCGTGGTGGGCGGGACGTTCGCATCCACATGCATCCACTTTTCGCTGGCGTCGGTTCTCAAGCTCAGCCAGTTCCTGAAGAAGACCCTTTTCTACAAGATTCCGCCCGAGCAGGAAGTGATCCAGAAGATCGTGAACTACTCGGCCATCAACCGTCGCGACGGCGCGCTTGCCCTGGAAAAGCACATCACCACGGCCGGCGATCCATTCCTGGCCAAGTCGATCAGGCTGATCGTCGACGGCCAGAAGCCCGAGTCCATCGAAGAGCAGCTTGGGATGGAAATAAGCAATCTCCAGGAGAGGCATTATGAGGGGAAAAAAATGCTGGAGTTCATGGGCGCGGCTTGCCCGGCCTTCGGGATGGTGGGCACCCTGATCGGACTTGTGCAGATGTTCGCCCATATGGACAGCCCCGACAAGATAGGCGCGGGAATGTCCTGCGCGCTGGTCTGCACGTTCTATGGGGCGTTCATAGCCAACCTGTTCCTGATCCCGCTGGCGGGCAAGCTTGGAATAAGGTCCAAGAAGGAATCGCACCTGCGTCAGATGATAATGGAAGGCGTGCTGGGCATAGCTCGCGGCGAAAGCCCGACGTCGGTCCGCGAACGGATGCAGACGTTTGTGTCGCTCAAGCACCGCGAGGAATTCAAACCCAAGATCTGAAATGGGCCACAAGCAGGAAAAACATGCCGAGGAGGCGGGCGGCGAGAAGGTTGCCATATGGTACATCTCCTTCGCCGACATGATAACTCTTTTGATGTCGTTTTTTGTCATGCTTTCGACCTTTTGTTCATATGACATGAGCGCCAGGAAGAAACTCATGGAAACGGTCCACTCCATCGCGTTTTATTCACTGGCGCCGTCGAAGGATAAATCCAGGGAGTCGATCGTGAAAACCTCGCCTGCGCAATCCGAGTGGGTTCTGCACGGCAGCGAGTTCAAGCCGGAGGATCAAAAGGACCCGGCCGATCCCAAACTCAATCCCAGACCCGAGGCGCTGCAGTGGATACCCGACGTGTCGGCTTTCCGGGACAGGCGGATAATACGGATACCGGCATCCAGGCTTTTTTATGGCGACGGCGCAAAGATCACGCCGCAAGGCCATGATAATCTTAAACTGCTGGCCCAATTTATATCAAAGATTTCATGCCAGGTCGTCGTCGGTTCGACGACCGGCGAGAGCGGCGGAGGTTTCGGCGCTACTCCGCAGGGCAAACTGGACAGGGCATGGATTGTCATGCAGACCCTCATGCGGTTATCCGGATATCCGGCGGAGCAGTTTGCGTTGGCCGGAACGCCTCTTTCCGGGACTGACCAGCCGGCTGACGACGCCATCGAGATAACGCTGCTTTCGTGGCGGGTGGTCAAATGAGCAAACCGCTGAAACCACCCGAGGAGGAGGCCGGCGAAAGCGTCGGGCTGTGGTATATTTCCTTTGCCGACATGATAACGCTGCTCATGTCGTTTTTTGTCATGCTTCAGACCATGGCCACGGACAAAAACGCCCTGCTGATGAGGACCGGCCAGCAGTCGTTTAAGCGGGCCATTGAAGGATTCGGGATGCCCGACTGGCTTTACGGCAAGCCGCAGAAACCTGAATACGACTACAAACAGCTTCGCTATCCGGTCCATCGTCAGGATCAAAGCACGGAAACGAATCGGATCATCGACGACACTCCGGAGCAGATCAAGAAAGTTTATGACGAGCTGAACAAGGCGGTTCCAACGAAAGCAAACGATGTCGCGAAGCAAGTCCCGGTTCGGCGTTTTCCGGCTGTCCGGTTTGCCGGGGATTCTTCATCGCTGGACGAGGCGTCAAAAAACGAGCTTGCCAGGCTGTCCGGGGAAATTCAGGGCATGCTGGGCATGCGCCGGATAGAAATATGCGTAACCGGCCTGGCGCCCGACGTAAGCGGCGTCCGCGAGCAATGGGTCCTGTCGGCCCAGCGGGCGGCCAAAGTCGAGGAATATCTCAGGCAGCTTCTTGCTCCGCAGTTTTCCCGGCATGCATGGGAAATTCTTTCCAAGGGCATGGGCGACGGCAAGGCGGCCGCCCGATCGCTTGGCACGACGGATAAACAGACTCACATCGTAATAACAATAACCGATCTTAATCTGCCGGGCAGTTGAGAGACCGGCGGGCGATGATTTTGAGGGTTTTATCGCTGGCCAGTTCGGCCAGGGCGTCGCGTGCGATCCATCTGGCCGGCCTGCTGTCCTGGCGTGCGATCCGCCTGGCGACGGCCTTTGCCGAACGATTGAGATTCATGTTCCGTTTTCCGATCTGCCGCAGCGCCCAGTTGACGGCCTTTTTGACGAAATTGCGTTCGTCGCCGGCGGCGCGTTCGATCAAACCGAACAGCCGGCGGAATCGTCCGTCTTTCGCCTTTTTATCGTGAACAGCCAGGCAGGCCATCAGGGTGAATCCGGCCCGTCTGACAAACTGGGCCTTCTGTGCCGCCCATCGGACGGCCAGGGTCCACGCGTGCGGCGAGTGGACAACGATATTGTTGCAGAAAAGATCGCACACGTCCCAGGAGTCCAGTTGCCGGACACGGCGGTTGAGCCGCCCGGGCGATATCAGAAGCGGATCGTCGATAAGGCTGGAGAGCAGCCTTGCCTCGTGAATTCCGCTTTGCCAGAGCCGCTCGGCAAGGTCCGCGTCCCGGCCGATCTGCTTTGCTATCCGCCTGAGCTTGCAGACCTGCACGCCCAGCGTGCCGGCCGTATTGATGCCGTATCGCGCCATGCCGGCCACGTTGGCCGGGTTTGCCATCGACTTCAGCAGCCCGATTATTTTTAGCGCCGTCGCCACTTGATTTGTCCGTCTTTTGAGTCAATATACCTGGTTGTCCCCATTTTTACATCGCCCTTGCCGCGCATTCCGGTTTTTTGCGATGCCGGCCGGAAAAGGTTTTTCAGGAAAGGAAGTCAAAATGTTTCTCGCCGCACAATACTATCGCCCGCCGTTCCCCGTGAAGAAATACTGGCCGGACGATTTTTCCAGAATGCGCGACAGCGGGCTGCACGCCGTTCAGCTCTGGGTCATCTGGGGTTGGGTGGAATCGCAGCCGGGGGCTTTCAACTTTCAGGATTACGACGAGCTGGTAGGTCTGGCCGGCAGAAAAGGGCTGAAGGTCGTCCTGAGCACCATAGCCGAGATACATCCGTTCTGGATTCACCGCCTCGTGCCGGGCAGCGAGATGATAGACTGCAAAGGGCATCTGGTGATCTCGTCGCTGCGGCGCGAGGCGAATGTCGGGCTGACGCCCGGCGGATGCTTCGACAACCCGAAGGTCGCCGAGCTGATGTCCGGCTTCATATCCGCGACGGCGGCCCGATATGCGGCGGCGAGCCACCTGCTCGGCTGGGACTGCTGGAACGAGACGCGATGGTGCGTCAACTGCCATGATTACGTCTGCTACTGCCCGCACACGCTGCGGGAGTTCCGGGCATGGCTGGACCGCCGGCACGGCGGGCTTGAGGGCGTCAGCCGCGCGTGGCAGAGGCGGTACTGCTCGTGGGACGACGTGTTTCCCGGCCGCGTCATCAATCACCCATATACCGAAATGATGGAGTTCACCCGTTTTCTGGTCGATCGCGCGACGAAACATATAAAGATGCGATACGACGCGATCCGCTCGCGTGACAAGACCCATCTGATAAGCGCCCACTGCGGCGGGCCGTCCATCGACAGCGCCGGCGGGAACGAGGAGCAGGCCCTCTGCCGCGGCAACGACTGGGACCTTGCCGACCAGCTCGACGGCTACGGCTGCTCGCACTTTCCGTTTTGGGGCGAGGGCTTCGACGACGCCGGGTTCGGCACGCGGGTCGAGTGCACGCGGTCGGCCAATCGCGGCAAGGTCGTCTGGGTCAGCGAGCTTCAGGGCGGCACGGCCAGGGGCGGAATCTTCGCGTTCCGATCGGTTACGGCCAATCCGCAGCAGCGCTGGGTTGCCAACGGCATGGCCAGGGGCGCAAAGGGCGTCATATTCTGGTGCTGGCGGGACGAGGTCTTCGGGGCCGAGTCGAGCGGATTCGGACTGAGCGGCTGGGACGGTCTGGCGAAGGATCGCCTCGCGGCCATGAAAAAGACCGGAGCGTTTATCGGGAAACACAAGGAGATAATCGACGCATATCAGCCCGACCCGGCAAGAGTCGGCGTGCTGTTCGTGCCGGATAATTACCTGCTCAAGTTCGCCGACCGCGGCCCGGCGCCCGACGCGGCCGAGGCGGTCAAAGGTTGCTCGCTGGCCCTGGAGCGATTGGGGATGCCATATGAATTCGTCGAGGCCCGGCACCTGGACGTTCTGAAGAAGCTGGATGTCCTGCTGATGCCCTGGCCGCTGATCGTGCCGGACACGACGGCAAAAGCGATTCTCAAATTCATCAAACGCGGCGGGCGGGTGCTGCTGGAAGGCGAGGCCGACGCGTTCGATGAATTGGGCTTCTATCGTTATCCGGACGAGAGGCCTTTCATGCGGGCACTGGGCCTGCACGACCTTGGCAGGCGACAGCTTGCCGACAACGAGTCGATATCGGTCGATATCGGCGACGAGCAGATATGCCTGCCGCTGGACAACTTCATCACGCCGCTTTCGGTTCCGTCCGGTTCGCGCGTTCTGGCCCGCAGTTCTGCCGGCCAGCCGCTCATGGTCCGCAAGAGCGTGGGCCGCGGCGCCGCTTACGTGCTGGGCGGATTTGCCGCAAGGCCGTATTTCCGGCAGCGAAACAGCGACTTTGAGCGGCTTGTGCGGTGCATCTGCGACGACGCCGGTGTAAAGCTGGCCGTGGACCTCGCCTGCGACGACGGCGATCTGTCCGGCCAGGTGCAGTGGCGGGCTGGCAAAAGCGGACGGCGGCGGATGCTGTGGCTCATAAACTCCGGCCATGAACGGGCCGTAACGATAACCGACAAGGCCGGCCTGCTGAAATCAAGGAAGGCCGTTCGGGAACTGGTCGGCGGACGCGACCTGCCGGTGATCGGGTCGCCTCAGGGCAGGCAGGTGAGCGTGAAACTTCCGGCCGAACTGTTCAGCGTCCTGGTGTGGTAAGGCTCAATCCGGCAGTTGCTGTCGGATTGCCTTGGCCGCGGCCTTTGGGTCTTTTGCCCCGCAGATAGCGCTGGATACGGCGACGCACTTGGCGCCGCTGGCGGTTATCTGCGAGACGTTCTGGGCGTTGATGCCGCCGATGGCGACTATCGGCAGGGGGATTTCATCCAGGGCCTGTTTCAGCAATATAGGCCCGGCGATCGGCCAGACATCCTTGGTGGTCGTCTCGAACATAGGCCCGACGGCGATGTAGTCGGCGCCCTCGTTCACGGCGGCCTTGGCCTGGTTGATTTCGTGCGTGCTTCGGCCGATGATCGCGCCGGGCCGCAGAAGCCTTCTCGCCTCGGCCATCGGCAGATCGCGCTGGCCCAGGTGCACGCCGTCGGCCCCGACGATCGCGGCAATGTCGGGCCGGTCGTTGACGATGAGCAGCTTGCCCACCTCGTCGGTAAGTTCCCGCAGTTCCGCCGCTATCGCCAGCAGCTCGGCGTCGCTGGCGTCTTTTTCCCGAAGCTGGATGGCGTCGGCCCCGCCGGCAATGGCCGCCCTGGCGGTCTCGCGCATGCTGCCGGAGCACAGCTTGCGCGTGATAAGCGCGTAAAGTCGCACCGCCGCCCAGCGCCGGCCTATGAGCAGCCGGCTGTGAAGCCGCTGTTCGAGCGTGTAGGCGTCGTATCGCATCCGCTCGATCCGGATCGTCTGGGCCGGGGCGATGAATTTGCTGTATTCCTCGATGGTCCGGAGGGCCTCGGTGAGGCGCTTGCAGGCCGCCGTTACCACGTCGGAAAGACCGTCTCGCTTCGGCTCGGTCGGGCTGGATATCTCGGTGCCGATGTCGCCGGGAGTGTCGCGGCTTGAGATGAACTCGCTGACCGGCATGGCCGTGAGGATTTCCTTCAGATCGCTGCGGAGGTTCTTGGCCATCGCCGTTATGGCCGGGTCGTTCAGGGCGAACCTGCCGCAGTCCTCGGCCACCCGCAGGGCCTCGCGGACGCGGTTGAAATTGGCGTCGAGTATCCGGTAAATCTCTTTCATGCTCGATTTGGCCTGCTGGCTCACGTTCAATCCTCCAGGCCCGGGATCGGGAATTGCCTGCACAGTTCCTCGACCTGTCCGCGGACCCTGTCTGCCGCGCCGCTGTCGCCGCCCGACAGGAGGATTTGATCGATCCACGCGGCGATGCGAGCCATCTCGTTGGATCCCATGCCTCTGCTGGTCAGGGCCGGCGTGCCCAGCCTGATGCCGGACGACTCGATCGGCGGACGGGTGTCGAACGGGATGGTGTTCTTGTTGCAGATCAGGCCGGCGCGGGCCAGCCAGAGGGCCGCATTGTGGCCGGTGAGGTCCTTGAGCCGGCTGCGGAGATCGACCAGCATAAGGTGGTTGTCCGTCCCGCCGGACACCAGCCGCCACCCCTTGGCTATCAACTGCTCGGCCAGGGCCTTGGCGTTGGCGATGATGGTCGCTGCGTATTGCTCGAATTCGGGATTGAGAGCCTCAAGGAAACAGACCGCCTTTGCCGCGATGACGTGCATGAGCGGCCCGCCCTGCAGGCCGGGGAAGATGGCCGAGTCGATCTTTTTCGCCCAGTCCTTCTTGCAGAGGATCACGCCGCCCCGCGGGCCGCAGAGAGTCTTGTGCGTGGTGGTCGTTACGAACTGGCAGTGCGGAACCGGGCTGGGATGCACGCCGGCCGCGACCAGTCCGGCGATGTGGGCAATGTCGGCCAGTATCAGGCAGCCGACCTCCGATGCTATTTCGGCAAAACCTTTAAAATCTATCGTCCGCGGATAGGCCGACGCGCCGACGACCAGCAGGTCGGGCTTCTCGTTGACCGCCAGCCAGCGGACCTCGTCCAGGTCGAGCATCTCGGTGTCGCGCCGCACGCCGTAGTGAGTTACGCGATACGTTATGCCCGAAAGGTTTATGTTCAGCCCGTGCGACAGGTGGCCGCCCTGGTCGAGCCTCATGCCCATTATCTTGGCGCCGGGCTTGAGCGCGGCAAGGTATACCGCCAGGTTGGCGCTCGTGCCGCAGTGCGGCTGGACGTTGGCGTGCTCGGCCCCGAAGAGCTTTTTCGCCCGATCTATCGCCAACTGCTCGATGGCGTCGGCGTTTTCGCAGCCGCAGTACCATCGCCTGCCGGGATACCCCTCGGCGTACTTGTCAGTCAGCAGCGTGCCGGCGGTCTGCAGCACCGCCGCAGACACGTGGTTCTCCGAGGCGATCAATTCCAGCGTCATGCTCTGGCGGCGTTTCTCCGCCTCGATGAGCTGCGCAATTTCAGGGTCCGTCTTGGTCAATACGCTCATTTGACGTCTCCGATTCCATTCACTTTTTTACAGTAGCACGGGCGTCTCGCCCGTGAGTAACAGGGGCATCCTGCCCCTGCAAGTATTTTACATGGCCGAGACGGCCATGATACTCATGGGCAAGATGCCCATGCCACTTTTCGGGCCGCTAATTTATCCGTACTTGCAGGCAGAAGCAAGGGCATTGACTTTCAGATCGATTCGATGGACTTGGCCGGCATTTGCCGATATTGATCTGTATGGCGAATGGAGTATTCAATGGATCAACGGGACAATAAAAGGCGGCAACATAAAAAAAAGTTCGGTAAGTTCGGCGGCGGCAGGGCAGGTGAACCCCGGCCGGCGGGAAAGGCCGCGGCGGCCGGGCCGAAGGTCGCTACCGCCTGGCAGCGAGACGCCGAATGGTACGACCAGATCATCGGCGACGAGGGGGGCGAGTATCATCGCAACGTGGTTTTGCCCGGGGCGATGCGGCTGCTTGGCGTTCAGGCGGGCCAGCACGTTTTGGACGTTGCCTGCGGGCAGGGGGTGTTGTGCCGCCTGCTGCACAAGGCCGGGGCCGAGGTTATCGGAGTGGACGCCTCGCCAAAATTGATAGAGCTTGCCAGACAGCGCAGCGATCCGGCCATTACTTATCTCGTCGGCGATGCCCGCGACCCTTCGCGCCTCCCGGCCGGACACTTTCACGCCGCCGCGTGCATCCTGGCCGCCCAGAACATCAACCCGCTGGCGCCGGCGTTTGAAGGCGTCGCCCGATGCCTGGCCGAGGGCGGCCGATTCGTCATCGTCATGATGCATCCGTGCTTTCGCGGGCCAAAATACACCGCATGGGGCTGGGAAGGAAACGATACCCAGTTCCGCCGCGTGGACCGCTACCTGCTGCCCCGCAAGGAGCCGATTGTTACCCATCCCGGCGCCAGCCCCGACAAGTATACCTGGACTTTCCACCGCCCTATTCAAGGCTACGTCAAGCCGCTTGCCCGCGCCGGCCTGCTCGTCGACGCCATCGAGGAATGGCCCAGCCACAAGACAAGCGAGCCAGGCCCGCGGGCCAAAGCGGAAAACTCCGCCCGGAAGGAAATCCCGCTCTTTCTGGCCCTGAGGGCAGTGAAAATGCCGGGCTATTCCACTCCCAAGACTACTGATGATCTCAGCGAGGTATCCGGTTAAAACGCCAAATTTTATTCCACGACCGGGACGGCCATGGGACACACGGGCGAGACGCCCGTGCCACGTTTTATCGTCCGGATAACCGCCTCTTTGCCATTCGGGCAGATCGATCTCTGGCCGCGACCGCTTCGACGCCATCTCGCAGGCACGAGCCGACTTCAACTGGACAAAACAGTTCGAGCTGGCCTTCGACGGCCAGGCCGCCCGCGAGATCCGCAGCCGCGACTCAAAGCAGGTCTTGGCGACAACTTCTGCTCCATGTGCGGAAAAGACTGGTGCGCCATGCGAATCAGCAAACAGGTCAAAGATATGTCGCAAAAAGCGTGAAGGGCAACTTCTTGGTGGCAGTTTCTTGGTGGCACCCTCAAACGAAGCTGCAACGCAGCGAAGTTTGGGGGTGTTTGCGAACTTCTTCCTCATTAAAGCATTTTAAGTTTGCGTAACGACATTGATCTCATGCAAAGTTTGTCCGCGCCAATGCCGATTGACGGCCAGGAATAAATTATTCCGATTCCTGATCCTGTCAGACGGATGAAATGTGCCGCCCCGCCGGGGCTTGTCTTTTGTGGGTTGCCGCAATGCTATAAACATTTCACGCCTACGGCGTTCGAAATAGTTGCCTGAGGGATGTTTTGCTCCGTCAGGAGCAACATGTTTATAGTCAGCGCCAACCGAAACAAAACCTAGCTCCATCGGAGCGGCACGGTATATTTGCCGTTCAATGGGTCAGGCTTTACCACACATGTCGCCATGCAAACTTAAAATGCCACAGCGATAGCTGCTCAGGCGACCTCGGCGACGGCGGGCGAGTCTATCTCGGATTCCTGCACCGGCAGGCCGCCGAGATATTTCTTGAAAAACGCGATGGTCCGCCCGGCGTACTGCTGCGGCTCGATTACGACGGCCTGGTTGTGCTTGGCCTTGGGGACCACCCACAGGTGCTTGGGCGAAGGAGCGGTTTTATACAGCCGCCGCGTCTGCTCCTCGCGGATGTAGCTGTCCTTCTGGCCGTGGATGAACATGACGGCCCGCGGCTGCATGTCCTGCAAGGCCCGTCTGACTGAAGGGAACTTGCAGCCGAGCTTGGGCTGGGCGAAAAACATTATCAGCCACAGCAGGAACCGCCAGAACGCCTCCGGATGATGCTCGTAGACCAGCTTGACGCGGGCGAAGATGTACGCCCAGCGTTTCATCAGGGCGATCAGGGCGATGTCGGTGCTGAACACGCCGTCGCAGATTATGGTCTTGATGTTGGTGTCGCTTGCGGCGGCCAGCAGCCCGGCCCCGCCGCCTCGCG
Organism: Planctomycetota bacterium; assembly: GCA_016235825.1. Classification (GTDB taxonomy): domain Bacteria; phylum Planctomycetota; class Phycisphaerae; order SM23-33; family SM23-33; genus JACRIL01. The sequence goes on from JACRIL010000066.1 coordinate 14,023, forward strand.
AGATTCCGAACAGGCCGATCTGCGGAGGCTTGCCCTCGGCGGTCAGCATCGCCTCGACGTGTGCGCAGGCGCCCAGCACGTCTTCGAGTTCCTTGTTGCTGGGCCATTGCAGGGGCTTGTAATTGCCGCCGGAACTGCTCTGGCCGTGCGCGCGGAAGTCGAAGGTGAAGATGTCGAAGCCGGCCTCAAGCAGAGGCCGGGTGTAGCGGGCGCAGCTATACATGTCCGAGCCGAACTCGTGGCAGAAGACGATCGTTCCGAGGTACTGGACGGCCTTCGGCGCCGTCAGCCTCATGCCGCGCAGGCTCGTGCCGTCGAAACTGCGGAACCGCATCACCTCGCCTTCCATCCGCTGAAAATCGACCGGGCCCATCGACAGCGGCGGGGGGGTGTCAACGAAGATGTTCAGGCATATCCTGACGTAGCGGGTGATCGTTATCACCAGCCATGCCGCCAGCGACAGGCAGGTCAGCGTGATGGCGATGGCGGCCCAGTTGCGGGTCGCCCAATGCCAGATGGCCAGAGTTGAAAAAATCGTGTCTTCCATGCCCTATCCTGTCGGCGCGCCGGCCGTTTGGCCCTTCGCCGCCCATCTTTCGGCGAAGGATACATTCGCCGGGTTATTTTTTCAAGCCGGCAGATAATGAACGATGCCTCAAAAAAAACACGCTTCTGCCCGTGCTGCGCGGTATAATTGGCCACGTGAAACAGAATCGCCATATTTGCGGCCAGAATGTTAGGGATGTAATGCTGGTTATCCTGCTGGCCGGGGGTTTTGCCGCCGTCCTTCCCGTGCATGGCCAGGAAAGCCGGCCTGCCGCAGCATCCGCCCCTGGTCCGCAGGATGTCATGGCGCAGGCCATGGAGGAACTCGACCAGGGCAGGTATTCCAAAGCCCTCGATCTGCTGACCTCGATCCGCCCGACTTACAAGGATGATTCCCGCTACTACCTGGCCCTTGGCCGCGGCTATCTGGGCCTGAAAGACTATGCCATAGCGATAGGCGCGTTCAAGGCGGCCATCGAACGCGAGAAAGACCTTGTCGAGGCCCATCTGCGGCTGGCGATCTGCTACGGTTGCAGCGGGCGGGCCAAGGAGGCCATGGATGAACTCGAGAAGGCCGTCAGGCTGGACCAGTCGGATTCCAGGCTCCATTACGCATCGGGCCTGGTGCGTTCGCAGTTGAGGCAGTGGGACCAGGCCGAGGATGCGATGCGGACGGCAGAAAAGATCGGCGGGCCGTTCATCGACCTGGTGAAGAAAAAAAGGGAGACAGTCGAAGGTTATCAACAGGTTGAGTTGCAGGCCGCAAAAAAAAGGCGGGATGCCATCGACGCAGCCAGGCAGGCGCATGATCTGGACAGCCAGGCCCTTGCGACCGGCAAGGACGGGATAACCAGGGCGACCGCGGACCGCCAGATCGCCGAGAAAAAATACAAGGAAGACCGCCAGCCGGTTCAGAAGATTTACGACGATCTATATCTCCAGATAATGGCCCAGTACGCGAAGGACAAGCCGCCCGAAAGCCTCAAGGAGACCGATCCGCTGGAATACCGGCGGCGTCTGGCTGACGTGAACGCCGTCCTGACGGCCAGCCTGTTCGAGGCGGCGCGGGCACGCGACAAGGCCTTTGCGGAAATCGACAGGGCGTACAAGCCGATCGTCGAAACGATAGACGCGACGCTCAGAATGCTTCAGAAAAAATATCCTGAGGACGCCGCTCGCGAGGGCCAATCCGCGAAAAAGCTCGCCCAGGCGGAGGCGGAAGACAAAAATTATGTCCCCAAGCCGCCGTTCGATCTGGCCCTTGCGCTGCGGGACATTCCGGTGGACATGGGCAGGCGCCCGACGAGCCAGCCTTCGGCCAGCCAACCTTCGGCCAGCCGGCCGGCGTCCGGAGGCGCCGGGCCTTGATGGAATTAAACTGTTTATCGGCAGCCGGAAAATGGATATAATGCAGCTTTGTACGGGGCAGTTTGAAACAGGCAGTTTTCTTGGGCATGCCTTGCGCAAAGGAAGACAAAAATGGATATTATCCGCGGGAAAATGAGGACATTGTTTTGGGGATTGCCGGTTTTCGCCATGGTGTTTTTGTTCGCAGCCGGAGGCCTGGCTCAGGAAGCGGCCAGCAAGCCGTCGGAACTGGCCGAGGCGAACAGGCTGATGGACGAGGGCAAATACGGCAAGGCCGTAGAAATCCTTTTGGCAACCGGCTCGGCGTACATGAACGAACCGGCATTTTTCATCGCCCTGGGCAGGGGGTACTTAGGCGCGTCAAATTACTCGATGGCGTCGACCGCGCTGACCACCGCGGTCGGCAAAAAGGCCGATTCGGCCGAGGCCCATCTGCGGCTTGCGTGCGTCAGAGCGCTGTTGAAGAACTTCAAAGGCGCGTTCGAGTCGATTGACCAGGCAGCCAGACTCGACCAGGCCGACGCCAGGATTTCATATGCCCGCGGCCTCATTCACCTGCTTGCCGGCGAATATGACAAGGCGACGCCGGACATCGAGGCCGTCGGCAAGACCGAAGGGGCGTTTCCCAAATCAGTTGCCGGCCAGCTCCAGGACCTGGCAAAGTTCGCCAAGGATCAGGCCGAGCTTGCGGCAAAGAGGCAGAAAAATCGGGATGTCCTGAAAGCCGCCGTCGATAAGACGAACGCCGATTACCAGGAAGCGAAAACCCAGTGGGAGACCGCGAATTCCGACAAGGGCAAGCTGGCCGGCGATCGCGACAGGGAAAAGGATCAGGCGCAGAGGGATTATCAGACAAGCCTCACCGAAATTTCAAGAAACTACAATACCAGACTCCCGGCTGAAAGCCTCAAGACGTCCAATCCAAGCCTGTATAATTCGCAGAAGGCTTTGGCCGACCAATACAAGTTGAACGCGGAAAGAGACGCATTGCAAAAACGCGACCAGACCTTTGCTGGCATAGAGAACAAATACAAGCCGCAGATTGACGCACTTGACAGGAAGATGAAAGACCTTTCAGACCAGGGGGTAAAACTTCAGGGGCAGCTTGCGAAAGATAAGCAGAAATTTGCTGCCCAGGAAACCCAGGACAAGCAATATCAGCCCTCATGGCCGTTCGATGTTCAGGCCGCGCTGCGAACGCTGCCCTCGCCGGCCGCGGCAGCGGCCGCAAGCCAGCCGGCGGCGGTCCGGTTAACGGACAACAAGCCGTCCTGACTTGTAATTTTCAGGTCGCCCGTGAATAATCCGTGCGATGAGCGAAATTACCGAACCAATCGGCCGGGGCGAGTTCAATCCGATGGATTACGTCTGGCAGCCGAGCCGTTTTCTGGAGGCTCAATCAGCCGCCCTGCTGGTGGACGGCAAATCGGCGTATCCCGACATGCTTGGCGCGATCGGATCGGCCGGCCGGTCCGTCGATCTGGAGACGTACATTATCCGCGCGGATCGTACCGGCGGACTTTTCCATGACGCCCTTTGCCGTGCGGCCCGGCGGGGCGTTGCCGTGAGGCTCATCTACGATTACGTCGGTTCGCTCCATCTGCCGGCCGGTTTTATTCACGAACTTGCCGCCGCCGGCGTCCGCACGGCGGTTTACAATCCGCCCATCTTCCGCTGGTGGCTGGGCGCGTTCAACAACCGCGACCATCGCAAGCTGCTGATCGTCGACGGCGCGACGGTCTTTACCGGCGGGCTGAACATTGCCGACGAGTACGCCGACAAGGCTGTCGGCGGCAAAGGTTGGCGAGACACGCATGTCAGGATAGAAAGTCGCCCGGTGGCCTCGGCGGCCGCAACCGCTTTTGAGTACGCATGGCGCCGGGCGGTGGAAAATCCGCAGGCCGCTTCGCGGGCCTCGCGGATACGCGCCGCGATCCGCGGGCGATTGCGCAACGTTCTGGGCGCGTTGGCCGGACCGCGGCCGGTCGAGGCACTCGCGGCCGCTCCGCCGGGCCTGCCCGTCCAGTTCATCTCGAATCACCGCAGGTCGCATCGCAAGGCGATACGGATGGCCTATCTTCTGGCAATCCGCCGGGCCAGGAAGTACATCATGATTGAGAACGCGTATTTCATCCCGGACCGCGGCGTCAGGCGGGCGCTCGTCAACGCCGTCCGCCGCGGAGTGAGCGTCTCGGTCGCCGTCGCCCGCCAGAGCGATTCCACCATCGCCGCCTGCGCCTCGCGGGCGATATATGGCGAACTGCTTTCCGCCGGCGTGCGGGTGTACGAATGGTCCGATGGGATGCTGCACGCCAAGACTGCCGTCATCGACGACGCATGGGCCATCGTCGGCAGTTTCAACTTTGACCGCCGCAGCATGGTCCACCAGCTTGAGGCCGTGGCAGTCGTGTCCGACCGCACCTTCGCGCAGGCCCTTGCGGCCCAGACCGCCGCGGACATCGCCCGCTGCCGCGAGGTTACGCATGCCCAGCACAAGGCCCGGCCGTGGCTTATCAAATTCCTGGAGCATCTGGCGTATCTGTTCCGCAATCTGCTGTGATGCCTGAAAAGACTTGAAAAGGCAGGCGGACACGGGTAACTAACCGTGAAATGCCGGACTCAAACGATAATCGCCGCCGGAAGGTGCTGATTGTCTCGGCCTCGGTGGGGGCCGGGCACAAGCAGGCCGCAAAAGCCATCGAGGAAGGCCTCATTGCCGCCTCGGCGAACCTGGATATAACGCGGGTCGATGCGCTGGACTTCGCGCCAAAGCTGTTCCGTATCTATTACAACGGCGGGTTTGTGCTGGGCATGACGCGGCTTCCCAGATTTTACGGCATCGGATTCGACCTGACCAACAGCCCGCACAGGCCCGGCCGCGGCCTGACGGAAAGGCTAAGGCTCGCCGGCGAGCGGCATTCGATGGCTAAACTGGCCAAATACCTGCTGGAACAGAAACCCGACCTGATTATCAACACGCATTTCCTTGCCCCGCCGATCGCCGGGCCGCTCATTCGCGCCGGCAGATTGGCGGCAAGGCAGTTCGTCGTCGTTACCGACATTAATGTCCACCGCTGGTGGTACGCCGAGGACGTCGATCACTGGTTCGTCCCGTCGGATTTTTCTCGCAGCCAGTTTTCGCCCTGGGGGATCGACCCGTCGCGGATAACCGTCAGCGGGATTCCAGTCGCCCTCAAGTGGTCTGCGCCGCTGGACCGCGCGAAGATATACGCCGACTGGCGGCTGCCGGCCGGCAAAAAGATCGTCCTGCTCTCCGGCGGCACCGAATTCACCTGCGGGCCGATCATCGCGATCGCCAACGGAATCCTTCGGGCCAGGCCCGACGCCGTCGTGATCGTGCTGGCGGGGCGGAACAAGGAGCTTCTGGCCGCGTTGAGCAGCCAGGAACACGCCGGCAGCCGGCTGATTCCGCAGGCCTTCACCGACCGCGGCCACGAACTGGTCGAGATCGCAAGCCTGTTCGTAACCAAGCCCGGCGGAATGACCACAGCCGAGTGCCTCTCAAAAGGCAAGCCGATGGTCCTGCTGAATCCGGTGCCCGGGCAGGAGGGCGGCAACGCCGATTTCCTCGTCGCCCGCGGCGCCGCCGTCATTGCCCGCCGGACCGATCAGACAATCAGTTCCGTCTGCGGCCTGCTCGCCGACGGCGCTCGCCTTTCTGCCATGGCGCGGGCGGCGGGGGCGCTCCACAGGCCCGGCACGCAGACAATCGCACAGGCGGTCGTCCGGCATTTTGACGCCGCGGCCCGGCAGGACGCCAATTCGGGGGGTCGCTGACATGCCAGACAAACCGGCCGGCGCGATGACATCTTTTTTCCATCTTGTCTACGGCGGCGCAGGCGTGATTCTTGGCGCCAGTTCCGTCGCCGTCGGAATCTGGCTGTATATGCTGGTAGGGGGGTTCTTCAATCTGTTCGGCATAGTCTTCGCCGTGATTACGGGATTGCTGGGGATAATTTTTTGCGGCGTCGGGATCAAACTTGCCAAGTCCGGCCGGACCGGCTGGAGCCTCATCCTGAACACGCTGGGACTGTTCAGCAGCCTGATTTCGGTTTATCTGCAATATAACAATTGCACTGTCAGTTCCTCGATAAGCGGAATCATCCCCGGTTAGGGCGCGCATGAAAACGTAGCATGGGCGTCTCGCCCATGAGTCCCACGGACGTCCCGGCCGTGAAATCTGTGCCAAAAACAGGGGCCAGACGCCCTTGATACTCACGGACAAGATGCCCGTGCTACGGCCCGAACCGTTTTTCATACACGCTCTTGGCGATCCATCGACGCTTGACACGAACGCCCGTCCGCTGGTAGGCTGATTTCACGTCGGACCGCTCAGGGATTCCTGAAATAGTCTGATGATTCGCGGGCGTAATTCAGTGGTAGAATGCCAGCTTCCCAAGCTGGACGTCGGCGGTTCGAATCCGCTCGCCCGCTATTTCGGTCAGAACGTCGCGGCCGCGAGGTATAATCCAATCCATGTCCCGGAGACGAAAGATAATATGGCTTGCCTTGATCCTTCTGGTCCTGGCCGGCGGATTCGGCGGTTATTATTGGTATTGGCAATCTCATGCCGTTGACCGCAAGGTCCAGGAATTAGTCTACGAGGCCGCAGGATACCCCGACTCAAGTATGGAAAAACGCCTCAAGGAATGGAAACTGGATTTTCTGCTACGTGAAAAACCAAAACCAAGGGAAGAAGATGTTGTCAGAAATGAACTACAGGCAATAGGTAATCCTGCAACTCCAGAACTTGTTTCTTTGCTGAATAACGAGAATGACAAGATTCGATTTTTCGCTGTCGATTTTCTTGGCAGTGTCGGTGATGCAAGGGCAGTTGATCCGCTGATACAGGTATTGGAAAAGGACAATGAAGCGGGTATTCGCTTCTATGCGGTTATATCCCTTGGTAACCTTGGTGACAAAAGAGCGGTTGAACCGCTGATACGGGCATTGCAGAAGGATAAAGGTGTGTGGAGTCGCGGAGCAGAGGCAGGATCTCTTGTCAAACTGGGCGATCCACGGGCGATAAGTGCACTTGAAGAAGCAATGCAAAAAGACGATGATCCTGAAATTCAAGAAATGTTCAAAGCAGCGATAATGATGCTCAAATCCGCCGCGACGAGGCCGGGCGTGGTTGGCACAAAACCGGCAGGAGGGATATAATCTCCCCCATACCGGCAGAAATGCGTTGCGTTGGACGAGTTGAAGAAGTCGCTGCTGCACCAAGCCTTCACGGGAAAACTGTAGGTTATGCCGATGAACGACAACAAAGAACCGCAATCCAGCATCATCCTTTACCAGACGGAGGATGGCCGGACGCGCATCCAGTGCCGGTTTGAGAATGAGACGCTTTGGTTGCCGCAGGCGCTTATCGCCGAACTTTTCCAGAAGGACGTGCGAACGATAAATGAACATCTGGTAAACATTTATGACGAAGGCGAAATAAGCCGCGATTCAACTATCCGGAAACTCCGGATAGTTCGACTGGAGGGCATCCGGGAGGTAGCCCGCCAGATCGAGCATTATAGCCTGCCTGCAATCCTCGCCATCGGCTACCGGGTCTGCAGTTACCGGGGCACGCAGTTTCGCCAGTGGGCGACGGCACGCTTGAGCGAGTACCTGGTGAAAGGGTTCACCATGGACGACGAACGTCTCAAGAACCCGCCGGGGCCGGGGGTGCCGGACTACTTCGACGAGTTGCTGGAACGGATTCGCGATATCCGCGCCAGCGAGAAGCGGGTATATCTGCGGGTGCGGGAAATCCTGGCTCTGGCCGCCGACTATCAGCCAAGCGAGCCGCAGACTCAGGAGTTTTTCAAGGTGATCCAGAACAAACTGCACTTTGCCGCAACGGGCAAGACTGCACCCGAGTTGATCGCCGAGCGTGCCGATTCCGCCAAGCCGAACATGGGATTGACAAGCTGGAAAGGCGGCGTGGTCCGTAAAGGGGACGTGACGATCGCCAAGAACTATCTGAACCAGGGGGAAATTGACGGATTGAACCGGATTGTGGTGATGTTCCTGGACTACGCCGAGGATCAGGCGAAGCGCCGCAAGCAGGTTTTTCTGAAGGATTGGGAAACGAAGCTGGATGAGTTTTTGCAGTTCAACGAACGTCAAGTCTTGCCCGACGCCGGCAAGGTGTCCCGCGAGGCCGCCGATGAAAAGGCAATTCAGGAGTACGGGCGATTCAGCGAGCGGCGGCGGGCGGAGATCGAGACCCAGGCCGAGAGCGACGGGATGAAGCTGTTGGAAAACCTGGCCAAGAAGCTGCCGAAGAAGAAACACAGGGGGAAGGAGTCATGAACAAAGCTAAAACCAGAGCCGAAAATATTGATTCCGCCTTGAAGACGGCGGACTGGGGCGTTGTCAATGGCAGCAATATCCTGCGTGAGTATTCCGTCTGTTACAAGGCCCGGACAAGGGATTTTTCAGCCGTTATGTTCACTCGCCGACGGCGGCGGACAGGTCGATGAAGTTGGCGTTGGGCAGTGGGCGGTAGCGTTCCTGGTGGCAGGTGAGGATGACGATCTGGAGTCGGGCTGAGAATTCATCGAGGATCGTCAGGGCGGCGTTCATCCTCGGTTGGTCGGTGGAGACAAGCACGTCGTCGAGGACGAGCAGTTGCCGCGACTTGCCCGCGATAATCTCGGCCAGGGCCAGGCGCACGGCCAGATATAACTGCTCTTTTTCCCCGCCGGACAGGTCGTCGGGTGCAATTCGCGGCGCATCGGTGCGGGCCAGGCCTGTCAAACCGGCATCGGCGGCATTGAGACTGATCGAAAGATATTTTTCGCCGGCCAGACGGCGATAGATTTGCAGGGCACGCTCGGCGACCGGGGCAGTGAAGGCGAGATTGAATTCCTCGCCGCACTGACGGACCGTGCGATAGAGCAGTCCGACGGCGTCGGCCTGCTCCCGCCGGCAGGCAAGTTGAAGTTCGAGTTCGTCGGCCAGTTCCTGTGATTCGGCGAGCGTCGAGTATGTCCCTTCGGCGGCAAGAGCGGCGAGCCGGCCTTCCTGGCGGGCTTCCTCCTGAAGGTTGTCGCGGACTGCGGCCTCAAGCGTTTCCTGATTTTTCTCCAGTTCAACCAGCATCCGACGCGGGTCGGCCGGAAACTGTTTCAGGCGGGTTTGCAGTTCGTCGAGTGCGGCGGTTTGCGTGGAATACGCGAAGGCCATCTCGCGATATTTTTCCTGCCGCTGCTCTGGCGACATTCCGTCGGCGTTCAGGCCGGCAAGTTGCGTCTGCAACGATGCTATCCGCTCCTTGAGCTGGGCGGCGTTAGTGCGGGCCTCGGTGAGTGTCCGCTCGGCGACGCGAAGGGCATCCTGCACTGCGGCGGAGGCCTGCTGCGATTGGGACAGGGCATTTGCAAAAGCGGAATCGGCTTGCGCGGCGGAGCGGGCCAGGGCGTCTGAATCGGGCGGGGCGGTATGCCAATCCGGATGCGAAGCGACCGATTCTTCCAGAGCGGCCTTGAGCGACTCGAGCGTTTTTTCTGCCCCAGCTTTTTGCGGGTCGTCGGCATCGGTGCCGGCGGATTCGGTGCTGGCAATAAGTCTGCCGACGCCGGGCAGTTCGAGGATTACGTCGGGGTTGCCCTCGATTCTGACTGGTTTGTCCGGCTGCAACTGCCGCGTGCCAGCGGGCGAACCTTTGACGACCTCGATCTTCACTTTTTTGGCCGGCCTCAATTCGACCGAGACCTTCGCGTCGGCCGGCGGTTTGCGGGTCGATTCATATTCCCTCTGGGCCGCGGCGTATTTTGCGGCGTCGCCGGCCAGTTGGCGGGCCTGTCGGGCCAGCAGGCCCAGTTCGTTTGCCTTGGTCAGGTCGGCCTGTGCCTGAGCATCGAGTTTCTTTCTGGCGTCGAATTCGGCCTGGAGTGCGGGAAGATCGGCGTTGAGTTTTGCTATATCCTCCTGTGCCTTTGACAGATCCCTGTCTGCCGACGCGGCCAAGTCAATCTTCTGCTTGATAGATTCCAGTTGAGCCTTTATCGCCTTCAGATCCGCATCTGTTTTGTCATGCAGGGCGAGCATCTCGGAATATTCGCCGGCCTGCTGGCGAGCGGCCTGAATTTTACTGACGAGTTGCGCACGTTCCCGCTCGGCCGACTGCCGCCGCTGCCGCATATCCGCGAGAACCGCCCCGGCGGACTCGAATTCGCCGTGTCGCGCCCGGGCGGATTCGAGTTTTTTGCGCGCCTCGGCCAGTTCGTTTCCGAGTCTTACGACCTGCGAGGCCTCGGCGCCGGTCTTGAGTTTGCCGGACGGCGTGAATATTTTCAGATACGCCTTTTCGACCCTGTCGAGTATGGCCCGCTGAGCGGCCGAATCGAGCTGGCCGTCGAGACAGCGATGGATGTTCTGCATCGCTTCGCCGCCAAGAGCGGTTGCGGCCATCGCGCCTTGCGGCACCCAAAGAACCTGCAGCATACCCCAGTCTTTTACGCCCGCGACGCTTCTGCCGGAGATCGCCATGTCAAGCAGTTGTCGGGCGGCCTCGGTCGCCGTATCAGGCGAGTCGGCCAGAGGCGAGGCCTTGCCGTTTTCGATTTTCTCAAGCAGGGCGGCAGGCTCATCCAGAAACCGCTTTGTCAGGCGATATACGGCCCCGTCGTGCTCGAATTCGATTGAGGCGGCCGGCGCAAGCTGCCGGCCCCAGGGCCTCAGTGCCGAAAGCTCGCCGCTGGTGCTCGACGGGTGATCCAGAAGGCAGCGGCGCATCGCCTCGAAGATGGTCGATTTGCCGGTGGCATTGGGGGCGTAAACGACGTTGAGGCCGTCGGCGAACGGGCCGATTCTGAGCGGCCTGTCGAAACATCGCCACGGCCCGGCCTGTATTTGCCGGAGGATCATGCCTCTTCCTCCGCCGCGGCCAGAAGTTCCCGCAGAGCCGCCGCCGCTATGTTCGACCTGGCGTCCGGCTGGCGCTGGCCGGCAAAATCCGGATTCGACCATTCCAGCAGCCGCTCGGCGGCCTGGCGGATCGCGCCGGCCGGCAGAGAGCGAATAAAGGCGTCGTGATCCGCAATCGGCTTCAAAGCCGAAACGTCCAGCCGGGCGCACAGGAACCGCGACTCAAGCACCTGTCCGAGGTGGCGGACGATCCGCGATTCTTCCTGCCGCATGATGCCGGACAGCCGAAGGTCGATCAGGACGTTTTTCGGGCGGTCAATCGCCTCGATGTCGGCAAGCAGCCGCGGCAGGTCGCCGTCGTGGACGGCCCGGAACTCGATAATCCGCCAATTCAGGCAGCCGGTGCGGATGGCCTCGATGTCCGGGATCGCGCCAGGCCGGTCGATCCGGACCAGCAGGGCGTTGCCGCTGTTTCGCTCGCCGAAGGCCATGGTTTCGTGCGCGCCGCTGTAAGCCGTGCGGGTCGCCCCGTCGCTGCCGGCGTAAAATTCGGCGGAGTGGTAATGGCCCAGGGCGAGATAGTCGAGCCTGTTTTTCACCGGACAGTCCGGCGAGATCGGAAAATCGGGGTCGGTCTGATTGGAGTTGATAATTGATCCGTGCGCCAGTCCGACGCGGATTCCGCCGGCGTCGCAGCGGCTGAACCATTCCGTCGGGTCGTCCTTTCCGTGCAGGCCGGCCAGAGGGCACGGCAGCAGCACTCCGCCGCCGGGCAGTTCGACGGGTTGGGCCTGGCGAATGACCTTTATATTCCCGGCCCGGCCCCACGCCGGATGTTCCCAGACCGAGCCGCTCGTCAGCGGGTCGTGATTGCCGGGGATGACGAAGACCGGCACGGCGGACGCGGCCAGGATGTCGGCGGTCTTCTGGACGAGCAGGCGGTCCACGCCGTTGTCCTCGAACATGTCGCCGGCCGCCAGGATGAAGTCGGCCCGATGCTCGCCGGCCAGGGCAACGACGCGGGCGGCGCTGTCGAGCCGGGCCTGGCGGACCTTCCGGGCCGCTCCGACGTTGGCTACATGTGCGGCCAGCATCCCGATATGCCAGTCCGCCGTGTGTATGAATCTCATGGCCCACGCTTCCTTGTCATGGGTATGCTGATCGCTGCAATTAGAGCCTATCCGAACAACTACAATGGCTGCGACGGAGCCGATTTTGTCGCAGGCCAAGAAGCGAGGGCGACGCCGACCTGATTAAGGTCGTCGAGCACGAGCGACGAAGGCATGCGGCAAAAGCGGCCCGTCCCGGAGGGTTTCGGCAAAAACCGGCGTCTGCGGCGTCAGACCGCCTGGACGACCCTAAACGGGTCGCCTGCGTCGGTCTTCCTTGCATCCATCCGGTTTTTGTCGAAACGCAGTCCATCGTAGTTATTCGGATAGGCTCTTAATCCGTTCAACGCATTCCGCCATGAGCATACCGCCGGCGGACTTTTGGTCAAATGAATATGGATTTTGTTTCTAAACTCCCCGCCGTCGTGTAAAATCGGCGGCGCTATGGACGGCGAACTTTCAGGCAGAGTCCAGGACGGTTTCAAACCCCCCAGGGCGGGGAAAATCCTTTCTCTTGCAGCGGTCTGCCTCGCGACGGCGGTCCCTATTCTCATGGGCGTCCGGCCCATAGCGATAAACGAGGACCTTGGTTATCACCTGGCCATGGGGGATGAGTTTCTGGCGACGGGGAAGATTTCCGACACCTGCCCGTATATCTTCATGAACAATCCGTCCGAACGCCATCCGCCCGGGCCGGGAGGCTGGTACGACCAGGAAGGCAGGTATCACTTCGTGATGGCCAGTTGGACGATTCAGATCGTCATGTCGCTGATCAACAGGCTGGCCGGATTCAACGGGCTTTCCGTTTTCAGTTCGCTGCTGATCGCCGGGATAATCATCCAGGTTCTTGTCCTGATGCGCAGGATAGGCCTTCCGGCGGCGTTGCAGGCGGCGGCGATGCTGCTGATCGGCCTGACGGCTTACGAGAGGTTCAACCTGAGGCCCGAACTCGTCGGATACAACCTGTTCATCGGCCAGTTGCTGATCCTCGTGTTTGCATTGGGACTGGCCGGCGAGCCGGAAAAGAAGATATCATGGCGGGCTGTGGCGGCTGTCGCCGCCCTGCAACTGATATTCACGAATGTGCATGCCAATTCGACGTTGGGATTCGGTCCCACTTTGGCGTTCCTGGCCGATGCGGCGATCAGGTTTTTTTGGCGGCGATTCGCCCGCCGCGGCGAAGAAAAGAACCTCACCGTCGCGAGGAGCAATTTCACCAGGCTTTGCTCGCTGCTCGCGCTCCAGATAGCCGTCAGCTTTGTCAATCCGTGGCCCTGGCGTCTGGCCGTGACGCTGCCATATGAACAGGTGTCCGTTGTCGGCGAACTCCGGGCAAGAGAGTCTGCTCCAGAGTCGCAACAACATCCCTGGACCGTAGTCGGCGAGCTTTTATCCCCGTTCGACAGGAAGGAATTCGGCGACGCCGTATCAACATATGGGCTAATGGCCGTCCTGGGCCTGTCGGCGACCGGCATTATATGCTCGCTGGCCGGACGACAATGGCGAATGCTGTTTCTGTTGCTGGGCATGTCCGCGGCGGCGATCTCGATCCGAAGGCATCTTGCCGTTTGCGCGTTTATCCTTGCGCCGGCGAGTCTGTACGCGATCCGGCTGGCGGCCAGGGCGATCGCCTCAAGATTTCATCCGCCTGATTTCAAAAAGGCGGCGAATATCTGCCTGGCGATGCTGGCGGCGGCGTCGGCCTGGCTGGTCTGCATGGTCGTTACCAACCGATTTTACCACCACGAGGATATGGGGGTCCGTTTCGGGACAGGCATAAGCGGATTAATGATGCCGGTCGGAGTTGCCGACTGGCTGAACGAACACAACCCGAAGGGGCGGCTCTGGGCCGATTTCAACATTTCTTCGACCATGTATTACCTGACAACCCCGCATCGGGACGTGCCGCTGACCACCAACGGCTGGGCGTATCCGCCGGACGTAATGAAAAAGTTCGCAAGATATATGCGGGGGGATATTCCATTTGATGAGGCCGTTTCGGACTACGGCCTGAACGTCGCGGCTCTTCACCTGTATTCCGGCACGCTGACTCTGGCACGCAAACTCAGATCGCACCCGCGATGGACTGTTGTTTACATCGACGCCAAGAACGTCATATTCGTCCGCAACAACGGCCCCAACCAGACGCTGGCCCGCGAATGCGGGATCGCCGAGGAAAAGTTCGATGAAAAAGAATACATCGCCCGGATTCTCCGGACGGACAAGTATCCCGATTTTGTCCTGCGGGCCGGCACGGCGACCCTGTACAATCTGGGATGGTTTTCCGCCGCGATCGGAGTTGCCCATGAGACGCTGAAGGTCGATTCTTCCCGCCATGAGATCTGGCACGTCGTGGGGGTCTGCCACGCGATGCGCGGGACCAGGCGGATTATCGAAGGCACGCTTCGGCAGGAAAAGGACCGCACCGGGGCGGGGGAATGTTTCCAGAAGGGCAGAGGGGACCTTCTGAAGGCCGGGGAATATTTCAGGAAGGCGCTGGAAATACGGCCCGACTTCAGCGATGCGAAAAACGATCTGGAATTTCTCAACAGTCAGATCGAGGCCCTGGACAAGGGGCTGCCCCCGATCGTGCCGGCCAATTTCGATTACTATCCCCCGGAACTTCTGCGCGAGCGGAAGACTCCGGGTGATGCGGCCGGGGAGCGATGATTTGCGACAAATGATTTTTATTTCTAAAGCCTGCGGATGCGGGTAAAATCGGCGGCGTTATGGATGGCGAAAATTCAGGCAGGATGCTGAACGATTCGGGTCCCGGCAGGGCGGGCAAAGTTCTTTCTATTGCGGCTGTGTGCCTCGCGACGGCCGTTCCGATTCTCATGGGCGTGCGGCCCATCTCGATAAATGAAGACCTGGGTTATCATCTGGCACTGGGGGATGAGTTTCTGGCGACGGGGAAGATTTCCGACACCAGCCCATATGTCTACACGAAAGATCCGTCCTTCCTTTATAAGCCCGGACCTGAAGATTCCGGATTGGACAGGAAGTCGTACCTGACGAAGCATTACCCGCCGGGGCCGGGATGCTGGTACGACCGGGACGGCGTATATCATTTCGTGATGGCCAGTTGGATTTCGCAGATCGTCATGTCGCTGGTCAACAGGCTGGCCGGGTTCGACGGGCTTTGCGTTCTGAGCATATTGCTGATAGCCGGGATAATCATACAGATTCTGGTCCTGATGCGCAGAATCGCCATGCCGGCGGCATTGCAAGCCGCGGCAATGCTGATAATCGGCGTTACGGCCTACGAGCGATTCAACCTGCGGCCTGAACTCTTAGGATACAATATATTTATCGGGCAGCTTCTCATCCTCGTTTTCGCGCTGGGCCTGGGCGGGGAGCCTGAAAAACCGATCTCGCGGCGGGCGGCGGCGGCCGTCGTCGTCCTGCAACTGTTATTCACGAATGTTCACGCCAACTCGTCGCTGGGCTTCGGGCCGTCCCTGGCGTTTCTGGCCGACGGGGCGATCCGGTACTTCTGGCGGCGATTCGCCCGGCGGGGCGGCGAAAAGGAACTCGCCGCCAGGAGCAACCTTAAACGGCTGGCGGCGATGCTCGCGATACAGATAGCCGTCAGCTTCGTCAATCCCTGGACGTGGCGGCTGGCCGTGCAACTTCCATATGAGCAGTTGGCGGTTTTCCGCGAGCTCAAGGAAAAAAGTTTCGTGTACGACCCCAAGGGGCATCCCTGGGCCACGATCGGCGAGCATTTTTCGCCGTTCAACATGAAGGCATTCGGCAACGCCAAGTCCACATACGCCCTGATGGGCGTGCTGGGCCTGTCGGGGCTGGGAATGGTCTGCTCGCTGGCCGGGCGGCAGTGGCGGATGTTTTTCATATTGTTCGGCATGGCCGCCGCAGCGACCTCGCTGCGAAGGCAGATCGCCGTCGCGGCGTTTATTCTGACGCCCGTGAGCCTGTATTCGATATGGCTTGGGGCAAAGGCGGCTGCTGCACGGTTCCGCCTGCCGGCATTCGCGAGGGTTTCAAAGATATGCCCGTGCGCGATTGCGGTTATATCGGCGGGACTTGTCTGGTCGGTCGTAACCAGCCGGTTTTATCACTCGGAAGACATGATTGCCCGCTTCGGCGTGGGCGCCAGCCGGAGCATGATGACGATGGGCGCGGCCGACTGGATCAATCGCCATAAACCGGCGGACAGAATCTGGGCCGATTTCAACATTTCCTCGAACGTATATTATCTGACGAAACCTCATAGGGACGTTCCGATACTCACCAACGGCTGGGCGTATCCGCCGGCCGTAATGAACAAGCTCCTGAATCTGACGCAGGGACTAATTCCGTTTGAACAGGCCGCGGCGGAATACGATCTTAATCTCGTCGCCCTGCACATGTATCCGGCCACGCAGAAGCTGGCCCGCGCTCTGCGGTCCGATCCGAGGTGGACCGTGGTCTATATCGACGCCCAGGACGTGATCTTTCTCCGCAACAGCGGCCCAAACGAGGCCCTGGCACGGGAACACGGGATAACCGAAGAAAGTTTCAACGCCCGCGAATACATCGGCAGGATTCTCCCCGAGGACAGATTTCCCGACTGCATGATGCGCACCGGCACGGCGACCCTGTACAACCTGGGATGGTTCTCCGCCGTAATCGAGGTCGGGCAGGCGACCCTTGAGATCGATCCTTTGCGGCACGAGACATGGCACGTGGTGGGGGCGTCATATGCGACTCGCGGCACGAAACGCCTTATCGAGGGGACGGTGTGGCAGAACAAGAAAAACCACACCGAGGCCGGCGAGTGTTTCCGGCGTGCAAGACAGGATTTATTGAAGGCCGGGGAATGTTTCAGGAAGGCGCTGGAAATCAGGCCGGGCTTCAAAGACGCGACGAACGATCTGGAATTCCTCAATCGCCAGCTTGACGCATTGGACAAGGGCCTGCCGCCGCTGGTGCCGTCCAACTTCGATTATTTTCCGCCGGGTTTCGTGGTGATGCAGAAAATGCCCGACGATGCACCGAAGGCCCCATAACCGGCGGACATCGTTGGCATGTTCAGGTGTGATAGTCGGCGTTGATGGCGATGTATTCCCGGCTGTAATCGCAGGTGAAGGCGATAAAGCAGCCCTTGCCGAGTCCCAGGTCGCAGTCCACTTTTATTTCTTTCCCGGCCAGGTGGGCGCGAACTTTTTTAACGTCGAATTTTTTCGGCCCGCCTCTGTCAAACAGGACGATATGCCCGATTTTGATTGTCAGCCTTTCGGGGTCAACTTTGGCGGCAGACTTGCCCAGCGCCGCCGCGATCCTGCCCCAGTTGGGGTCGGCGCCGTGGACGGCGCATTTGAAGAGGGGCGAATCTGCGACGGCCTTGGCGGCTATCTTCGCGTCGGCGTCGCCGCGGGCGCCGCGGACGGCGACCTCGATGAGTTTTGTGGCGCCCTCGCCGTCGGCGGCGACCGACCGGGCCAGTTCGCGGGCGGCCTCGCGGAGCAAATCGGTGAATTTGCGGAAGTCTGCGCCCGGCGAGGAAATCATCCTGTTTCCGGCCTGGCCGCTGGCAAGAATAGCCAACGTGTCCGACGTCGATGTGTCGCTATCGACCGTAACGGCGTTATATGTCGTGCCGGCCGCGTCCGAAAGGGCCTTGTGCAGCAGGGCCGGCGCCACGGCCGCGTCGGTCGTTATCACCGAGATCATCGTCGCCAGCGACGGGGCGATCATCCCCGCGCCCTTGACGATGCCCGCGACGGTTACTTTTTTGCCCGCAATCCGCGACTGGACGACGGCCGATTTTTCGCGGGTGTCGGTGGTCATTATGGCCCGCAGGACGGCCCGGTCGTTTTCGGTCCCCAGCCGGGCGGCGGCCGCGGCGATGCCGGCGCGTATCTTTGCCATCGGCAGGCGATGGCCTATGATCCCAGTCGAGGCCACCAGCACGCGCTGGGGCCTGCTGCCCAACTTGCGGGCGGTCAGGCCGGCCATCTCGCGGGCGTCGGCAAAGCCGGCCTTGCCCGTGCACACGTTCGAGCAGCCGGCGTTTATCACGATCGCCCTGGCAAGGCCGAATCCCCTGGGCATGATCCGCCTGCACCACTTGACCGGCTCCCCAACGACCTGGTTTTGCGTGGTCAGGACGGCGGCCGGCACGTCGGCGCTGGCGGCGATTATGGCGAGGTCTTCCCTGCCGCTGGTCTTTATGCGACAGACGACCCCGGCGGCGGAAAATCCCGCCGGCAGCGTGATATGGCGAATTGTGCCCATGTATAACGGCTCCAATTTATGGCGTTTAATCGGAAATTTTCAGAACAGGCCGGTCGTCTCGTCCAGCCCGAACATCAGGTTCATATTCTGCACGGCCTGGCCTGATGCGCCCTTGATGAGATTGTCGATGGCCGAGAAGATCAAAACCCTTCCTTTGGCCAGCTTGACGCACACGTCGCAGTAATTGGTGTACGCGACGTACTTGGTCGCCGGCAGCACGTCGGTGCGGACGCGGACGAAGGGTTTGTCGGCGTACTGTTTTTGCAGCGCGGCGGCCAGGTCGGTCTCGGTCGCCTTGCCGGCCGGACGGGCGTAGATGCTGCACAACATCCCGCGATCCATCGGGCAAAGGTGCGGCTGGAAAAGAAGCTCGACGCCCTTGCCCAGAATCGCGGCTAGAGTTTGTTCCATTTCCGGCATGTGCCGGTGGTTGCCAACGCCGTAAGGCTCGAAGTTCTCGTTCCGCTCCGGATAATGATTTTTGAGCGAGGGCGTCCTGCCTGCACCGCTGACCCCGCTGATGGCGTTGACGACGATCCCCGTCGGTTCGATCAGCCCGGCCAACAGCAGGGGGGCAAGGGCAAGGGCCGTGCAGGTCGGGTAGCAGCCTGGATTGGCGATCAGGCCGGCGGTGCGGATTTTATCGGCGAAATATTCCGGCAGGCCGTAGACCGCCTCGGCCAGGCCGGCGGCGTCGGCGTGTTTGTGGGCGTACCATTTCTCGTATTCGACGGGGTCCTTCAGCCGGTAATCCGCCGACCAGTCGATGCAGCGGATGCCGCCCTTGCGAAGCACGCTGACGTATTCCATCGCCACTTTGTGCGGCACGCAGAGCATGGCAAGATCGGGTTTGAGGGCGGCGACCCTGTCCGGAGCGAACATATCCTGGCTTAGCATTACCTGCTTGCTGAGCAGCGGGTAAAAGCTCTCCATCGGGCCCAGTTCTTTTTCCGGGCCGAAGACGCCGACGAGTTGAGCTTGCGGGTGGCGCATCAGGATACGAATGGCCTCAAAGCCCGCGTAGCCGCTGCCGCCTATCAGTGCGACCCGAATCTTTCCGTTTTTCTTCGACATTTTCAGATACCTCGAAATGATCCGTAAAAACCGCCTCATGCGGCGGGCATAAAACGAAAGACCCCAGCGTTTCGCGTCGCCGGGGCCTTGGGATTTCTGAATATAAAAATCTTCCGGTCCAGCCGGTCAGCGTTTGGAGAACTGGAAGCGCCTTCTTGCGCCCCTCTGCCCGTACTTTTTGCGTTCCTTCATTCTGGCGTCCCGTGTGAGCAGGCCTCGGCTGCGAAGGTCGGCCTCGACTTCCGGTGCGGCCTTGCAGAGCGCCCTTGCCAGGCCCATCGTTACCGCGCCGGCCTGGCCGGTGTAACCGCCGCCGTTCACGTTGGCCCACACGTCGTATGATTTTAACATCTGGGCAGCTGACAGAGGTTCCAGCACGGCGTTGCGATCGCGCTCATGCAGAAAATACTTCTCCATCTCGCGCTTGTTGACCAGTATCTTTCCAGAGCCAGGTTTGATGCGGATGCGGGCGACGGCCTTTTTTCTGCGGCCTACCGCCCAGATGAACCTGACGCCTTCGGGCAGGGGGGGTGCGGTGCGGCTGTGAACCTCCTGCGGCGGCTGGGGCTGTGCAGCCTGCGGGGCCGCCGGCGATTCTGCCGGCTGGGCCGGTTTGGTTTCGGCGGCAGCCTGGACTGGTTTAGATTCCGTCGCGGCCGGCTGTGCCGATTTGGCTTCTGCTGCCTGGGCCGGCCTGGTTTCGGCGGCAGACTGGACTGGTTTAGGTTCCGCCGCGGCCGGTTGCGCCGGTTGGGTTTCAGCGGCGGGGGCCGGTTTGGATTCGCCGCCTGTCGGCGCCGACTGTTTTTTCCTGCCTGGTTTTTCCTGTGCATCTGCCATGGATTGTTTTTTCCTGCTTCCCGCTTATGCGGCTAGATCGCCTGTTTCACCGGTTTCTGTGCCTGGTGCGGATGTTCCGTTCCAGGATACACTTTCAGCTTGCCGAGCATGGCCATGCCAAGCTTGGTCTTGGGCAGCATGCGGCGGACCGCTTCCTCGACGATCTTGTTGGGCTTCCGCGCGATCATCTTGTCCATCGGGATAACCCGCCTGCCGCCGGGGTATTTGGTGTAATGCTCGTAAGTCCGCTGGGTGAGCTTGGCGCCGGTTACTTTGACCTTTGCGGCGTTCAGGACGATGACGAAATCGCCCGTGTCCACGTGGGGCGTGTATTCAGGCCTGTGCTTGCCCATCAGTATGACGGCGATTTTCGTGGCGACCCGGCCAAGAATCCTGTCGGCCACGTCGACCACCACCCATCGGGGCTGAAACTCGCCCTTCTTTGCCATATACGTCTTGTTCATCTTGATCGTATTCCTGTCTGTTGAGCCATACTATTGAACCATAAAGAGCAAGGCATTATGGCAATTACCCGAACAGTGTCAACATAATTTGGCGGCCGGCGGGTTGAAAAGTTTTCGCCCCGGCGACGGGAATTCCCGGAAAAAGACCGTTTGGACTATTGACAACAGGCTATAATGAAATCAAAATAGGTCCGTTGCGGCAATTCGACAGAGAAATCCTTGCGGATGGACGTAGATAACCGGCGCGGGCCGGGAACGTTCCGGAACTTCAGATTTGAAGGAGCCTATCGTGAAGCTGACTGGCAGAACCCTTGCGATGATTGTGGTTGCGGCGGGATGTCTGTATGCGGCCGGATGCAATGGCGAAAAGAAGATCGCCATACAAATCCCGGCGCCGGCCACAATGCAGATACCGGAGAACATCAAACAGATCGGCGTCTGGTCGTCATTCAAAGGAACGGGCCAATCCGAGGCCGACAACAAGAAGTGGGGCGAATATGCCGCCAACACCACCTACAGCCTGATAGACAACAATAACAAAAAGTACCCCCGCTATAACCTCACGGACCAGAAGAACATGAAAACGGTCTCCGACGCCAACGACCTCAATGCGGCCCTTGGCGGAACCGTCAAGGCCGACGCCAGCAAATGGTCTGACGCGCAGGCTTATATCACGGGCGATGTAAAAGTCGAGATCAAGGACGATAAGGAACACAGGTCATTCAGCGGCGGATACATGGCGTCATTCGGCACATCGTTCGACGTCCGCAAGGTCCGCTGCACCGTGTCGGTAAGCGCAACAATGGTCAACGCCTCGACCCTCAAGCCGATGGCCACGCTGCCGACCACCACCAAATCGTTCAACTGCGACTCCAAAGAGGACAAGGAACGCTACGGCGGCAAGGTGCCCGAGGCTTCCAACATCGTCGGCGACCTGATCGAAGACCAGGTCAAGGAATTCGTCGCGATGATAATGAAGCACGATCAGGACACGACGCTGGCCGCCAGCCCCAGCAAGAACGTCGACCGGGGCAACAAACTGGCCGTTGCCGGGGATTACAAAGACGCCCTGGAGGCCTACAATGCCGCCATTGCCGAGAATCCCGCGGACCATGCCGCACATTACAATGCAGGCGTCTGCAACGAGGCTCTTGGGAACCTTCAGGATGCCTTCAACTGCTATGACAAGGCCTTCAAGATCAACGCCGAGGAAAGGTACGCCCAGGCCCGCAAGCGTGTAAAACCCTAGCCGGCAAAATAATGCGGGAATGGCAAAAATTAAACGCTAACGTTTCAGGACGGCTGTTGTCTTGAAATGCATGCAAGTCCGGCAATGGGCTGGACGATACCAGAAGGACAATTGAAAGGAGCGAGCAAAAATGTCTAAGGTCAGGAACATCGCAGTGTACGTGCTGGCGGCGGCAGTGCTTGTCGCGTGGACGGCCCCAGTGCTGGCGGACGCCAAGGACGACTTCAAGGCCGCGCAAAACAAGCTGCTGGCCTATCGGGCGGCACGGGCCGACGCCATCCGCAAACTGGCCGAACGGATCATCGGCCTGAAAATCACGTCCGAGACGACGGTGAAGAACTTTGTAACCCAGTCGGACACCATCGACACGGCCATGAAGGCCTTCCTGTCGGGCGTCAAGGACGAGGGCAAGCCCAAGTATGCCGAGGACGGCGTCTGCACTGTTACCATGAGCGTTACGATCGGCGAGGTCATCGTGGCACTGAAGCAGATTTACAACCAGTATGCAAAGGGCGGCAAGATCAAGATCGAGGACTTCGAGCAGATGTCGGTAACCTACAAGGAGACCGTCTTCAGCGAGACCGGGCAGGGCGCTCCCAGACCCGACAAGACCGTGGATGTCCTCATCCCGGCGGGTTCAAAGCTTGATACCGTCATCTCCGATATGCCCGCGGATGCGGCCGCTTACTGGAAGACCCGCGTCGAGCCGCAGGGCAGGCTGATGGCCGTCAGGGCCGCAAGGGTCGAGGCCATGCGCAGGCTCGGCGAAAGGCTGTCCGGCGTCATGATCACCAGCGAAACCAGCGTCCGCGATTTCGTCGCCGAATCCGACGAGATCAACGTCGACATGAAGACCTTCCTGAGCGGCGCCAAGGAAACCAGGATCAAGTACCACACCGACGAACTGATCGTCGAGGTGCGGATGGAAGTCCTGTGGCGGACCGTGCTGGAAAGCTTCAAGAGCTGGGCCGACGTCCATTACAGGGGCAACAAGATCAACATCACCAAGATCGAGGAAAAGATCACCACCGTGAAGGATGAGCTGATCGAAGAGACCGGCATGGGCATTCCGCCGGCCCGATTCCTCAAGGAAGGCATCAAGGATTCAGTGGTTGCGGTCATCGGCGGCAACCTGCCCAATTGGGTTGGCATAACCAAGCGGGTGGTCGGCAACGCCGCCGTGGACAAGAACACCGATAACGCCGCCCAGGCCAAGCTGATGGCCTTCCGGGCCGCCGAACTCGACGCCCGCAGGAAGCTGGCAGAGGAAGTCGTCGGGCTGGTCATCACGTCCAGCACGTCGGTCAAGGACTTCATCGCCCAGAACGACGAGATTCGCACGGCCATGCTGACCTTCCAGCAGGGCGCTCGCGTCGTGGAAGGCTCGCAGAAGGTCGCCGACGACGGCACGGCGCAGGTTACCGTCGAGATCGACATGGCCCCGCTGTGGGACACGATCGTCTTCTACCAGAAAAAGTTCAGCATCGTGATAAAATAGGCCCCCCGAAGGCCTAACTCCATGCTCAGGCCCGGGCGGTTCCCAACAATCGCCCGGGCCGGCAAACAGGAAAGAAATGAAGGGAGAATCAGACATGTGCAACCTTAAGAGAATATTCGCGGCGGCCTGCCTTCTGGTTTCGCTGGCCGTGCTGCCGGTCCTGGCCGGCTGCCAGGAGTCCGAGACGGTCATCCATAAGGAAAAGTCAAGCACTCCGACAGAACAGACGGAAAGAACCGAGCATTACCACAAATAACATGGGTTAAAGGAATTCTGCCGGCCCGCGGGCCGGATTGACGCAGAGGGAGCTGACAATGTTTAACCGAACAATCATTCTGACGGCCGTAATGGGTCTGCTCGGCAGCGCCTCTTGGGCCTTTGCCGCCGGCGATAAGAACACCAAGGAAGTAACCGTCGTGGGCAACGGCATGAGCGAAGAAGAGGCCATGCGCGACGCCATGCGAAAGGCCCTGGAAGAAGGCGCCGGCACGTACATCAGTTCGCAGACCCAGACCAAGGACTTTGCGATCGTGAAAGACACCGTCCTGGCCAAGGCGGCGGGGTTCATACTGAGCAAAGAGGTGCTCTCCAAGAACAAGACCGACGAAGGCATCTGGGTGATAAAGATGAAGGCCGTCGTCTCGATTCAAAGGGTAGTGGATACATGGGGCGCCGTTACGGTCCTGCTGGAGCAGATGGGCCGGCCCAAGATCATGATCTACCTGAAAGAGACGATAGACGCCAAGCCCCAGGACGACTCGGCCGTGCAGACCGTTCTGGAAAACCAGTTGCTCAAGAGCGGCTTCGTGCTCGTCAACAAAAAGCAGATGGACGAGATTCAGCGCAAGGAGGCCGAGGTCGCCGCCGCCGAAAACAAGCCCGACAAGCTCCTCCAGATCGCCAAGAAGTTCGGGGCGCAGATTCTCATAACCGGCAGCGCCGATGCGGTCCTGTTCCAGAACAAGACGGTTAGCGGCATGGAGGTCAGCATATACACGGCTGTGGCGAAGGTCTTCTGCTACAGGTCGGACACCGGCCAGAGCATGGCCACCATAAACAAGCGGGCCACCGGCAATCACCGCGCGCCTCAGATGGCTGCCAACAAGAGCCTTGAACTGATTAATCTCGACCATAACGAACCCGACACGGGCCAGATGACCAGGGGCCTGGCGCCGGAGCTTACCGAAGATATCCTGAACTTCTGGCAGGAAGTTCTGGCTGGCAGGGGCGACGCAAAATTCGAGATATCCGGCATCGAATTCGGAGACGTCGAGAAGGTCGAGACCGAGCTCAAAAAGATGAAGCCCGTCAAGGCCGTCAACAGCGGCGAATTTGACAACAATATCATCACCTTCACCCTCCAGCTCGACTGCCAGGCCAAGGACATAGCCAAAGATATCTCAAAGGTCATCAAGCAGATCAAGATAACCAGCGTTTCCGGCAATGTCATAAAGGCCGAGTGGAAAAAAGATTAACGCAATTTTAACGGATTGCGAATCGCCAATAATCGCGGCGGGACCTGTTCCCGCCGCTTTTTTTATATAATCGCCGATTCTGGCGGCCCGGAAAATATGTTTTTCCGCAAGAATTTGCCGAAAAGCATATAACCCGCCGCCGTTTGAGATGTCGGATAGGCTGGAATCATAAAAAGTTACGTCAAAAACCGGATATCATGTACAACTTATGCAACAAATCCTTGCGGCAGGATGTATCGGCAAAAACCGTTCATGGCATCTCTCGACAAAGGCTGCCTTTGCGGCTATTGTCTGGGGATTGGTGTAAGTACATTATTCGCCTAACCTTTTGGCAATAAGGGTGTCTGAAGAAATGGAAGTAAAGGCACAAGGCCTGGCAGACGGCAAGTTGGTTCGCCTGACGCTGGACGGAGACCTGAGTGCGTTCGACCAGCTAGTTGGTCGGTATCAACGCCAGGTAACCGGAGCGGCCTACCGCCTTCTTGACAACATGGACGACGCGATGGAAGTCGCGCAGGACGCTTTCCTGAAGGCGTTCGACAAGCTCGCCTCGCTGAGCGAGCCTGACCGGTTCGGGTCGTGGATACTGCGGATAGTAAGCAACCTGGCCCTGAATCGCAGGCGAGCCAGGGCGCTTCGCCGGGTCAGTTCGCTGGACGCCCTGATGGACGAGGACGGCGAAAAGGCCGAGCTGAACCAGCCGGATCCCAAGGCGGTTTCGCCGGAAGACACGGCGGTGGGGCTGGACGTGGGCGAGTTGATGCGCGAGGCGATCGAGGAACTGCCCGATATGCAGAGGCAGGCCTTGATGATGTTCAGCGTCGAGCAGATGCCGCAGAAGGAAGTCGCCGAGGCGCTGCATTGCAGCGTGGAAGCGGTCAAATGGCATGTGTTCACGGCGAGAAAGAAACTCAAGGAACGGCTGAAGCCTTTCCTGTGAAACGGACGAAACGGCTTAAATGAGCGAAGAGATGGACAATCTGAAGATGGAGCAGGCCCTGGTGGATTACCTTCATGGCCGGCTCGACGAGCCCAGCCGCAAGCGGATGGAAGAACTGCTTGCCGGCGACGCCTCGCTTCGCGAACAGCTTGAGATTCACCGCAAGGTCGGCCGGCTGCTTGAAACGGTGAAGACCGGCGCCGGCAAGGACAACGCCGAAGCGGCCAGGCCCGCCCAGGCCGCACCGGCTCAGATCGAGGCCCTCAAGGGCGTCGACTTCGACGCCCAGCGGCGGCAGATCATGGCGAAGATCGGCGAAAAGCTGGCCGCCAGAAAAGTTCAGCCGCCTTCTGACGCCGAGGAGGCCGAATACCGGCTTGGCCAGTATCTCGACGGCGAGTTGAATCCGTATCGCAAGGCCGAGATCGAGGAGCGGCTGGGCAAGGACGAGTGGCTGAAAATTCAGAAGCGGCTTTACGATTCGCTCCAGACGCAGATCGAGCTGTTCCGCCGTCCGCCGGCTGGCGTGGATTACGCGGCACAGAAGGCACGGATAATGAAGGCGGTGTCCGAGCTTGCCTCGCAGAAGGCCAGGCAGGCCCCGGCAGACCGCAGGACGGCGAGGATTCTTTATCTCAGGCCGCTGCTGGCCATAGCGTCGGCCGCGGCGGTGCTGATTCTGGGCGTGCTGGTCTGGTTTGCCGTCAGGCCTAACATCCACAAGCCTGCCAAGACGCACGTGGCAATCGCGATGGTCGTGCCGCCCAGGGCCGTGAGCGGTCTTGCCCAGACGGCCGTTGAGATCAGCCCGCCAAGCTGGGACGAAATGCTCGCGCCGATTCCTGTTTCGGCGGAGCAGCCGGTTTCGGCCGGAACGGTCATGGTCTCGGTCGGACCGGCGATAAATTATAGCGATAGCGTGCAGGTCGGCGGAGTCGGCCTGCCTGTGGGATTTTAGAAAACCGGCGGCCCAAAACCGCCTGAAAGAGAATGGATGGGCAGAAACATGAAAAGGACATGTGTAATAACTTTGGCGATGCTGCTTGCGGCCCTGGCCTTGCCGGCAAACGCGCAGGTCCCGGTCCAGCAGGCGCTCGACAAACAGCTCGATTTCGCCATAACCGACAAGCCGATTCAGGATGTGTTCGCGGCCCTGAGCAAGGCATCCGGCGCGAGGTTCGTCGTCGATGCCGACACCATCGAGTATCTGCCTTTCGGCGAGCAGACTCATATGACGCTCAAGCTGACCGGCACGACGCTCCGCAAGGACCTAGCCGGGATTCTGGCCGTCAACGCCCTTCAGTGGACCATCGACGGCGACGCCATAAAGGTCATCCCGACCGACCCGCTGTACCGCACGTGCAGACGGGCGACGTTTCCGGAGCTGACGCTCCTGGGCAAGATCGCCACGCTCAAGATCGACGGCGTCGATTCCGGCGGCACGATCGAATCGCCGCTGGGCAAGGCCGCCGAAGTCAAGGCTCTCAAGATAAAGCTGCCGGAAAAGACCGACTCGGCCGACTTTGAACGCGCCAAAAAGGTCCTGCCCGGCACGGCCGGACAGTGGCTGGACACCTTCTGCATGGGCCAGGACAATACCTGGTACATTGACGACGCCACAATCGTCATAATCGACCGCAAGGGGCAGATCGAACGCCAGCTTCAGAGGCGGGTCTCGCTGAGATACCAGAATTCCGAACTGGCGCAGGTGCTGATCGACCTGATCCAGCGAAAAGGGCACGTGCCGATGAAGCTCGATCCGGGCGTCCTGAACACGCTGCCGGCACAGACCCGCAGCAACTATAACCTGCTCATGGGCGATGCCCCGATTGCCACCGCCCTGGAATTCATCAGCGGCAACACCGGCCTCAAGTTCGACCGCCTGTCCGACGGCATACACGTCAGCCTCGGCGGACAGCCCTTCAGGACCCCAGACGGCGGCCAAGTCAGCCCGCCGCCGCGGGCCAGGTCAAGTTACTATGTCAAGATGTTCGTCTCGCTCAAGGACGGCAAGACCGTGGAGATCATCATCCCGGCCGAAAGCCTCCCCGAAGACGTACAGCAGGCCATCGAGGCCAAGAAGCAGGAATTCATAAAGCAGATTCAGGAACAAATCCAGACCGGCGGCGGATTCTGATTTGCCCGCCGGTCGATGGGGTAAACCATATTTCTGAGCCTCCTGTGTCGACGGCTTATTGTTGCTAAAGGCGATTGGAATATGTAATATGGTCTTCAGCAATAACAAGGAGGCTGGGACGTGAAAAAAACCGCATTTGCCTCTCTGCTTATGTCGCTCCTCGCCGTCGCGCAGACTGCCGCAACAACGCCAGCACAGACCATAACCACCGCCCCCGCCTCCAGCCCGGCCACGCAAAAAAACCCGGCCGCCGTTTTCAACGACCTGCTCAAAAAAGCCCAACTGGGAGATGCAGAAGCACAGTACCATCTTGGAAATTGCTACTACACAGGCGAGGGTATCTCCAAGGATTTAACCGAGACTGTCAAATGGTATCGCAAGGCGGCAGAGCAGGGACATACAATAGCTCAGCATAATCTCGGCGTATTTTATTCAAGAGGAGAAGGTGTCGCCAAAGACTCAAACGAAGCAGTCAAATGGTTTCAAAAAGCGGCGGAGCAGGGATTTGCCAAAGCCCAGAATAATCTTGGAGTATGTTATGAAGGGGGGGAAGGCATAAGCATAGATCTGAACGAAGCAATAAAGTGGTATCGTAAAGCGGCGGAACAGAAATTTGCCGACGCTCAGTTTAATCTGGGAGTATGTTATGACAGGGGTTTGGGTGTTGCCCAAGACTTGACTGAAGCAGTCAAGTGGTATCAAAAAGCGGCGGAATTAGGTTTCGCAAATGCCCAATACAATCTTGGGGTGTGTTATGATAAGGGCAACGGCGTTGCCAAAAATCCGACTGAAGCTGTGAAATGGTACCAAAAAGCGGCGGAACAGGGTGTTGACAGGGCCCAATATAATCTTGGCATCTGCTATGAATTAGGAAAAGGCGTTGCCAAAGACCTGGCAGAGTCAACTGCCTGGTACAGAAAAGCTGCGGAACAGGGATATTCCGACGCCCAGTTTAATCTCGGTTTTTGTTACAGCACCGGAAAAGGCATCGCCAAAGACCCGAAAGAAGCGGTGAAATGGTACCGTAAAGCGGCCGATCAGGGAAATGCAAAAGCACAGAGTAACCTTGGATTATGCTACAGTAAGGGCGAAGGTGTTGAACAAGATTTAAACGAAACGGTGAAGCGGTACCAAAAGGCGGCAGATCAGGGTTTTACCGGAGCGCAGTACAATCTTGCAGTATGCTATCTCAAGGGCAAAGGTGTAACAAAAGATGACACAGAAGCCTTAGCATGGTTGTATCTGGCTGTTGCATCCGGTTTCGACGCGGCCAAATCGCCTTCTGAAGCCCTTGGGAAAAAACTCGGTGACGAAAAGGCCCAAGTCGCGAAAAAACGTGCCGGGGAACTCAAGAAGATCATCGAGGCCAACAGGCAAGGCAAGTAACAGTCCTTCCTTGTTATGGAAGTTTGAGGGACTGACAGGTCCGAGTTGTCAGCCCGGCAGGGCGTTTGCCAGTAGCCCCGCGGCGGAGCGAAGTCCGTCACAGACGGACGAAGCGGAGTCCGGGGTATGGTCATCGTTTAAAAAGTTCCAATTTCCGATCCCGCCACAGGCAGATAAAATGGGATCGACGAATGTTCCAGCCAATGTTCTTGGTCGAGTAATTGGTCTGTTGTAAATAAAAAATTATCCGGCAGGTGATAACCTCAAACGAAACGCAGCGGAGTTTGGGGGTGCTGGTTGATTTATGATTCTTTCAAAAACTCCACCCCCAAGCTTCACTTCGTTTCGCTTGAGGGTGCCACCGACCTGATGCATCGCCCATGATCATTGGCTGGGGTATTCGAGGACGCAGGATCATCTGACGAGGCTAGAACTGTTGTTATTGTATTGCAGCCGGAACGCCCGCACCACAAGATGGCGAAAAATTGTTTAGTCTTCCCCTGTAACTGGCCCATTACAGTAATAGTCGCTTTTGTTTGCAAAGTTGGGGCGGGAGTTGTTAGAATCGTACATTAACATATGGCAGCCAGGAGCAGGGAAATTCGGGCGGATGCGCACCTGCGTGTGCTCGCCGATATCAGTCATCTGGCCAATCAGGAAGCGGACCTAAACACGATCCTGGCGCAGGTGGCCGACAAGATCGCCGAGTCGATGGGATTCGACGTGGTGTCGGCGTACGTCTACGACGGCCAGCACGACGAACTGGTGCTTTCGGCGTCGCACGGGCTGAAGATGACCCCCGAAAATCCTGTCCGCATGAAGCCGGCCGAAGGCCTGACCGGCCTGGTTTACGAGACCCGCAGGACGCTGGCCGTAACGCCCGCCTCGCGGCATCCCCGGTTCAAATTTTTCCCGCAGACGGGGGAGAACCGCTTCGAGAGCTATCTCGGCGTGCCGATGATGATTCAGAACCGCTGCCTTGGCGTGCTGGTCGGCCAGATGGCCGACGGGGAGCTGATAAGCCCGGCCGAGAATACGTTGTTCGAGATAATCGCGGCCCGCCTGGCGGGCTTGCTGGAGGTGGCCGACAGCCTTCAGCGGCTTCGCAGCCCGGCGGCCAAGACGGCAAGGGCGCGCACGCTCCAGGGCAGGGGCGTCTGCGGCGATTTCGCCGTCGGCAAGGCGTACATTTTGCGGGGGCTGTTCAGGTCTGTCTTCATCGAGCAGTTTCCGCCCGGCTCGCCGAGCCAGGAAGGCATCCGCCTGTCCAACGCGCTGTCGGCCTCGCAGGACGACCTTTCAAGGCAGATCGCCGAGCTGGGCGCCTCGCGGACGCTCTCGGCCGGCTCGCTCAATATTCTCAAGACGCACCTGGCCCTTATGCAGGACAAGATTTTCATGGACGCCCTCAACGACCGCATCAAGAGGGACAAGATATCGGCCGAGGTCGCCATCGTGCAGGAGGTCGAGTCGATCGTCAGGCAGTTCGACGCGGTGAGCGACAGCTATCTTCGCGAGCGGTCGGCCGATTTCCGCGAGATAGGCAACAAGCTGCTGTCCAAGCTCATGGAGCATCGCGGCACGATCCAGCCGATTGCCCGCCTGCCGGAAGACACTATCCTTGTGGCGCACGAGTTGGGGGCCTCGCTGGTGGCCGGGCTGGGCAACCAGAAGGTGGCCGGCATGGTCAGCGAGATGGGCGGAGAGACTTCGCACGCTGTGATAATGGCGCAGTCGCTGGGCATTCCGCTGGTTACGGGGATGGCGAACATCTGCGGCCTGGTCTCGCCGGCAGAGCGGATGCTGGTGGACGGCAGGACGGGATTCGTGTTCGTCAATCCCGACTCGGGCCTGATAAAAGAGTACGAGGACCGCCGCAAGGAAACCGCCCGGATCAAGAAGATCGTCGAGAAGCAGGGGGCCGACGCGGCCGGCTCGGCGGTGGACCTGCACATCTCGGCCAATATCGGCTGCCCGGCCGACATAAAGATGGCCGGCCAGTATCACCTGAAGGACGTCGGCCTGTTCCGCACAGAATTCGCGTTCATGCAGTTCACCGACTGGCCCACCATCGACCAGCAGGAACGGGTCTACGCCGAGTTCGCGGCGGGTTTTTCCGGCTATGTAACGCTCCGCACGCTGGACATAGGCGGCGACAAGGTCCTGCCGTACATGTCGTTCCCCAAGGAGGTCAACCCGCTGCTGGGCCTGCGTTCGATAAGGTTCTCGATGGAATACCTCGACCTGTTCCGCCAGCAGTTGACGGCAGTGCTGCGGCTGGTGAAGAAGGGCGGCCGATTCCGAATCATGCTGCCGATGATAACGAACGTCTGGGAGGTCCAGACGACAAGGCGGATAATCGAGGAACTGGCCGGCAAGATCGGCCTGGATTCAAACCAGCTCCCGCCGTTGGGGATGATGATCGAGACGCCGGCCTCGGTCGTGCAGCTCGGCGACTACGCACAGCACGTCGATTTCTTCTCCGTCGGCACGAACGATCTCGTCCAGTACGTCCTGGCCGTCGACCGCGATTCCGACACGATCGGGCATCTTTACAGCGGGTTCCACCCGGCCGTGCTCAGGACGTTAAAGCAGATACAGATGCAGGCCGCCGCCATGAACAAGGACGCCGGCATCTGCGGCGAACTGGCCGCAAGCCCGGCCGGCGCACTGGCCATGATGGCCCTGGGATACCGCCATCTTTCCGTCGTGCCGACCAAGGCCCCGGTGCTTCGATATTTATGCAAGAAGATCACCGCCCGGTTGCTCGACGAGGTGGCACAGCGGATACTGCACGAGCCGCACGAGGTCGAGATTCGCAATTTCCTGGCCGCCAAGCTCGAGGCCCTCGATCCGGTCCTTTCCGCCGTGTCGTAATATTGTGTCGCGGGCATCCCGCAGTAGCATGGGCATCTTGCCCATGAGTATCACGGCCGTCCCGGCCGTGTGGTTGTTTTTGTATCGCGGGCATCTTCCCAGCGCGTGACGAGGGCGTCTCGCCCTCGCATCGTCCCCATAATCCGCAGGCCAATCTCCTTGTTTTTCCTCCGATACCGGCCTATCATCACTTGGCTTTTGGCATACTCGCGGGTGGCACGGCCTGTTTGTAAGCCGTGGTGACATCTGAATCAGTGTCAAGCCGAGGCCCGACTTGTCCGGCGTAGCCTTGGCGAAGCCGGAAGGGCCGGCAGAGAGTAGCCGGAGGCGTAAGCCTCCGGGAAAGAATTGCCAGCAGATGCAAGCCCCGAAGGGCGACACAATGGGATATACGAGTCTGCGATATCATGAGTTTGCTTATTTCGCCCTTTCAGGGCTGAGAGTGTTTTGCGACCTATTCCCAGGGCTTCGCCCTGGGCTGTCATATTGCGCCCCTTTGGGGCTTGAATGAAACGTCTATCACGATTTGACCCGTGGAGAACAAGATGGCTGAGAACAGCAACGAACTGATGGATAAACTCACGGCCCTTTGCAAGCGCAGGGGGTTCATTTTCCAATCCTCTGAGATTTACGGCGGCATCAACGGCTTCTGGGACTACGGGCCGCTGGGCGTCGAACTCAAACGCAACATCAAGGACGCATGGTGGACCGACATCGTCCGCAAACGCGACGACATGGTCGGCCTGGACTGCTCCATCATCATGAACCCAAAGGTCTGGGAGGCATCCGGACACGTCAGCGGATTCGCGGATCCGATGGTTGACTGCAAACAGTGCAAAGGCCGTTTCAGAGCAGACAAGTTGTATTTCTTTTATTTGCAAACACCGGAATCATCGGCAAAAATAAAAGAGTTAAGACAAAAGGTGGCATCCTCCAATCTTCCAGTCCTCGAAGGTGAAATATCTGTCCAAGTAGATCACATAATGAGAGGTGGCGTCTCACTAAGTTGGACGATCGAAGCAGATGCAAGCATCGAAAAATTGAGCATGGCGGGGGACATGATTCAAACAATCCAATCCATTGCCAAAGAGAAAAATGTTGGTGATTTGAAAAAAATTAATCTTTCTGAGTTAAGAAATTATTCAAGTGATTATTCTGAAATCACAATAGAAGGCAAGTCAGGTAAAATTTATGTAATTACTGTTATGGGGTATAAACGCGCAAAAGACATGAATCCATTAGTTTGCCCCAAATGTCTAGCACAAAACTCTTTAACTGAACCTCGGCAGTTCAATTTGATGTTGGAAACCTCACTTGGAGCTTTGCAGGATTCGTCGTCGAAGGCGTACCTGAGGCCGGAGACGGCGCAGGGGATTTTCTGCAACTTCAAGAATGTTTTGGACACGCAGAGGATCAAGCTGCCGTTCGGAATAGCACAAGTTGGAAAAAGTTTCCGCAACGAGATCAATCCGCGGAACTACACGTTCCGCAGCCGTGAGTTCGAGCAGATGGAGATAGAATTCTTCTGCCATCCCAGCGAGGCCGACAAGTGGTACGAATACTGGCGCGACGTGCGGTACAACTGGTACATAACCCACGGCCTGCGGAGCAGCAAGCTGCGGCTGAGGAACCATGAAAAGGACGAACTGGCCCACTACGCCCGCGCCTGCGCGGACATCGAATACGAGTTCCCGTTCGGCATAAGCGAGCTGGAAGGCGTCGCCAATCGCACGGACTTCGACCTTTCGCAGCATGCCAAGTTCAGCGGCAAGGACATGAGCTACTTCGACGACGAGGCGTGGGAGGCGGAAAAAGACAAATACACGCCCGACAAGTTCGGCGGCGACGCGAAGCTGGCCAAAGAGGCCGCCGACAAGGCCAAAAACGCCATGCCGTTCAGGTTCACGCCGTTTGTGATCGAGCCATCCGGCGGGGTGGACCGCGCGACGCTGGCGTTTTTGTGCGAGGCGTATTGCGAGGACACCGCGCCGGATGAGAACGGCAAGCCGCAGGCCCGGACTGTGATGAAATTCCATCCGCGTCTGGCGCCGATAAAACTGGCGGTTTTTCCGCTGGTCAAGAAGGAAGGCATGCCCGAGATCGCCCGGAAGATTTACGATGACGCCAAGGCCGCGGGGCTGGCGGCGTTCTACGACGAGAAGGGCGCTGTCGGCCGGCGATATCGCAGGCAGGACGAGGCCGGCACGCCGTTCTGCGTAACCGTTGACGGCCAGACGATACAGGACCAGACCGTTACCATCCGCGACCGCGACAGCCTCAAACAGGAGCGCATCCCGGCCGGCCAGGTAGTCGAGTTCGTCAAAAAGCGGATCGGTTGATTTCAAAATCCTCAATAAAATGATATTTTGCCAGCCTCTGTTTTCGGGCGGCTCCATAACTTGCATGTCTGCAAATAGTTATGCGCAAAATCGCCCGCGCGGGGCCGCCTGCAAAAAGGACTGGCATAAATCATTATTTTTCGGGAACTTTTCGCGAACCTGTTCGTCTAAAATATCGGAAGCCGATGGTTTCGGGTCAATTTAGGAGAAATGCGATGAAACACGGGAAGATTTTCAGAGGTCTGCTGCTTGGGTTGTTTGCGGCTGGGTTTGCGGGTCTGTCCACGCGGGCGATGGCCGACGGCATGATCGTGCCGATCAGGCACGACATCCGCGTGGTGGGCCATTGGGCGGTCAACTATCACCATGTTGATATAACCGTCCGCGACCAGGTGGCCAACGTCTCGGTCGATCAGGAGTTCGTCAACACCGGCAGCGGCATGATAGAGGTTGAATACCTCTTCCCCGTGCCGCCCGACGCCGCGATCGATTCGATGACGCTGCTGGTCAACGGCAAGGAGTTCACCGCCAAGCTGATGAAGGCCGACGAGGCCAGGAAGATTTACGAGGACATCGTCCGGCGCAAGAAGGACCCGGCCCTGCTGGAATACGTCGGCTTCGGGCTGGTGAAGACCTCGGCCTTTCCGCTGGAGCCAAACAAGCCGGCCAACGTGGTCGTTACCTACAAGCAGCCGTGCAAAAAGGACCACGACGTGGTGCAGGTGTGGTACCCGCTGAACACCGAGAAGTTTTCGGCCAAGGCCATCGACAGCGTCAAGGTCAAGCTCGACGTCAAGAGCAAGGCCGACCTGACGAACATCTATTCGCCAACGCACGATATTTCCATCAAACGCGACAAGGACGACCCGCATCACGTGGTGGCGATTTACGAGGAAACCAAGACCCTGCCCACCAGCGATTTCCAGGTGTTTTACAAGGAGGCTGACGAGGATGTGGGGGCCACGCTGCTGACGCACCAGCCGCGGAGCAAGGAAGACGGCTATTACATGATGCTGGTCAGCCCGAATCCCAAGTCGGCATCCAAAAACGTGATAGCGAAGGATGTCTTGCTGGTGATCGACCACAGCGGCTCGATGCGCGAGAAGGACAAAATCGGCCAGGCGAAGGAAGCCGTTACGTACATTCTGAAGAACCTCAATGACGAGGACCGCTTCAACGTGGTTTCGTTCAGCGACGCGGTCGACACGTTCTTTGACGACCTGGTGCCGGCCGACAAGGACAAGGTCAAGGATGCCATCGACATGCTGGACCGCGTGGATGCAACGGGCGGCACGGCGATCCACGAGGCCCTCCAGAAGGCGATGAAGATGTGCTCGCAGCGGAGCAAGAAGTCGCGGCCGGCCTATATCATATTCATGACCGACGGCCTGCCGACCATCGGCAAGACTAACGAGAAGGACATTATTGAGGACGCCCTGAAGGCCAACGACGCCAACGCAAGGGTCTTCGCCCTGGGCGTCGGGTACGACGTGAACACCAGGCTGCTGGACAAGCTCGTGCAGGAAAACAACGGCAAGAGCGATTACGTGAAGCCCAAGGAAAAGATCGAAACCAAGATGAACAGCCTGTACGCCAAGATCAAGAACCCGGTGATGACCGACGTGAAGGTCGACATCAAGGGGCTAAAGCTGCGGGACAACTATCCCCGCAAGGTCGGCGACCTGTTCGACGGCGACCAGATCGTGATGGTCGGCAGGTACGACGCGGACACCGGCCTGTCCAAGGATGACAAGGGTTTATACAGGACCCAGCTTGTGATAAGCGGCAATTACGAGGGGAAGGAAAAGGTCTTTGAGTATTCCGTGAGCGTCCGGCCTTCGGGCAGGGACTGGAAGTACGACTTCGTGGAAAAGCTCTGGGCGCTCAGGCGGGTCGGCTGGCTGCTCGACCAGATTCAGAGCAACGGCGACAAGAAGGAACTCATCGACGAGGTTATCAGGCTCAGCCGCGATTACGGCATAATGACGCCTTACACGGCCTTCCTGGCCGACGAGAACACGCCGCTGGCTGACACAAGGATGGGCAGAGACGCCAGGCACG
>JACRIL010000006.1 GCA_016235825.1 Planctomycetota bacterium
AGCAGCCCGTTGAAAAAGCCTCATCTTTCGTGGCACGGACGTCTCGTCCGTGTGTCCCAGGGGCGTCTCGCCCCTGGAAGGCCTGAAAAAACAACAAATACCACGACCGAGACGGTCGTGGAACACACGGGCAAGATGCCCATGCCACTTTTTCAACGGGCTGTTAGGCGCATTGGGCCAAAGAATAGTCAAATCATATTTACCATTTTTATCTTTGACCGCATCTGTTATCGACACAGTTTTATCATCCTTATATTCAGTCTGAATGTCAATACACCCCGTAGGCAGGTTAATCTCCCAGAAAGCGATGATCCCAAAATGGCGATATTTCATGAGTGCGGGCATGCCGGCCGACAAAATCGGAATAATGATGAAGGCCTTTGCCGGGTTCCGCTGCGTCCGCCTGACGGCGGACTGCGCTTCACCGCGGGACCGCTTTCTGTCGCATCTGCGATGTTGAAATTGGCGTTCCAGGAAAATAGGCCGCATTACGGCGTCATCCCCCATACCAGATCGATTGCAGATATCTCCTTGCTTGCGCAGGGAACTTTATGAATATTGCGACGTCAGGTTTTTTGAAAGCCCCATATGTCAACGCAGGAGCGCCGTTTTAGAATTCTGAATTCGTCAGAAATAAATGAACTGGATCATAGTCCGTTGAGGGGGCTTTTGCCCTGCTCGATGAGGGCGATTTTTCTGACCCGCCGCTCGTGCCTTCCGCCGGCCTCGAAGGCCGCGTGAAGCCAGGCCATGACGATCCGCCTCATCAGGTCCTCGCCGAGGGAGTCGCTGGCAAGGCACAGCACGTTGGAGTCCATGTACCGGCGGGCGATCTGTGCGGCCAGTTCGTCGTGGCAGAGGGCGGCGCGAATGCCGGGGACCTTGTTGGCCGTAACGCTCATTCCCAGACCCGTGCCGCAGGTCAGAATTCCCCTTTCGGCCCGACCTTCGAGGATGGCCCGGACCGCCAGCCAGCACTGGTCCGTGTAGTCGCAGCTACGAGGGTCTGAGGGGCCCACGTCCATGATCGAATGGCCCATTTCGGCCAGCATCGCCGCTATCTTGTTCTTGACCTCGTATCCGCGATGGTCGGCTCCGATGACGATTATCATGGCAAACCTTTTTCCATTCTCGTTCGCAGGGCCTGCTCGATCTGCCTGGCGGTCCTGTCGTACAATTCGACGCCGCCCCCGACCGGATCGAGCACGTCGGCCCGCGGGTCGAGCCTGATTATTTTCCCGGCCGCCGCCGGCGCCAGTTGACGGGTCTGCTCGACATGCGACTGCGTCATGCAGAATACCAGATCGGCCGCATTAATCAACTCGTCAGTCAGGAACCTGCTGGAGTGGCCGGAGATGTCGGCGCCGAGCCGGCCCGCCGCCCCGACGGCATGGGGGCTTGCCGACTGGCCGTCAAATGCCCCCGTGCCCGCCGACGAAACCCCGACGCCCAGCCTGCCGAGGTCTTCCTGCCGGCAGCGGTGCAGCTCGGCCAGCAGTTTCCGCGCGACGCCCTCGGCTATCGGGCTGCGGCACGTATTGCCCGAACAGACGAACAGCAGATTCAGCCCGGCGAGTTTGCGGACGGCCTGCTCGTCCAGCACGCCCTGGCGGACGACGGTCAGGCCGTCGGCGCCAAAATGCACGATCGTGCTGTCCCGCCCGTAGAGAGTCGGCCCGCTGTCTATAAGCAGGTCGATCTTGCCGTCCAGGTCGGCCAGCACGTCGCCGGCGTTTCGTGGCGAAGGCCTGCCGGCGCGGTTGGCGCTGGTGGCGGACACGGGCAGGCCCGCGGCGGCGAGCATTTCGGCGGTAACAGTAACAGCCGGACATCGCAGGCCGATCACGTCCTGATGGCAAAGGACGCCCCTGAGCCCGGCCTTTTCGAGTTCATCGTCGGCGAGCCTGCCGCCCGTGCCCATCAGGATAGTAACCGGTCCCGGCCAGGCGCGGCGGATCAGCCTTTCCGCCTGGGCCGGCACATCGCGGACATAGCGGGCGACCTCGCCCGGATGCCCGACGTGGACGCTGAAAGGACGCTGCGGCCGGTCCTTCAAAACCCTCAGACGCTCCATCGCGGCCTGGTTGGTTGCGATCGCGCCAACGCCATAGACCGTCTCGGTCGCGAATGCAACCAGCTTGCCGGCCTTGAGGGCCTCGACGCCCGCGGCGGAGGCTCGCGACGTCGAGCGTTCATCAGTTCCAGCTTTT
The DNA here is from genome assembly GCA_016235825.1 of Planctomycetota bacterium. Classification (GTDB taxonomy): domain Bacteria; phylum Planctomycetota; class Phycisphaerae; order SM23-33; family SM23-33; genus JACRIL01. The sequence continues at coordinate 2,211 of JACRIL010000006.1, forward strand.
AAAACAACGGTCTTCATCTTAAAAGAATTGTATCAGCCAAAAAGCCTCCGGCCATAACCATTCCCGGACGAATGTGCCAAAAAAAGAGTCCCTAACAGAATGCTGCGTGAGGGGCGTTCTGTTAGGGACTTGCTCTGCTGAAAATCCACACCGATCCGCCTGCGTCGTGTAACAGGCCCCCGCTTTAGCGAGGGTTCGGCGAGAGCAGAGTTTTGTGTTTTTTTGTGATGTGTCATTATGTCCGACCGGGATTTTCTAATAATTTCTTGTTGCCCTTGCGATAAAATGCCGCGAACTGAAAATTGACACATCACCAAAACCAATGTTGGGCATCCATAAACCCCCGCTAAAGGGCTTGTCGATTTAGTCGTCCACAACCTTGATTCGTCGCGAGGCCGTTGTTGTTTTCCGCAAGTTTCATATTTTTGCGTTAAAAATCTGTCCTTATCGGCCCTGCTGCCTGTTTATGGCGGGCAAAAT
>JACRIL010000069.1 GCA_016235825.1 Planctomycetota bacterium
GCATCGTACCGCGACTGCGCCGAGGGGGGTGCCCCGTCCGGCGCGCGTGACGCCGGCGGCTCCGCTACGGTCGGCCCTTGCGGGCCTCCCTCCGCTACGCCCCCGGCGTCTGTGAACTTCCCGTCCTCCTGTCCCAAACAGGTCTTATCCAATTCTGACATCTGCTTCACTCCTTCCGCGGCCCTTGAGCCGCTTCTGGGAGGAAGGTATTTACTCCACCATTTTAATCAGAAAAACCTTGGATCATTCTGGTCAATACGACAGCCGTGGCCTGACGGCAAGTTGCGCGACCTACATCTATTCGACCTTGCCGACCTGGATGTTGAGATCGCTGCGGTTCTCGATCTTGTCTTTCTTGCCGTCCTTGATCCAGAGGATGCGGTCGGACTTGTCGAGCATCTTGTGGTCGTGGGTTGCGGTGATGACGGTAACGCCGTGTTTGTCGCGGAGTTCGCGGAGCATGCGAATGATCTCCTCGCCGGTGTGCAGGTCGAGGTTTGCGGTCGGCTCGTCGGCCAGGATGATCGTGGGGTTCATGGCCAGCGCTCGGGCGATGGCCACGCGCTGCTGCTGGCCGCCGGAAAGCTCGTCAGGCCGGTGCTCCAGCCGGTGCTCCAGGCCGACCTCCGTAAGCACCTCGGTCGCCCGCTTTTTGGCGTCGTGAGTGCTCAGACCGGAAAACAGCAGCGGCAGCATGACGTTCCGCAGGGCTGTCAGCGACAGTATGAGATTGAATGCCTGGAAGACGTACCCGATGTGGTGGTTGCGGAAGTAGGAAAGCTGGAGGCTGGTCTGTTTGGTCAGGTCGCAGCCTGCGATTGAAACGGTGCCGCCGGTGGGCTTGTCGAGCGCGCCTATCATGTTGAACAGCGTGCTCTTGCCCGATCCGCTTGGACCCATGACCGACAGATATTCGCCGGCGTTGACGTCCAGGTCCACGTCCCGCAGGGCGTAGACCTCGACCTTGCCCATGCGGTACGTCTTTGAAAGCCCGCGGCACTCGATAATGACCGTTTGTTGTTCGGATACCATGCAATGCCTCTCGAACCGTCAGTAAGGAATCTTGATGACGCTCTTGGCGAGGAAGTTCAGCCCCACGCCCAGGACCGTGATCAGTCCCATGCCGCAGGCAAAACCCGCCGCCACAACCGGCACGTACTGCCGCCAGACCAGGCCGAGTTTTCGCTGGAAGTAGAACCTGCCCAGCAGCGCCCCGATGAACTGCGGGATGATAACGTGCGGCAGGGCCTGGTTAAGCCCGCGCAGGATGCCGTAGATCATCATGATCGGCGCCTGGATGACCGACATGAAGGCGAAAAGGGCCATGCCGATCCCAGCGCCCCAGAACACGTAATGCCATCGGAATGCGTCGCTGAACGGGCTGTACCGCCCGAGGGTGGCGGAATTGATGATGCAGCCGTTGGCCGCGTTCAGTTCCCACATCTTGTCGGCGAAGGGATAATCGGCGCTGGGAATCTGCGCCAGCGACCAGATAAACTGCGCGAAGACGATCGAGGAGACCAGTATGATCGGCATGAGGACCAGTTCGGCCTTCCAGATCGACCAGAACCTTGTGCCGGTCAGTTCAGCCTGGCGATAGAACACGGCGCCGATGCCGTAATCGGCCAGCGGAATCGGCAGGAACCATATCTTCACGCCGCCCTGATAGCCCGAGAGGATGAACGCCGCCTCGCGGACCATTGGAATATGGACCACCTGACCGGCCAGGCCTTCCAGCCGCGTGGTTACATAGCTGATTATCGGGGTGTACAGGTACGCGAAGAAGACCAGGACGAACATGACGCCCGGATGCCAGTCGATCAGCCAGCCGCTGAGACAGATATATGACAGCGACGTAACGGCGTAAGTGGCCAGGATAACCCAGACCGGAATGTCGCCCCTGAGTTTGGTGCGGTCAATCGGCACGGCGGCGACCTGCTGGCCGCCCATGACGGCCTGCTGTTTCTTCTGCTGCCTGGCGCGGTCCCGCAGGCCCTTGTACACCTGCCAGAAGCCCATGATGGCGATCGAGGCGGCCACCCCGATGCCGAAGCTGAAATAAAAATCCATGTTCGTGGAGAACTGTGTCTGAATCGTGTCGTATTTGTTGCTCCAGTTGGGCAGCAGGCCGTAATGGAACAGGATCGGATTGGCGATCACCGTCGCCAGAAAACCGATGAAGCTGCCGACCATGGCGAAAAACGGCAGGACCATCCCGAAAACCATCTGCCCCAGGTCCAGCGACAGACCTGTGGCCACGGCGTTCAGGTACGGCGCGGTTTTGGGCGTCCAATCAGTGAACGGAATGGGCAGGATGACGATAGGCTGATCGAGCAGGGCCGTAGAAATAGCCGGCAGGGCCAGATAAAGCGTGCCGAAAAGAAGCCCCAGCACGCCGCCTATGCTGAATACCCGCCATCGCCAGTTTTCTGCGCCGGCAACTTCCGCCCGCGACCGCTGGGTCTCCTCGGTCTGCTGCTCGGCCAGAGCCAGGATGCCCTGCGCTCCGACGGGCGCCATCGGGAACGGCAGTTTCTCCACGTCGCTGGCGAGCCTGAACAGGCCGTAACTGAGTATCGCGCCGTTGAGCCGGCCCATGATGGTGCTGAAGATGACCATTCCGATGGCCGGATACCATGCGGGATTGAAAAAACTCCTCAGCCCCAGAATTTCCGGATCGGTCGGGGCAAACCATGTAACTTCGGCCATGTGCTCGGCGACGCCCATTCCCGTGGCCGCCTGCGACTGCACGAAGAACTGGTTCCACAGCAGGCCGCTGAACGGCTGGCCCATCGCGGCGCTGGCCATGTAGAACAGGACGAAAATCTCGGCCCGCTTGAGGCTCTTGTGCGCCCGCCTGGCGACCTCGATGAAAAGGATGACCGTAACCCACTGCGCCGCCGGTCCCACGCCTCCGCCGGCCAGCAGGCCCATGTACATCGCCCCGGGCACCATCAGGATCGCGATGAACACCGCCCCGGCAAGGGCCGTCCAACTGAAGCCCTCGTCGAACGTGGAGGGCACCTCCATCAGGCTGCGGAATTGTTCGAGTTCCTTGTCGATCTTGACGGTGCTCATTTGGCTTCTCCGTCCTGCTGTGCGTACTGCCCGAAAATAGCCTCGGGGTCGACCTGCTCCCTTGACAGCGATTCCCACGCCTCCATGGTTTTCTGGCGGTATTTTTCCTGGACCTCGTGCGGCAGCGACCGCCAGATCAGGAGCTGTTTTCGAAGATCATGTATGAACATCCTGTTGGACCGCTGCCAGTCGCCGTTTGCGCCGCTGAGCCGGAAGATCAGCACCCTCACCTCGTCGATGCCCTCGATGTCGCTGGGCCGGCTGAGCATGGCGAAGTCCTGGTTTACGCCCAGATCGAAGGGCGCCAGGGCGACATTGGCCCTGAAGCCCAGCATGTCGTTGAGCTTCTGGCGGAAGATGTGGCAGGACGTGGTGGCGAAACAGCCCAGCGAGGTGTCGTTGAGATTGTCGAAGTGCTCCTTGACGAAGCTGACCACGCCGGTGATGTCGTAAGCCGACACCGTGAACGGGAAGACCAGGTCGTACATGCCGGCCTGGGGCTTGGGTATCCGCCAGGTCCGCTGAATTCCGGGATTGGCCGACCGCGAGGCCTTGATCGCCGGATAGATCGTCGAGACGAGCACCGTCGCCATGACGATCAGGATCGTTACAATGGCGTTGGTCGAGCTGTAGTTCATGGTCGGCACCGACAGCCAGCCCATGCTGCTCATCCAGCCCATGATCCTGGCAACCACCTGGCCCAGAAGGTATCCGCCCATGCCGCCGATCACGGCGTACATGGACGCCTCGGCGAAGAACAGGCTCGCCACGTGCGGCGGGGCAAGGCCCAGCGAGCTGAACGTGTATATCTCCTTCTCGCGGTCGGTTACGCTGCCGAGCATGGTGGCGAAGATTATCAGCCCGCCCAGCAGCACCGGGACCATCAGGTCGCGCCAGCCGCTGGCGCTGGTCAGCGAGGTAAAGATGAACCGGAAGACGCCGCCCTGCATGCCGACGTAAGTGGGCAGCTCGGTTATGCTGGAGACCTGCCTGGCGAGCGTCTGGCTGTCCTGCTGGCTGCGCGGATAGATGCAGATGGACCTCAGAGTTCCCCGCATCCGGAGGGCTTTATTGGCCGGGATCAGCACGGTCCGGTCCAGGTTGAACGATACGAACTGCGTGCTCTCGACTTCGACCTTCTGTGCCTTGGCGGCATGCTGTTCGGCCATAAGGATCGTGTCGGGCGACCCGCCGGCCGAGGCCTGATAATCGACCGGAAGGATGCTCTGGCCTCCCAGCATTGTGAACCCGGCCATCGCCTCCTTCATGACCCCGGCGAACGTGAACCGGTTTCCGGCCAGTAGAATTCCGGCCTTGCCAATGTCCTTGTCGGTCAGATGGAGGTTTTCGCAGACGGCCTTGGTGAAAAATATTCCGTCGGTCTCAAGCAGGTCGGTTTTGCCGTCCAGCAGCGATTTGATCTCCGGCTGCGCCGCAACATCCGCCGGGTCCATTCCTATCGCCGCGCCTACCGCCACCACCGACGAGCAGTCCTGCCTGGCCAGAAGCAGGTCGCACGTGGTGTTGTTTTTCATGGCCTCGACTGCCTCGGTGGTCGTCGGAGATATCCAGTACCGCGGAACAACCGCGGCGACGTCGGAGAGCCTGCCCCGCAGGACCTGCTGGATGTCGCCCTGGAGCGGACTCCAGAGCTGATGGCGGATCAGGATGTGGGGCGCGCCGTTGAGCGGACCCTCGTAGGTCTGCTTGGGCCCCCAGTTGTTGCCGAACGAGGCGAACGTCAGAATCGTGAACGTCAGCAGGACGACGGTGAAGGCGGTCAGCATCGTCCGCAGCGGGCGGCGGCGCATCGTGCTTATGCCCATGTTCACCGCCGCGGTCATCGTGCTCAGCCGCGACACGTCTGCGCTATGGACCGTCATGCCCAGGCCCTGCATCTTGCGGATTTCCGACTGAAGCTTGCGAACCATTATGAAGATCACCAGGCAGCTCAGCAGGATGATCGCGAAGGCAAGGAATATGATCATCGGCGTCGAGGCGATCTTGAACGCCGGATTCACCAGATAAAGGATCGCGAAAGTCAGCAGGAAAAAGACGATAAACCAGCCGATCTGGCGATAAATGTGCGGCGTCCCTATCAGCAGGCGCTCCAGGGCGTAGGCGAACGGAATCGCCAGCAGCAGCAGGAGCACGACGGCCGTAACCAGATCGTTCAGCACCTCGGTCAGGGGCGTGTAGACTCTTCTGCCGTAGGCGGCCGAGGTTACAATGTCGCCGAAGAAGGCGTCGACGCCGGCGGTTCTGGCAGTGCCGGTCTGCCCCCCCGCCGGCATGGCGGCGGAATATGCGACGGCCGGTTGGCTGGCGGCTTGGGCGGAGGCCGGACGACTGGCGGCGTCATCGTGCGGCTTTAATCCTTTCAGCCACGCCAGGGCGTCGTCCTCCATATCCTTGGCCATGCCGATAAGCACCTCCAGGGATTCCTGGTTGATCCTGTTCTCCCGCAGCATGTTAAGGCGATATTCGTCAAGCGTCCGCAGGTCGTGGGCTGTAACAAGCGGAGATACGGGATGGAAGAACGGGTCTTCGTTGTCCAGTCCGACGCCCTGATATTCCTCCTTGGAATTCAAATTGTTGACAAGAACCATTCCGGCTCTGTTGAAGACCTTGAAGCCTTTGGTGTCGTAAGGGGTGTACAGGGCGAGGACGTTTTCCCACTCGCAGGCGAGCGACCTGTCCGGCGGAAACTTTGACGTCGAGATGGCCCGCATGACGTCGGAAGCCAGAACTCCTCGCGACAGGCCGTAATTCACCACCGTCATCGACTTGCACTTGAAGATTCTCGATGCCCGCCTGGTTATGCTTCCGACGCCGGACAGCACCGCGGTGTGGTTTATTCTGGAAATCAGGCCTCTGCCTGCCTGTTCTGAAGATGCCGCCGGCAGGGCCGACGGAGAATTGTCGAATGCGGCCGATATGATGTACGAGGTCCCCAAGCCGGTGGCAGGGTCTTTTGAGACCGGAGGAATGACGAAATTGCCGTTGGAGTTGGTTTTAGCCACAAGGGCCGTTTGAAATCCGAGCGGCTCCTTGTAGACGGAGAGGTTGTCCCACAAGGCCCGCTGAACGGTGGTGAGCACGCCCTTTGCCGGGGTATCGGTCATGCCGCCGCTGAAGAAACTGACGGACGCCCCGCTGGCCCTGGCGCCCTGCCACTCGATGTCGCTGTAGATGGCCTGGATGGTTCTTCCGCCCGTCAGGCGCAGCTTGGGGCTGTCGGCCATTGCACCCAGAAAAACGCCGAACTGGTCGGCCTGCGACAGCACCGCGGCTATGTCCAGATTTTCAATGGTGTCCACAGGCTGGCCCTGGCGGGGCAGGCGATCCAGAACGGTCATCGCCGAAAGGTTCAGCACGGCGAAAATCCTGGCCACAGCCGTGCTGTCGGCGAACAGGCCCGGCGAGAACAGCCTTGGCTTGTAGTCGCCTTTGATGGTCCTGTCGTCAAAATCCGGCCAGCGCTGCGGCGACTGAACCTTGATGTCGCGAATCGCCGGGAAGGCCGACTGGAGATAACCTGAAACGTCTTCAGGCAGGAGTTCGCTGTCCTCGCCCTGGATGAACGTCCAGAGCCTTCGCGCGTCGCCCAGGTTGACGCTTATATGAAGGACAATTGGCGGAATTTCCGCATTGCCCGCCGCCGCGTCGCGGATTATCCCTCCCTGGGCGGCCTGCATCATGTCGCGGTCGATCTCGGCGATGCGGGTCTGGCACATCCGGCGGACGTAACTCAACAATTGCCCGTATCGTTCAGGCGTAACCTTTACCAGCTTTTCCCGCTTCTTCTGCGGGTCCCTGCCCGAAACATCCTTGAACAGGTCCTTGAGGGCCTGGCTGTTGTTGACATCCAGTTCGAGCCTCTTTTTCTGATGATTTACGCTGACAATCCTTTCGCATGTGTTCCAGGCCAGGTCCTCGACCTCAAGTTCAAATATCTTCGGTTCGACATCCTTTTCGAGTTTTTCCCTGTAAGCAAGGTTTTCCCGCTCAAGGGCGGCTTTCTGACCGGCATCCGCCTTGTCCAGCTTTCTGGCGTTGCTTTTTATTTTTGACTCGATTTCCCTGTGTTCGAGGCGGCGCGGGCGCAGTTCATCCAGGACTTCCATGTCCATGGCCTTGCTGGCATCCTTGATGGCCTTGATTGTGTCGTTATAAAAATCCGACTGTCTGGCCTGGTCGTCGAACATGTCCGGCAGGTTCAAAATTGCCAGCATCTTCTGTCGGTATTCGCGTTCCTGGGCCAACTGCTCCATGAGACCGGGCTTGTCGCCGGCCTGGCGTTGCTGAAAAGCCGCGGCCTCGACGCCTTTGGCCTGGCGGAAAACTGCGCCGTAAAATTCCCTCGCTCCGGCGTGATTGAGCGTCTGGCCGTCAAAAAAGACCAGGAACACATTGCGTTTGGGCTTTTCGGCCCGCAGTTGTCCGGCGATCCTCATGAGCGCGGCGACGTTGGCGGCATTCCTCGCGCCCGGCGAAAGCAGCGGAACCTCCGACAGGCTGTCCAGCGGGGCGTCGAGGATGATCGTCTCGGCCGGGCCGTTGGGCTGCATCTGCGGGGCCGAGCCTTTTATCATCGCGATAACATTGCGCGCGGTGAACTGCTTCCATTCACAGGCGGCCTTGATGGTTACTTCGGCGCCGGGCGGTTTGAAGCTCTCCTGCCTGCCGGCCGACGCCGGCGCCCAGCCCATGCTCTCCGCGAGCCGCCTTGTAACATAGAACCTCGGCAGATTCGCCGGCAGATTGACGTGCCGCCATCCGTTGGCCACGGCCGTGTCGGTCCCGATGAAAATGATCGCCCTGGCCCCCAGCGCGAAGGCCGTCAGCCAGTTCTTGTCGCAATCGTAGTCGAGCAGGACTATGCCGTTTTCGGGGATCCGGCTGTATTCGCCCAGTTCGCCCCGCCCGCACCAGATAGTGCGGCCCGAAAGCCCCTCTGCCGGCGTTATCGGGGCCAAGAGTGAATTGGGCCTCATCGGATAGAAACCGTCCTTCAGCCCGTATTCCTTCCCCTTCACGATCAGTTTGCATTCATTGTAAACAGGTTGAACGACCTGGAAATCCTGCACATAAAGGCTGTCGTCCTGCGGCAGGGATTTATCGTATTTCGGCTTGAAACCCATCTGGAGCAGCCTGTCCTGAACGTATCTGCCGGCCCTGACGCTGCCTTCTTCCAGCCCGGCCAGCCTGTGATTTCCTCCGGCGAGCACCGCCAGGTCCAGATAGTAGCCTTGGTCCGCCGGTGCGGTCGCCGGCATCCCGGACGCAACGGCCTGCCTGGCCTTTGCGACCCGCTCATTCGCCTTTTGAAGATCGAGTTCCGCGGGCAGGAAGCTGTTTGCCAGCAGGGCGGCCTCGCTCGGCATGGTGGCTGTTTTTGCGACCTGCCCGCCCTTGTCCGACTTGCTGCACCCGACCTGCCATGCCGCGGCCGACAGGACCAATGCCAGGACAGGAAGTCCAATCCTGCTATTCATTCTCGTGCCCTCCGATCGAGCCTGTCTGAACCGTAATTTCGCTGCGGTTTGCTATGCGGTCGATCGTGCCGTCGCGTATCCAGAGGATGCGATCGGAGATGTTGATAAGCCTGTGGTCGTGCGTGGCGCAGATCACGGTAACTCCCTGCTCCTTGTTGAGCCGCTTGAGAATGGAGTGGATTTCTGCGCCGGTCTTGAGGTCGAGGTTGCCCGTAGGCTCGTCGCAAAGCAGGATGGCCGGGTTGTTGGCCATGCTCCGCGCGATGGCGGTCCGCTGCTGCTGGCCGCCCGACATCTCGATCGGCTTGTGGAACCAGCGTTCCTTCAGCCCGACCAGGTCCAGCAGCCGCATCCCGCGGTCCCGAGCCTCGTCGGTGGGGACGCCGGCGAAGGCCATCGGCACCGTTACGTTTTCCAGGCAGGTCATGTACTGGACAAGGTTGTACGTCTGAAAGATGTATCCGATCTTGCGGCAACGCAGGAAGGCCAGCTCTACGGCGTTAAGCTGGGCCACGTCCACCTCGTCGATAAACACCCTGCCGCTGCTGGGGCTGTCCAGCCCGCCTATCATGTTGAAGAACGTGCTCTTGCCAGAGCCGCTGGGCCCCAGGATGCTGATGAACTCGCTGCGATAAAGCTCCACGTCGATTCCCCGCAGCGCGTGCGTCTGGACCTGGCCCATCTGGTATATTTTTTTCAGCCCCTTGGTCCGGATGATGACCGGGCGCTGGCCCGAAGGTGCGGACGGGACGGCCTGCTGAGTCTGGATGTTTTCCTGCATTTGCCGGTCCTACTCTATTCTCATCGCTTCCATCGGCGCCAGTCTGGCGGCCACGTAAGCCGGATAAACCGCCGCCAGGGCCGAAAGCAGCACGCCGGTTACTATCGCGCAGCCCATCGCCGCCAGCAGGACGGCTCCGGGCATCTGCTCCCATGCCATCGCCCCGCATGAGACCCAACTGCGGAGCATTCCGAGGATGAACCCCAGGGCAGAGCCTATCATGCCGCCGGCTATGCCCTGCATGCACGACTCCAGGATGAAATTCACCATGATGAATCCGTCGGTGGCGCCCAGGCATTTCATCGTGGCGATTTCGCGGAACCGCTCGGTTACGCTCATCAGCATCGCGTTGGTTATGCCCACCACGCAGACGATGAAACTGACCACGATCAGCCAGAGCGTGCGGGGCGAAAAACCCATGAAACCTTTTGACTCGCCCGAGACCAGCACGCTCGCCTCGATCTCGGCAAGTTTGTTGTCCTTCAGCCGCCCCCTGGCCACCTGCCGCACGCGCTCGGCATTGGCCGCCACAAAGGCTTGTGCGTCTTTTTTGAACTTTTCCTGGGCGGCCTGGTCCTGGCCGGCCGGGGGAACGGGGATCGCAAGATCGGTGAGGTTGAACGCCGGCATCTTCAACTGGTCGGCCGCCTTGTAATATTCCGAAGTTGCAGTCAGCTTTGCCAGCCACTCGGCGCCGCTGGAACCGGAAATCTCCCCGAGCAGCGTGCCCAGATTAATCGAGGCGATCTTCACCTTGGTCCTGTCGGCCAGCTTGGCCTGAACCAGCGGTATCTTCAGCAGGCTCTCGATCTTCTCGTTGTCCAGGCTCTGGCGGGCCTGAACGGAAATAATTCCGGCCTGACGCCCGTCGATGACAAAACCGCACCGGGCCAGTTTGGCCGGCAGATCTTCCTTGCCGGACGCCAGAAACGCCACCGGCTGGGCGTCGTTCAGCACGGCCCTGGCCATGTTCACGCTGTCGGCGTTTGCCTTGAGGATCTTATGCCTGGCGGCGGAGAGAGACTTCCACTCGGTCAGAAATTTCTCAAACTCGCCCAGCGACGTCGGCATCTGCTTGCCCAGCTTCGCGAATTCCGTCCTGAACGTGGCCAGCCTGTCAGGCTCGCCCAAGGTGGTGAAAATAGCCGCGCCGGAAGCCCTGCCGACAAGCGGACGCCTCTGGCCCTCGGTAATCTGGCTGAAAAAGTCATTCAGATATGTCATGGCCGCGGCGGAATTTTCGGCCAGCGACGCAACGCCCCTGTCGTCCAAGGCGCCCCATGCCTGAAACTCGCGCCATCTGTCGTCGCCGGCTTTGGCCTGGGCCATGATGCCAGTCAGTTCCTGCTCGTTCATCGGGCTGGTCAGGCGGCTCGACCAGAACAGCAGCGAGTCGCGCGGACCGGTCCGGGCCTTCAGCGCCTTGCCGACCTCCAGGCTTACCATGCTCTCGGTCAGCATCGTCATCAGGAACGCCACCGCCAGCGCGATAATCACCACCGTTATCGCCGAGCGGAAAAGACGGAACCGCACGCCGTTGAGCACCAGTTCGACGCATTTGCCCAAAGGCAGGCGAACCTGATTCTTAACCTCGATGGTCTTCATTCTTCAACCTTTGCGTCAGGCCCTACGATCGCGACTATGCCGCGGTCGGCCAGCATCCTCAGAAACTGCATTACCGAAACCTGGGCTTCACGGAACGTAAGCTTATGCGCCGCCGCGAAATTTTCAATAACGGATTCTATGGTCCGATTCCCATTACACAAGTCTAAAACCTCCAGGCCAAGATTATCCAGTTGAACCCTTCTTATCGTGGAGAAGGGCAGTATCCAGCTCAGAGGCGGAACGAGGAATCTGGGCCGGCGGACGGGAATCTCGGCGATCGCCCCGCCGTCGGGGCGCCGATCCAGCTTCATGGCCCGATTCATCTCCACCGCGGCAAGCAGGATATCCCCGCCGGAGACGCCGGCACGTGCGGCGGATTTCTTTTTGACTCCCGTTCTCACCGATTATCCCGCGTCAGTCGCCGCTCTTTATCGCCGGGGCATCCCGGCAGCACTGCACGCACAGGCCCGCCGGAAGCTCGATCTCCAGCCGCCTCTGAAGCCGGCTGACCGTTATGTGGTAAAGCCTGTCTTCCGCCGGGCAGATCCATGCCAGGTCCAGGTTGATCCGTTTGAGCCGGGCAAGGGCGGCCAGCCGCCCGGCCCGCCCGCGGCTGACGATCCAGTCCGCCGGGTGCGCGAAGGCCCGGTCCTGCCCGCGAAACAGCCTCTTGTCCCTGATCGGCAGTTCCGCGTCAAGCCAGTCGCCCGGCGAAGATTTGAGCCAACTGCCCGCCATCGCCAGCCGCTCGACCGCGATCATCGGGGCTTTCTTGTGCGGCGAGGCGAATTTCCAGCGAATCCTGCCCACCTGAAGCGAACAATCCTCCAGTTCATATTCCTTTGGAACCGACACATCCAGACCCATCGCCTGCCACGCCATGACTTCGTCCTGGTCGTCGGCCGGGGTTATCGAGGCCAATATCCGGTTTTCCAGATTCACGTCCCTCGCGCCAGGCCAGACGAACATCGCCTCGACCAGCCAGCGATTCTGCCGGAAAAATCTGCCCGCGTTGACGACCCACCCTGACTCGGCCTTGCGGACGACCCCTTGCCACGGCTCGGGTGCATCCTTCAGCACGGTCAGCTTGTCGGCAGCCTTCGCGTCGCGGCGATGCTTTTCCATTATTGAAGTCAGCTCCGGAACGTATTTCACCTCCCGCCAGAGGACCTGGAGCCGCTGATATCGCCTGTCCGAAAATATGCACCTGCCCGGCTGCTTCTCCCCGCCGACCGTCGTGAGTTCCCACGCCGACGGATGCTCCAGCCTCATGCCGCGCCAACAGGTTGTCTGCATCGATATTCCCATGGTGTTTCCGGACCGCTGATAATCGCCGCGGAAGCCCAAAAACGCAAGCGATCCGGCCGGCAATGACGCATATTTTCAATTCGCGGCCCGCCGGCTGGAGCAGAATTTATTGCATTTTTATTGATCTGGTATTACGGTATGATACATTTATAACGTTTGACTAAAGACGTTGCTCAAACTTCTGTCGGGAGCCAGCAATGAGAACGATTGGCATCGTCGGTCCGGCGGTTTTGTCGGCGGCATTCATCATGGCGTTCAATTCCGTCTGCCTGGCACAGAAGGCCAAAATTCCGGTCAACGACCAGAACGTCGAGGCCTCCATAAACAAGGCCGTCCAATTCCTGCTGTCGAAGCAGAAGGCCGATGGCAGTTGGGACGCATTTCTGTTGCGAGACGTTAATCCGCCCTGGGATTTTAAGGACGGGCCGACCGCCATGTCCATCTATACGCTGGTAGCCAGCGGCATACCGGTAAAGGACCCGAAAATAACCAGGGCGCTGGACTGGCTGACCAAGCCGGAAAACCAGAGCAAATATACTTACTGCATGGCCTTCCGATGCCTCGCCTGGTACACGGTCAACAAACAGCTTGACAACAAATACAGGAAGAATTTTGAGGCGGACGTCGAGGCTTTCATTAAAGCCACACCTGAAGGCTCTTATCACTATATTTCTGACCCTTCAAAACCGACAAAGATAGGAGACAATTCCAACAGCCAGTATGGCATTTATGCCGTCTGGACCGGCGCAAGGGCAGGCATGGAAATCCCGAGGGAATACTGGGACAAGTGCCTCAAACGATGGATATCGAAACAACATCCCAACGGCGGATGGGACTACCAGGACCAAATCAAGGGGAGCATGACGGTCGCAGGCATAGCTTCATTGTTTATATGCATCGATTGGCTTTATGCGGATAAATTCGTCAAGTGCCAGGGCGGAACCGACCTGGCCGCCATTAAAAAAGGCCTGGAATGGATGGATGCCAATTTTCAGGATACGGTTAAATGGCTGAATCCGTATTATTTATACGGAGTCGAGCGGGTGGGTCTGGCCAGCGGATACAAATACTTCGGCGAATATGACTGGTACAAGGCTGGGGCGTCGCTGATCCTGAACGAACAGCATGCTGATGGTTCGTGGGGCCGTGAAGCCGAAAGAATAATTTCGGACACCTGCTACAGCCTGCTGTTTCTCATTCGCGGGCGGCTGCCGGTGCTCATCAACCGGCTGGAGTACGACGGCGACTGGAACAACCGCCCGCGTGCCCTTGCCAACTTCTGCCGATGGTCCGAAAAGGCCTTCGAGACCGAGGCGAACTGGCAGATTATCACGCTCAAATCCGACGTAAACGAATGGCACGACGCCCCGGTCCTGGCCATTACCGGCTCGAAGGAACCCAAATTCTCCGCCGAGGACATCGAAAAGCTGCGGGCGTTCGTCTATCAGGGCGGCACGCTTTTGAGCATCACCGAGTGCGGCGGGGCGCCGTTCGGCGCCGGCATCAGAAACCTGTACAAAAAACTCTTTCCGAAATACGAGCTGGCCCTGTGCGGCAAGGACCACCTGCTCAACACGATCATCTACAAGATTCCGCCGGCCATACGGATTCACGAGATCAGCAACGGCATCCGCCCGCTTGCGATCCATGTTGACAACGACCTGCCGCTTTCCTGGCAGCAGTATCAGGTTGCGACGGGCAAGGTCAACTTCGAGGCCGCCGCAAATGCGGTGATGTACGTTACGGACAAGCAGTTCAAGTATCGCGGCTCGAAGGCCTGGCCGGCCGAGCCTAAGACCGCCCCGGCAAAGTCGGTGAAGGTCGCCCGCCTGCGGTTCGCCGGCAACTACGACCCCGAGCCGCTGGCGATGCAGCGGCTGGCCCGGCTGATGGCCATGCTTTACGACCTGAAGGTAGATTGCATTCCGGCAGGCCAGGCGACACCAGTGGTTACCGCCAGCCAGCCTTCCGGCCCGCCGACCGGAATAACGCCGGCCGAACTGACGGCCGACGTCAAACTGGCCGTCATGGCAGGCACCGGCGGGTTCAAGCTGTCGGCCGAGGAAAAAGATTCGCTCAAGAAATGGATCGCCGTCGGCGGGATCCTGCTGCTGGACGCCGCAGGTTCCAAGACTTTCTTCGAGTCGGCCAGGAATCTGGCCGACGAACTGTTCGGCGCCGACGCGCTGCTGCCGCTGCCGGTTTCCAGCCAGGTCTACCAGATCAAGGACATGACCATCGAAAAGGTCAAGTACCGCCGCGTAACCCGCGCTCGGGTCGGCGGCATCAAGGAGCCGCGGCTGCTGGCCGTCCTGAAGGTTGACCGGCCGATGGTCCTCGTCTCGCAGGAGGACATCACGGGCGGGCTCGTGGGATACGCCAGCGCAACCTGCGACGGATACGAACCGGAGTCCGCCTTCGACGTGATGCGGAACGTGGTCCTGTACGCCGCCTCCGCCCCGCCCCTGCCGGCAGACACGCCGGCCGCCTCCGCACCGGTGGGAAAATAAAACCCTTCCGCAAAAACAAACCGGCGCGACCGGGGCTTGGCCGGGGTGCTCAAGGATTCAGGCCTTCTCTGCCCGTGGCGGGTTCGAGAGTAAATGTCTTCACTTGCCAAAATAGCATCATCGCAGCCCTCCGGCTTCGCCAAAAGGCTACGCCGGGAAAAGATAAACCGCCCATGGCTCGACAAGATCGTCGATTACTGCGGGCGGTTCTCGATTCCGCAAGGCGTGCTGATGGAGATCGGGGCGGGGTTCGGCACATTTGCGGCGCTTGCCGCGGCGTTGGGGCAGTTCAAGAAAGTGCTGGCCGTCGAGCCGACGCCCGAAATGGCCCCCGCTCCTGTCGCGAAAGGGGCGTAACCGTAATCCAGAAACGCATCGAGGACATCGGCGACGGCGAAATCCCCGCCGCCGACGTGGTCGTCGCGTTCGAGGTCGTCGAGCACCTCTTTGAGCCGAAAGTATTTTTCAGCCAGGCCTCGCGGCGGCTCCGCAAGGGCGGCTTGCTGGTCGTCTCGTGCCCCAACGGTCTGGGGTTCGACGTCCAGATGCTCCGCGACAAGGCCTTGGTGGTCGATCCGGAGCATGTCAACTTCTTCAATCCGCGGTCGCTGACGCTGCTGGCCGAGTCGTGCGGCTATTCGGTGCTGATCGCCCACACGCCCGGCCGGCTCGACGCTGAATACGTCCACGAGGCCATCGTCAAAGGCGAACTTGATATCGCTGGCGATCCCTTCCTCAAACGTGCCCTCGTCGACGAATGGGACTCACTGGGCTGGCCCTTCCAGCAGTTCCTCGCCGACAACGGCCTGTCCTCGCACATGTGGCTGGCCGCCAGAAAAACTGATTGAAAACGACCCTGATTCTACGAAGCAGCCTTTCTGCGCCGATGCGTTTTGGGATTGCTCAATGCCAACAGTGCGGAATTTGCTTCTTTTTCCAGAAACTCGGCCACGATCGTGTTGAGGCTCTTGCCCGAAATCCGGGCGGCCATATCCAGTCGCCGGTGCAGGTCTGAGCCGATTCTGACAACAAACTTTCCCGAATGTGGCTTGTTCGGATTTTCACCCCTCTGGCGGCAGAAGGCCAGATAATCGTCCACCGATTCCATGAACGCCTTTCGGACCTCCGCGATGGACCTGCCCTGAAACGTTATCACATCCTGAATGCCGACGATCTCGCCGTGGATGATTCCGGCATCTTCGTCAACCTCGACCTTACCGATGTAACCTTTATAATTCATCATAATCTTGCTCCTGCTTCCGTCAGAAATCTTCTCATTGAACGAACTGCGCCTTTGTCAGTCTCTTTGCGAGGGTGAGGGCGATGAAATACCGCCCTTACGCCGTTGAGGGCGATCCGAACGCGAGAACCTTCGCCTTCGGTGATTTCAGCGCCCAAATGTCTTAACAAAGATTCAAAATCCGACCAATTGATGTTGGCCCGGACAGGTTCGGCAAAAACCGCCATCAGCGTCTTCTTGTGCCTATCCACTGTTCTTATAGTATCAAATAGTGATACTAAAGTCAAGCATATAAAATCTTTTTGAAGCTCCGCCGGAACCAATATATTTATCGCCGATGCCGGCAAAATTATTGAAACAGACTACTCCTATTTTGCCACGTAAAAATCAAATCCCTTAATCGGCCTTGTGGTTCGGCGGGAAGACGCGGACGTTGCGGGGTTTGACGTAAACGGTGTCGCCGGCGTTGAGGTTCAGCGAGCGGGCCAGTTCGTGCGAGATGTCGGCGGCGAATTCCTCGTTGAACCTGCTCTTGAGTTCCAGCCGGACGTTCGGCCCGGCGGCATTGATCCGCAATATCGCAGCCTGGAAGTTATCGGCGGCGGGCGTGCGGCTGACCTCAAAATCGTGCGGGCGGACGAAGAGCCGCGTTATGATCTGCGTGTCGGTGGCCGAGCCGGCCTGCCCCAGCGTGATCTTGCCGTCCTCGACCCGGCCGTGGAACAGGTTCACGTTGCCAAGGAACGTCATCACGAATTCGCTGGCCGGATTGTGGAATACCTCCTGCGGCGTGCCGACCTGCTCGATTTTGCCCTGATCCATCACCACGACCCTGTCGGCGACTTCAAGTGCCTCTTCCTGATCGTGCGTTACAAAGATGCCCGTCAGGTGGATTTCGTCGTGCAGTTTTCTCAGCCATGTCCGCAGCTCCTGCCTGACGCGGGCGTCGAGTGAGCCGAACGGCTCGTCGAGCAGCAGGATCTTCGGCTCGACGGCCAACGCCCTGACGAGGGCCACTCTCTGCCTCTGCCCGCCGGAAAGCTGGTGCGGATACCGGTCGGCCAGGTTTTCCATCTGGATCAGTTGGAGCAGCTTCGTAACTTTCTGCCGGATGGCGCCTTTGGCCAGCCTGCTGGCGCCCCTGCGGACCCGCAGTCCGAAGGCGACGTTTTCAAAAACGGTCATATGCCGGAACAGGGCGTAATGCTGGAAGACGAAGCCCACCTTGCGCTTTCCGGCCTGAACCTTCGCCACATCCTCGTCGTGCAGCATGATCCTGCCGCTGTCGGGCAGTTCCAGCCCGGCGATGACGCGGAGCAGCGTCGTCTTGCCGCAGCCGCTGGGACCCAGCAGGGCCACAAGCTCGCCGGTGTCCACACGGAGCGAGATGTCCTTGAGGACCGGCTGCTCGTTGAAACTCTTTATTATGTTTGTAACTTCTATGCTCATTTTTTCACGAACTCCGGCGAGAACCGCTCTATTATATTCTTGACCAGCAGCGTAACCAGCGCGAACGCGCTGAGCAGCGAGGCCGCCGCGAACGCCCCGACGAAATTGTATTCGTTGAACAATATTTCGACCTGAAGGGTCATGGTGTTGGTCTGGCCGCGTATGTGACCGCTGACGACCGAGACCGCTCCGAACTCGCCTACTGCGCGGGCCGTGCATAATATCAGGCCGTAAACCAACGCCCATTTTATATTGGGCAGCGTGATTCGGCGGAACGTTTGCCAGCCGTTGGCGCCCAGCAGCAGCGCGGCCTGCTCCTCCTCGTCGCCCTGCACCTGCATGAGCGGAACCAGTTCCCTGGCCACAAATGGAAATGTTACGAACATCGTCGCGATGACGATGCCTGGAACGGCGAAGACAACCTTCAGGTCGCGCTCGGCCAGCCACGGCCCAAGCCAGCCGTTGGCGCCGAACAGCAGAATGAACAGCAGGCCGGCGATCACCGGCGAGACGGTGAACGGCAGGTCGATCAGGGTCGTCAGGATGCTCTTGCCGCGGAAGTCGTGCTTGGCGATCAGCCACGCCGCGGCGATGCCGAATACCGCGTTGATCGGCACGGCGACGGCAACCACGAGCAGCGTCAGGCAGATGGCCGAAAACGTCTCGTCGTTCCGCAGGGCGGCGATGTACGTCGCAATGCCATTGCGGAACGCCTCGATGAAGACCAGCAGCAGCGGCAGGAACAGGAACAGCCCCAGGAACAGCAGCGCTATACCCGTCAGCGCCCAGCGGACCGGGGCCGACTCGGTGTTACGCACGGCGGCTTGGCGATGCGTTGGGCGAATTGTTCCTGCCTGTTCCAGTTTTATCTCTCCATATGCCTGCTGGACCATCTTTGTATGGTGTTGATCGCGAAAAGCATGATAAACGACGCGGCCAGCATCACGACCGCGATGGCCGTGGCGCCGGGCGTGTTGTATTCTTCCAGTTTGGTGATGATAAGCAGCGGCGCGATCTCCGACTTCATCGGTATATTGCCGGCGATGAAAATCACCGAGCCGTATTCGCCAAGCCCGCGGGCGAACGCCAGGGCGAATCCCGCCAGCAGGGCCGGCGTCAGTTCGGGCAGGATTATCCGCCTGAAGGTTTGCCAGCGGCTTGCGCCCAGGCAGGCGGCGGCGTCCTCGACGTCCTGGCCTAGGTCTTCCAGCACCGGCTGGACGGTGCGGACCACGAAAGGCAGGCCGATGAATATGAGTGCGATCACTATGCCCGCCTGGTTGTACGCGACTTTTATTCCCAGCGGCTCGAGCAGGCCGCCCAGCCAGCCGGTCCTGGCGTAGATTGTGGCGAGGCATATCCCCGCCACCGCCGTCGGCAGGGCGAAGGGCAGGTCGACCATCGCGTCGATGAGTTTTCTGCCCGGAAAGCGGTACCTGACCAGCGCCCAGGTAACGATGAATCCGAAAACGACGTTGACCAGCGCGGCGAGAAAAGAGGCCATGAAGCTCAGCTTGTACGCGGCCATCACCCGCCTGGACGTTATCGTCGCCCAGAAATTTTCCCACGTCATGCCCGCCGACGACGCGAAGATGGTGGAAATCGGGATCAGGACGATCAGGCCCAGGTACAGTACGCAGCAGCCGAACGTCAGGCCGAAGCCGGGCATCACGCGTTTTCGTTTTCTTGCCATCGCTCCGCCGGGCCGCTTCTATTTATTTTCGGCAGGCATGTAAATCTGGTCGAATATCCCGCCCTCGGAAAAGTGCGTCTTCTGGGCCTTGGCCCAGCCGCCGAACATCGGATCGTCTATGGCCAGCAGTTCTACTTTCGGAAAACGGCCGGCGAACTTTTTGGCGACCTCGGCGTCCCGCGGCCTGTAATAATGTTTGGCGGCTATCTCCTGCCCTTGCGGCGTGTACAGGAATTCCAGATACGCCTTGGCAAGCTGTTCGGTCCCGTGTTTTTTGGCGACTTTGTCCACGACGGCAACCGGCGGCTCGGCCAGGATGCTCAGAGGCGGCACGACGATGTCGAACAGATTCTTATCCTTGTCCAGCTCGTTGACGGCAAGGAACGCCTCGTTTTCCCACGCCAGCAGCACGTCGCCCATGTTCCGCTGGATAAATGTGTTCGTCGAACCACGGGCGCCGATATCCAGCGCCAGCACGTTGGCGAACAGCTTGCCGACAAAATCTTTCGCCCTGGCCGGGTCGTTATATTTTTTGATCGCATAGCCCCACGCGGCCAGGTAGTTCCATCTTGCCCCGCCGCTGGTCTTGGGATTGGGCGTTATCACGCCGACGCCGGGCTTGATCAGATCGTCCCAGTTCTTGATGCCCTTGGGATTGCCCTTGCGGACCAGGAAAACGATGGTCGAGGTGTACGGGCAACTGTTATTGGGCAGATTTTTCTGCCAGTCCTGCGGCAGCAGCCCCTTGGCCGCGATGGCGTCTATGTCGTAAGCCAGTGCGAGCGTAACCACGTCGGCGTCGAGGCCGTCGATCACGGCCCGCGCCTGCTTGCCCGACCCGCCGTGCGAAGCGGACACTTCGACATCCGCCCCGGTCTTTTCCTTCCAGTATTTGACGAACGAGGCGTTGAATTCCTTGTACAGTTCCCGCGTGGGGTCGTAAGAAACATTCAGAAGCGTCGCCTTGCCCGTCTGCGTCGTCGCGCCCTTGCCGCCCTGGTTGGCCGATTTGCAGGACATGACGGATGCAACAATGCCAACTCCGGCAAGAACAACCAGAATTCCAAACAATGCGGCAATGCATTTTTCTGACTTCTTCACCCAACTTCTCCTTTCTCAAAACAATATTCTTTTTTGGGTTCTCATCCCAAAAACGCGGTTGAGTAATGTCCAGATGCTGCACCAGACAAGTCCATCCTGTCAGGGTATTTGAAAGTAGTCCCGTTCCGGAGCCAAGCGGAAGACGGGGTATCTGGCGTCGCATAATCCAAACTTCCTTGCAAATTTCGCATCGCCGTGGTTAAGGCCCGAAGGGCCGACAGATAGTAGCCCCGGGTGGAACAGAGCCCGCCGTCAGGCGGGCGGCGTGGAACCCGGGGAATGTAGTCATTTGATGTATGCCCAAATATTTGTTCGCGCCACAGGCAGACGATCCCAGAGTCTAAAATGCCACAGCCCAAAACCCTGGCCGATTCATTCATCCGCTTTGGACAAGCACGCGCGATGGCGAAGGAGTTGGCGAAGTCAGGTAAATGGCTTGTCGAAAATTCCCGGCCAGGGCATTTTTCAATCCTGGCACGTCTGCCGGTGGCGGGGCCGAAAATCGGAACTTCATTGAAAGGACGGACTATCCCCGGGTTTTGCTTCGTCCGCCTGACGGCGGACTTCGCTTCACCCGGGGCTACTTTCTTCCGGCTCTTCGAGCCTGCATATCGGTCGCTCTGAACTTGCAAGATATTATTGCCCTTTTGAAAATTCATGCAATGAAACAAAACCAGGATCGGTCTTGTCCGACGTAGTCCAGCCGTAACCAAGCCATTGCCGGTTCCTGCGAGTGGCTGTAGAGCGTCAAACACAATGTTGTTATTCGGCGGGACCGCCACATCATTCACCATGTTTTGGGAGGAGAATTCCCTTTTGCTTCAGCAGGCCGATTATCCCGGCCACGCATTCATCAACACTGTGTTTTTCTGTGTCGAATGCCAGCGACGGCTGCTGTGGTTCCTCGTAAGGTGCGCTGACGCCGGGGAAGAGATTGATTTTCCCCTCGTCGGCCTGTTTGTAAAGCCCTTTGGGGTCGCGTTTCATCCGGGTCGCGGCACTCGCATATACATGCACCTCTAAAAATCTGTCTGGGCCGACGGTCTGTCTGGCCAGGTCCCGCTGGCTGCGATAAGGCGAGAGGAAGTCGCAGATGGCGATCAGGCCGGCGTCGTTCATCATTTTCGCGACCTCGGAGGCCCGCCTGATATTTTCGCCGCGGTCGTCTGCCGAGAAGTCCAGGTCTTTGCTCAGGCCAAGCCGGAGATTTTCGCCGTTGATGACGAAGGATGCGCAGCCCATGCCTTGCAGCCAGTGCTCCAGGTTGTAGGCGATGGTGGTTTTGCCGGCCCCTGTCAGGCCCGTCAGCCAGACGCAAGCGGGCTTGTGGCCGAGTCTGGCCGACCGCTCGCCGGGGCTGACAAGGCTGGCGTGAGGTTGAACGTTATGGCTTTTCGGCTGGGCCGTCCACTTGACATCTGTCGGCACCAGTTCGCTCGGTTCGCGGTCGAGTATCATTCCGGCCGCGACCGTGTTGTTGGAGACCTGGTCTATCAGTATGAACGCGCCGGTCGCGCGGTTTTTCGTGTAGGGGTCGAACGCCAGCGGCTGGCCGACGCTGATTTCGGCCCGGCCGATCTCGTTAAGCGCCAGCCGATCTGCCTGGCGGCGGTGCAGCGTGTTAACGTCGATCTGGTATCTGATCTGGGCGACCTCGGCCGCGACGGTGCGGGTCAGATGCTTGAGGTAATAAGGCCGGGCCGGTTCCATCGGCGTCTCGGACATCCAGACC
>JACRIL010000070.1 GCA_016235825.1 Planctomycetota bacterium
AAGGCTGAGAACAAGGTCGACTGGCAGTTCACCACAGAAGATGCACGGATTAAACTGAAAAGATTATATCCATCAATTTACGGCTGACAGAGCACTAGGCATCATTGGAGATAAAAGAGCGTTTGAACCGCTAATTCAGGCATTGCAGAAGGACAAAGATGATTACGTTCGTCGTCTAACCATTTTTGCTCTTGGCGAACTTGGCGATGAAAGAGCCATTAGTCCACTAGAAGAAGTAATACGGGAAGATAATGATCCCAAAACTCGAGAAAAGTGCAAAGAAGCGATAGCGAAGCTCAAATCAGCCGCGACGAGACCGGGCTTGTCTCGGCAAAGCGCGTCATCGCAGCCGGTGCAATCAGCCACGTCCACCGCCCCGGCCGGCCATCAAGACTGAATGCCATGCCCATCCCGCCGCGAAGCGGCGGTGGGTTGTAGCCACGGATGGAGCGGCGCAGCGGCGAAGCCGCTCGACGCGGAATCCGTGGGAAATGTCCGTTATCCCATTCCGCCCCGGCTGGGGCGGAGGAAACTCGCGGCGTGCTCAAAAACTCCTCCGGCGTTTCGCGGCGGGAAAAATCAGAAACCTTTTCCACGAGTTTCGCTTCGGACGGCAAAAGCCGTCCTCCGCTTCACTCGTGGCTACAATCCTTTGCCGCTCCGCGGCAATTATAAACACGAGTACAGCCACATCCAACGTCCCGGACGGGCGGCAAGTTAAGCCTGAAAAGTAGGGCGTGCAACTCGTTGCACGCGGGAAATATTGTCGCGCAACAAGTTGCGCGACCTACTGCATTAAAAGCAACCCACGGCCGGGACGGCCGTGGAACACACGGGCGAGACGCCCGTGCCACGCGCCAAGGCCACGCGCCTCAATTCGGATCAATCCTTGTACGGCCCGGCTGCCGCGGCGCGGTGGTCGGCGGAGCGGGCGTGGATTTCATCCCATAGCGATTCATCGGCGGGCGTCCAGTTGGTCTTTCGCCTCGCCATGGCGGCGCGGGCGACCTCGTAGAGTTTTTTGCGGTCGATCTGTTCGCTTAGTTCGCCGTCGCGTGCGGTGCAGAAGGCCGGGATGTGCCGAGGCAGGAATCTGCCCGGCTCTGCCAGCATGGTCATCGGCCCGACGACAGCGCCGGTGTTGAGCAGCGTGCAAAGGCCGGTCTTGCAGTGGTCGCCGATAAACACGCCGATCTTCTGCTGACCCGTAGCGTGCAATTCCCCCCGCCATTCCAGACGGACCTTGACCTCGCCGTAGTCGTTCCGCAGGTCGCTGACCGAAGTCAACGCCCCGAAGTTCACCCACTCGCCGACGTAGGAATGGCCGAGGAACCCGTCGTGATGCTTGTTGGAAAAGCCCTGGATGATCGACTGCTCAACCTCGCCGCCGACCCGGCAATTCGGCCCGATGGCAGTGCCCGCACAAATCTTGGCGCCGTAAATAATGGAATTCCGCCCGATATAGCACGGCCCTTCCAGCCGCGTGAACGGGTGAATCTCCGCGCCCTGGTCGATGACGACCGGCCCGCCGGTTGAGTCGATAACGACGAACGGATGCACCACCGCCCCGGTATCGACGTGGACGTAGTCGATGCTGCCGCGGATGGCCCGCGGTTCTTCGACCTTGCCGCTGATGCCGGCCCTGTTGGCCGAGCGGTAGGCGTTGAAGTCGGAACGGATCTGGTCGGGACAGGCGGTTACGAGGTCCCAGATATGGTTCCACGTCGGCATGTCCGGGCGGACGTTCTGAAGATTGTTCCTGGCCGAGTCCAGCAGGACATCGAGGCTCTCTGTGCGGACCAGCGAAAGCTCGTTTCGCGGGATGCGGACGTAAAGCACCTCGCCATCGCGGCCGACGGCGATCTCCGCCCTGCCGGCAGGCGTTACGTTGAGGCCCTCGGCCTTCACGCGGGCGTTGACGATCAGCAGATCGTCGGCCTGGAGCGTAACGGGATCGTTGACCCGCCGGTCAGTCCGCTGCCTGCACACGGCCGCAAGGTATTGCGGAACCCAGTAGGCCACGTCGGCAGCCATAGTTTTGGCGATGAGCTTGTCGGCCAGAGTCGTCAGGCCGCAGCGAAGGTCCCAGACCGGCCTGCTGAGCGAGATCGGATAAAAGCCCCTGCGATGCTGGTCGTCGGCGTCGAATATTATCAGTCTCATAATTGTCTCATCGGCCTGCCAATAATGGTTCGGTGAACTTTTTGCGGCCCTGCAAAGAAGTCGGACATGATTATACCCAAAAACCCGGAAAAAATCGCGTGGTTCGTTTTGCAACTGCACTTCATGATTTATCCGACAGTTACGATGAATCATGGAATTAAAACGGCATCTCGCATTTACACGGGGGAAAAATTACAACAGCATCCCCGCATTGACATGCTGGGCTTTAAAACAACCCGTCGGCGAACCACTCATAAAGCCCCCGCTGTCAAGCGGGGGACGTTTCAGCTTCACATCAGGTTCAACAAACGTGAAAAGTTGTCAGGGCGAAAATTTGTTCACACACCGGGCAAGTGTGTCTAAGATATAAAGAAATGATGAGGCACCGGATCAATTTATCCTGCGCGACAGGCGTACTTGCTTTCACTATTGCCTTCTTGCAGACTGCGTTCTGCCAGAACGGCCCGGCGAGCCAGTCTGTTGCCGCGACGCAGGCCGCCGGTCAGCCAGGCGATTCATCGGGACCGCCCGGGCCGGCGATACGGTACATCATTCGCGAAGGCAAAAAGTGCCTCGCCGTCGGCGATTCCGGCCTGATCCTGCTGAGCGGCGACGGCGGAACGGAGTGGCAGCGGATAACGCCACCGGCCGGGATGTCGAGCCAGAATTTTCACGGCGCCTGCTTTGAACGCGGCATGGCGTACGTATTCGGCGGGCGGGCGCTGCCGGGGCATCCGGCCGCGTGGGGTACGGGTGCAGTCTGCCGCATCAACCTGGCGGATAATTCCGTCAAGGCCAATCCAAGCGACCGGGCCGGCTGGCTCTACGGCGGATTCGTGCATCTTGAGACCGCCCTTGCATACGGCCAGTCGTGGGCGATGGCGCCGGGCGGACTTTTGCGCAGCGGCACGGCCGGCCAGGCGTGGGACCCGGTCGGTCTGGCTGGTGCGGGATATCTGCTGGCGGGCGATTTCCGAGAACCAAGGTTCGGCTTTCTTGTCGGTTCGACCCACCAGATTATCCTGGTCCGCAATCTCGATAAGAGCGAGGTGCAGCCGCCGCCTGTCGCGTCGGGCATGGCCCTGCGGGCATGCGCGTTTGCCGGGGGCGACACGTTCTGGGCCGCCGGCGACAACGGCAGCGTCTTTACCGGCGGGTCGGAGGGCAAGGCATGGCAGCCGGTTTCGGTCGGCCTGCCGGCAGGTTCGAGGCGGCTGGCCGATTTCGAGACCATCGCAGTCGATCTGCCGGATAAATCGGAGCGGGCAAAGCGAATCTGGATCGGCGGCGGGATTCTGGGCGTCATGTTTTTTTCCGACGATGCCGGCCAAAAATGGACGATGTTGCCTGCACCGCCCGGTGGGCCGGTGCGGACACTCGCATACGTCGGCGGCGACTGCCTGCTTGCCGGCGGCGACGGCGGAAGGATATGGCTCAGCTCCGACTATGGAAAAAGCTGGAGGCATATCTACGGCCCAGGAGCGACGACGGACGTGTTGTTCATCGCCGGTCCGGGCGACCTGAGCATCTGGCCGGCGGTCGTCGCCCATTGCGCCGCCGGATGCAACGTCGCGGTCGTGATGGCCTGCGTGCCTTCGACCGAGCCGGGCGTCCCGCCGGATCAGCCGCTTCGCGCGGCGGCCTCGGCTGCTTCGGCGGGCGGATTGACCGCCCTGAACGACTTCCGCTCTTACGCGATGGCCCAGACCCAGCCCGCCGCGACAAAATCAGAGATCGTCGCCAACTGGTCCAGGGTCATCGACTCGCCGGCTGAAAAGGAGATCGTCCTCCAGCTCGCCGCCGCGATGCGGCAGTACCGGCCTCTGGTCGTCGCCACCGGCCCGGATACACGGGACAAAACCGGCCTGGCCGCCGAAAACAGGCTCGTCGCGCGGCTGGCCGCCCAGGCCGTCGAGCTTGCCGCCGCCGATGAAAAAATTCTCGCATCGGTCGGCCTGCCGCCCTGGCAGGTAAAAAGGGTGATGACCGGCATGGAATACAACGCCGGCCGCTCCTGGCCGTGGGAAAGGTCCGCCGCCAGGGCCGACTTCAAAAACGCCGCATGCGTGATCGACGCCGGCCGCTTTCCGGCCGGCAGGTCGGCGCCCGTCGAGTTGATCGCCCAGTCGGCCATCTGGCAGATGCCGTGGTTTGGCCTGCTGGACAGGCCGGCGATGGCGACCGGATACACCTGCCCCGCCGCCGGGACAGGCAAACTGATGCCGCTGATGACCATCGACCTGACCAACCACCGCCAGAACATTGCGAGCATTTCCGACGAGCAGCGACAGGCCGCCTCGATTGACCCGCTCAACATAGCCTGCATGAGGGGAAACGCCGGGACCGCCCTGTCGGACTATCTGAAACTGGCCGAACAGTTCAAGGACACGCCCTCGTCGGCCGCCGTCGGCGACAGGATGCTGCTGACATGGGCGGCGCTGCTGGACCAGAGCAGGCTGATACTCGCCGATCAGGCCCTGGACGCCTTTCTGAAACTGGGCCGGTCGCACGAGCTTTACCAGTCGCTCAATATGCACGCGCTGGCGGCAACGCTTTCGTGCGAGTGGTCGGCCCAGCTCGCTATCCAGGGGCCGGTGCAGTCCGACAAGCCGGCCGGAGTGAAACGGGCGGTCGAGGCCTTCGAGAAATGGCAGGCGTGGTCGGGCAGTCCACAGGGCGCCGTCCTGCTGGCCAGGGGAATGACGCTTTCCGGCCGGCCGGAGCAGGCCCAGGCGATTCTTCGGCAGATGCTCATGACGACAACCGACCCCGACTGGCGGAGAGTGGCGAATGTCGAACTGAAGATCCTCGGTACGGCAGACACCAGGCCGAATCTGGCGACAGATGCACTGGCAGGCCAGATAAACGAGGCTGGCAAGCCCGACGGCCTGCTGGACGAGCCGTTCTGGGCGAACGTCCCGGCCCGCCAACTGCTGCTCGCCGACGGATTGAAACCCAAGAGCGAACCGCCGGCCACCGCCAAAATATTCCGGTCGGTTTCGGCCCTGGTGGTCGGCCTGAAACTGCCAGCAACCGAGGGACGGTCGTGGAGGGTCCAGATCGCCGCCGATGTGGACCGCGACTGCACCAGTCAGATTCTGCTGGAGTTCGACGGCGCCGGCGGAAAATCGGCGAAACTGCTGTTGGGCCAGGCCCCGCCGGCCCGGCTGGACGAAAAGACATTCATCGCGGCCGGCAAGGCCGATTCCGAATGGCAGACGTTTGAGATCGTCCTGCCGCTGACAAAAGTGGGCGTCAACCCGCTGGACGGCGGATTGTGGCTCTTCCAGATAACCGCCACGGCCCGCGACGCCGACGGCAGCCGGACAACACTTTATTTTCGCCCGCAGGGCGACGAGCGGCTCCTGCCTCATCGCTACGGCCTGCTCATGCTCGATCCGGCCGCAGTCCCGAAACAGTAATCCTGCAAAAACATTTCACTGGGCCGGATGAATCTCCACCGCGTCCCCGACCGCCGGGTCGGAAGGCTGGAACGTGAAATTGCCCTCGGACGTTACGATCATCTTTACCGCCGCGCTGAGCAGCGGTATTTTGGTCGTCGGGCTGCATTTCACAGCCACGACCTTGCCCGAAAGCTGAGCCTTTACCGTCTGGGCGATGTTGTCGATGTCTTCCTTTTTGGCTATCCTTATCGGCAGAATGCCCTGCGATACAGGCGTTGGCGGCTTTGCATCGGGCGCCGCGCCATATGGATACTTGCCGACGGTCGCGCGGACGACCTTGGCCTTCATGCACGCCTGGACAACCGGCTCAAGCTGCGAAAAGGTGTTGGCGTCGGCCTTGACAAACGATATCTCGACCTTCAGCCCGCCGGGGCTGGCCTTGACGAGCTTGCCCAGTTCGGCCTCGAGCGAGTCGATCTTTACGGCCCGGCCGTCGAGGGAAAGCCCGCCGTCGGGCGCGATTGTCAGAACAGCCATGGCCGGCAGAGGCGCCGCCGGACCAGCCGCGCCGCCCGTCTGGTTTTCCTGCGTCTGCTTCTTGCACCCGCCGGCTGACAGCAGAATCGCCGCCGAAACCACCGCACAACAAATGATCTTTTTCATTTCAGTCTCCTATATATTTGGCGCAGCCTTTATTCTGTAGAATGCCTGATATTCCAACGTTAAAAGGCTAATACCAGCGTTTTGGCAGCCAAATCCGATGTACTTTATTGCGCCCCTTCAGGGCTCGACGATTTTTCCCATCACCAATTCCCAGGGCGTTGCCCTGGGCTATCATATTTTGCCCTTTCAGGGCGAAACATCTGTCGGCCACCTCATCGTACTTTGAATCGCCGATTTTTCCAATGCCAGCAAAATCGCTCAGCCCCAACGGGGCGCAATATTACAGCCCAGGGCAACGCCCTGGGAAAACAGCCACCACAACATTCAAGTCCTGAAGGGGCGAAATAAAATCTGTTTAACTCGCCCAAACCGGTCAAATGGCGAACAGCACAACAACCGACACAACTTTGTGGCATTACGCAGCTAATTCTCTCCGTCAATCTTCATCACGAGCAATTCCCAGCCGCTGGCCGTCATCAGTTGATCGGAATTCGGGGCGATGAATTCCTGGCCCGGCTGGACGATTTGCACGATTATTTTCGCGCCGCCGAACATGCTGCCCGCGAACAACCGGCTGAACTGCTTCTCCACCTCGCCGGCCTTCAGGCCGTGCGACGAGCCTATCTTCATCGTAACGGCCGTTACGCGGAAATATCCCATCGCGTCAGCTATCTGCTGAAGCTGAGGCCAGAAATCGCCGGCCAGATTCTCCGTCGCCATGACGCAATTGTCCTTTGCCAAACCGTGAATGTCAATCAAGTGCCGGCGATTAGAATCGCGTATTGCGGAAGATCGTAAAATTAGTCAAAATCCCGATATATGGGATCTGATCAATTGATAGATCGAACCGGCTGGACCTGGAGCGACAACACATCATTCCGGCGCAGTATGGCGTTCCTGGCTATGCTGGCGATCGGTCTGGCCTGCCGCGCCACTTACCCGAGCGACTGGGACAGTTGGGACTATACTTCCATGGCAGTGGCAGGCCATAGTTCTCATCTGTTTCTCGGCCGGTGGTGGTTTATCGCATTCATGCGGGTCGTTTATCTTTTTTTTCATTCAATCTGGGGGCTGACTCCGCTTCAGGCTCACATTCCAATGCAGATTACTTGCGCAGTCATGGCGGCGGCAATCGTACCGCTGCTGATGGCATGGATTTTCAGGCTTACCGGAAACCGGAGAACGGAACTATTCGCCGGTCTGCTTATGATAACAGCACCGCTCATGTGCATTTATTCCGCCGCCGTTATGACCGAGGGCCTTACGTGCCTGGCTTTGGTGGCGGCAATGTACGCATGGCAGCGTGCCGTTGATTATCGTGCCAAAATTGTTCAGACAGACAATGCCGAAACTCACACTCTTAGCACGACGGCGGGCCAGTCCAAGCCGCTGGCAACGGCAAGGTTCTGGGCAATAGCAGCGGGCCTTGCGTTTGGAATCGCATCAGATGTGCGTGAACCGCTGATTGTGATGGGTATCTGGCCGATTATCAGCCTGTTTGTCTATAAACCGCAAAAGCCGCTGATTCTTTTCCTGTATGCCGTGGTTGGACTTTTGATGAGTTTGGGCATCGGCATCACCGGGGCTGTCGCATGGTGTCCCTATAAAACCGGATTTTTGGGCGGACTTGACTACTGGATTGCATATATGGCCGATCGAAAGGCCACAATTCCGCTGTCGTTCCTGAAAAATCTGTCCCTTATCGCCGACTATTCATTTATCAGCGCTCCGAATGTGGCAATTCTAATAATACCGGCCGCTATTTGGTCGGCGTTCAAAAACCGCTGCCTGCTGGCCCTGACCGCGTCGTCCCTGGTGTTCATAATGTGGTTGATGTCCAACTTCGATCTGTTGTATCAACCCAGATATGTACTGCCCCTGATGTGGCTGATCTGTCCGGTAGTCGCGAGCATGTTGAGCAGGCTGGCTGAAATCCACTTGATCTGGCGGAATAAATCCGCTGCTGTTCTGGCCGCCGGATTGCTCTGCCTTGGCGCGTCTGTGGCAATATCAAAAGCCGATTTATACTACGCATATTATTACATCCACGCCGAGAACAGGGGACGTATTCTGCCTGACATGCTTGAACTGCCGGATGATGCAACTTTAGTGGCAGGACAAGCCCTGCCGGTAGCCCAATACCTCAACCGCATGGGCATCAAGAAATTTGACGCTATCTGCCTGGGCGTCAGTTGTAAATTCTGGACGATCCAGGACGCCGTGAACGACGTCCTAAAAAATGGAGGAACAGTTTATGCGACCCTGCGGCCCGAGGATTGGATTGGGCATGCCTGGCCGGGAGGACCGCTTGAACATCTTAAAACCATCGCACAAGGATGTGAGGTGGAGCATGTCGCCGGTTCATTCGTCAGAATGAAACTGCCCGTCGCTGCGACCACCCGACCCACTGCGGGTCAAAACTGACTTTATCGCCGTTGAAACAGTAATTCCGGTTATTCCTGTACATCCTTCGGCTGGGTCCTTCTGTTATGAAACTCGATAATCGTTTTGATGCGAACGGCGGCTTCCACGCTGAGTTTGCCGCCGGCCTGGATTTCTTTGAGAATGGGCAGAACGGCAGGGCACATCTCCTTGAGTTTCTTATGCGCGGAATCCCGCGTTCTGAAGTCGTCAGAGTCAAGTTGCTCTATCAACCTGTCCACTTCGGCGCGCATCTGCGGCGTGAAATGAAGATCCACAATGACGCGAAATCCGACAGTGCTTGTCCGTATGTCGGGAACGTACCAGCCGCGTCGGGCGGAACGGCAGATTTGCGGAGAACAGTCCAGCCAACAGCCGCTGCGAAGAACATGACACTCACCGGCGTCCGGCCCGATCGGATCGACAGATTTTTCCGCCGTGTAGGGCGCATACCAATCAGTGCACCACTCCCAAAGATTCCCGTGCATATCATACAGACCGTAGGCATTGGGTTTCTTCTTGCCGACCGGATGGTGTGTTTTTTCGCCATTGCCGGAATGCCACCCATAATTGTCCAGTTCATCGTCATCATCGCCGAAGCAGAATCGCGTCTGGCCTCCGGCGCGACAGGCCCATTCCCACTGCGCCTCCGTCGGCAGTCGGATCGTTTTTCCGGCCATCTTTGAAAGTTTTTGGCAGAATTCCACCGCATCGTCCCATGAAACATTTTCGACGGGATTTTGCGCCCCTTTGATTTTGCTGGGATTCTTGCCCACAATCTGTTCGTACTGTTCCTGCGTAATCTCATATATGCCCATGTAAAAGGCCTTGGTTATCGCAACTTCGTGCTGTGGGCTTTCATCGTCGCAATGATTTTTTTCGTCCTTCGGGCTGCCTATGGTGAATTTTCCGGCGGGGATCAGGACGAGTTTCATCGTTACCTTGTTTCCCAGGTCGAGCGTTATTTCTTTGGCCGGCTGTGTGGCAGGTTGGGATGCCGGCAGATCGGCGGGTTGAATTGCGGACCACGGCGCAGGCTGAGTCGCCGGCGAGTCCGCACCGCCGGCAGTTAAACACCATCCGCCGGCAAGGGCCAGCACGGCCGACAGCCAGATTATCTTTCGACAACGGGACATGTCGGGATTATATCACACAATCCCGGATAGCGGGAAACCTGATTTTTGCGCCGAGAGGCATGAACGGGCTTGCCCGGCGTAGCTTTTTGGCGAAGCCGGGTGCCAGCGTTCGCATCTGTTTATCTCGGCGTAACGCAGCGAAGCCGGATTGCGAGCATGTGCTTTGGGGGGAATTCTGCGAGTGCAACGAGTTGCAAACTTTACAATCAACCTCGATTTTCCAACCAAAGAAAACACCAACGACTCAATCGCCCCCGTTAAGGGGGCTCGATTCGGACGCCGCCCGACACCCCGCCCTCCGCTTCGCTTCGGGGCGGGGCTACTGGCAAACGCCCTTTGGCCTTTTTAGAAAGCTCCTATTAGCTTTCATTCGGGCGATTGTACCCGACCCGATAGGAGACCGCTTTTTTTACTCATGCCATCTTCGGGCTCAAACAACAATTCACGAAAAAACAACCGCTCTGAATCAAAAAAAGCACACGGCCGCAAACAGATGCGACCGGTGGCACCCGGCTTCGCCCCCTCTTCGCCAAGGCTCCGAAAGGCTACGCCGGGCAAGCCCATTTTTGTCATTTGGCGCATACACCAAATATACCGACAACCCTTCGGTTATAACACGCCCTTGGTCGATGGCACGTCGGCGCCGCGGGCAGGGTCGATCTCTTTTGCCTGCCGGAGGGCCTGGGCGACGGCCTTGAAGATCGCCTCGGCGATGTGATGATCGTTGCCGCCGTAGGGAACGGTTATGTGCAGGTTGCACGCGGCCGTCGAGGCCAGCCGCCGCAGAAATTCCTCGATAAGCTGCGTGTCGAACGTGCCGATCTTGGAGCCGATAAATTTCACGTTGTAAACCACGGCGGCCCGGCCGGAAAGATCGATCGCCACGTCGGCCAGGGCCTCTTCCATCGGCACGCGGGCATTGCCGTAGCGTCGTATGCCGGCCTTGTCGCCCAGGGCCTTGACGACGGCCTGGCCCAGACAGATAGCCACATCCTCGACCGTGTGATGGTCGTCCACGTGCGTGTCGCCGCTGGCCCGTACCGTCAGGTCGCACAGGCTGTGTTTGCCAAGGTGGTCCAGCATATGATCGAGGAACCCCACGCCCGTATTGCAATCGGTCTTGCCCGAACCGTCCAGATCGAGACTGACGGTTATGTCGGTTTCGTTCGTTTTGCGCGAGATGGTCGCTTTTCTGTCTGCCATATACAATGTTTCGGCAAAAGGCCCCGCCGCCCGCCAGAATTTACAGTTTGCCCATCTCGGTCAGAAGGGCCGCGTTCTGTTCGTCGCTGCCGACGGTGATCCGCAGCTTGTCGTCCAGTCGTGGTTCGTCGAAGTATCGAACCAGAATTCCACGATCCTTGAGCGTCTGGTAAATCCGGCGGGCGTCGCCGGCCGGCGGGCGGGCCAGAACGAAATTGGCCTCCGACGGCCAGACTTTGCAGCCCAGCCGGGCCAAGCCGTCGGTCAGCGTCTTTCGAGTGAGTTTTACTTTCCGCGCGTTTTCCGTCTTATGCGGCTGGTCGAAGATAGCGGCCGTCGCTACGGCCGCCGCGGCCGCGTCGAGATTGTAGTGATCCTTGACCTTGATGAGGTTTGGCAGCAGCCGTTCGTTGGCCACGGCAAAGCCGACCCGCAGGCCGGCCAGCGAATATCCCTTCGACAGCGTCCGAAGCACGATCACATTTTCATGCCGGTCAACCAGTTCCAGCGCGTTGCCATCGGCGAAATCCGTGTATGCCTCGTCTATCACCAGCAGGCCCGAAACGCCTCGGGCGAGTTTTTCCAGCGCGTCATTGCCGAACCGCGTGCCGGACGGGCTGTTGGGGCTTGCAACAAAAGTTACAGCCCCCCCCGCCTTGATAAGCCCGTCAATCGGCAGGTTGTAATCTTCGTCAAACGGAACCTCAATGAACTTGGCGTCCTGTATCTGCGTGAGCGTTCGGTAATAGACATAAGTCGGCATCGGATAGGCGGCCGGGCGGCCGGATTCCAGACACGCCCGGCAGATCATCGTCAGCAGCTCGTCGCTGCCGTTGCCGACCAGCACCCGCCCCTGCGGCACGCCAAAAACCTCGCTGATCGCCTTGCGGACCTGGCTGGACATCGGGTCTGGATAGCGGCGGAGCAGTTCCCAATCCAGTTCCCGCAGCGCCGCCAGGGCCTTGGGCGACGGCGGATATGGATTCTCGTTCGTGTTGAGCTTGATGACGCGCCGGCCCGGCGCCGGCTGCTCGCCCGGAACGTATCCCGCCATCTCGTCTATGCTTTTTCGGAATTTTTGCATCAGCTCTTTCTGTCAGCATCCCCGCGTTTAAACACGGGGCTTTAAAAACAATTATCCCCGCATTTACATGCGGGGCTTTAAAAAGCAACCCGTCGGCGAACCACTCATAAAGCCCCCTGCGCCAGCAGGGGGACATTTGTCATTTGTAAGTCGCAACAAACAAAACATCGCCCCCGCATTCGCATGCGGGGCTTTTCACGCATTTTCATTTTGCGTTTTTTTCATCTTTTTTCGGCAGACGTACCCTGACAGCCTCGGCGTGGGCGGTCAGGCCCTCGCGCGTGGCGAAGTCGATCACATCGGCTGAGTCCTCGGCCAGCGACTCGCAGTCGTAACTGATTATGCTGGTCGGCTTGAGAAAGTCGTTGCAGCTCAGCGGCCCGGAGAATCTGCCCGTCCCGCCGGTCGGCAGGACGTGGCTGGGGCCGGCGTAATAATCGCCCAGCGACACCGGCGTGTGATGGCCCAGGAAGATCGCGCCGGCATGCTTGATCAATTTCAGGACGGCCTGATCGTCGCGGGTCATTATCTGAAGGTGCTCGGGCGCGAAATCGTTGGCCAACTGGCAGGCGGTCTCGATGTTCCTGACCGCGATGATCGCGCAGTAGTTTTCCAGCGCCTCGGCGACGGCCGACGCACGGAGCAGCTTGCCGGCCTGTTCCTCAAGCGAACTCTTGACCGCCCCGGCCAGAAATTGCGACGGCGTGATGAGGATGGCCGAACCAGGATTGTGCTCGGCCTGGGCCAGCAGGTCGGATGCCGCCCAGGCGGCGTTCGCCGAGTCGTCGGCTATCACGACCACCTCGCTTGGCCCGGCGATGCAGTCGATGCCGACCCGCCCGAAAACCTGCCGCTTGGCCTCGGCCACGAAGGCGTTGCCCGGCCCGACGATCTTGTCCACCGCCCTGACGGTCTTGGTCCCGAAGGCCAGCGCCGCTATGGCCTGAGCGCCGCCTATGCGGTATATCTCGGTTATGCCCAATTCGCCGGCAAGGGCCAGCACCATCGAATTGATGTCGCCGTCGCAGGAGGGCGGGCTGGCGATGGCGATCTCTCGCACGCCGGCCACCTGGGCTGGCACGGCCGCCATCAGCACCGTGGACGGATAAAAGGCCTTTCCGCCAGGCACGTAAACGCCCACGCGGTCTATCGGGGTGTATCGGATCGACATTTCCCTGCCGCCTCGCCTGATCGCCGGGGCCGCACGGGACATTATGTTCTCCTGATACCGGCGGACGTTGTCGATGACCCGCCTTATCAGGACCAGAAATGCCGGTTCGGCCCGATTGTGCACCTCGTCTATCTTGTCAAGGGAGACCCGCAGCAGCGCCGGCGACAGCCAGATGTCGTCGAACTCAGCCGTCAGGCGGATAAGCGCGTCGTCGCCGTCGTAGGCGACCGACTGAATTATCCTGCGGACGACGGACGGCACGGACTGCTCGGACGAACTGCGGGCCGTCAGGTTCCCGGCGCGAAGCCGGTTCTGAAGCTGCCGTATCTGCTCGAAATCCAGCAGGTCGTCATGTTTGAGGATGCGGATGGTCATGGCCTTGAGAAATGTACGGCAGAGCGGCAGTTTTTGCAATCTTGAGAATTCCTGATGGGGCTATGAATCAGAACTCCGACGGAAATTTGCCGTCGAGCATGGCGTTGATCGCCTTTGCGGCGCCGTCCGAGTCGTTCGTGCCGGTAACAAAGTCGGCCGCGGCCACCGCCTCGTTGGTGGCGTTTTTCATGGCCACGCCGATGCCCGCCCACTGAAGCATGTCCACGTCGTTGGCGTTGTCGCCTATCGCCATGACCTCGTCCTGACCTATCCGCATTTCGGACGCGACGGCGTGGACAGCCCTGGCCTTGGAGACCGAAGAGTGCATTATCTGCAAAAGATAATCCTCCGTCTTGAGGATTCTGACGTGGTGCTTGAGGCGGTGCTTTACCGCAAGCCCGACGTCCGCCAGCCGGCCCGGCGGGCCAAGCAGCAGCATCTTGGTTACGGAGCGGTTCAGCCACCGGTCGGCTGGGGCGATCATGTCGGGCTGGACGAGCCTGGCCGTCTCGGTCTGGTACGCCGCATCCAGGCAATCGGTGTACCACTTGTCGAGAATCTCGGCGGAGACCCGCACTTCCGGGAAAACCTCCCTGGCGGCTTTGAGAATCTGCCAGGCCGACTTTTCGGGAATTGGGCTGTGCAGGATCAGCCTGCCGGAGGCCGGCACGTGCACCATCGCGCCGTTGTAGTTTATCAGCGGTGTATCAAGCCCCATCGCGGAATAAAAAGGCATCGTGGTCCGCGGCGGCCTGGCCGATGCTATCACGATTCTGACCCCGGCCCGGCGCGCCCTGGCGACGGCCTCAACAGTCGCCGGCGACAGACTCTTGGCGCCGGTCAGCAGCGTGCCGTCAAGATCTATTGCGATCATTTGAATTTTCATGGCATTTTCCATCGAACAAAACCATAATATAACCGTCTAATCAATAGAAGGCCTGGCGGCGGAATGAATCCGTCGGGTTTTGCGGTCTCCGCGGTTGCATGGCCGCCGTTTGCGAGCCGGAATTCATGCAAAGGATGGGTGAATATATGGCAATTGTCAGGTCATTGCAACAAATCGGGCGATATGCCGTGATGCTGGCGGTCTGCGGCATGTCCGCGCAGAATATCCATGCCCAAAGGCCCAGACCGGCTCCCGCCGAGAAACCGGCAGGCGCAGCGGCGTCCGCTCACATCCAGAAAGGTTCTAACGTCAACTTTCCGTGGCAGGCGACCGACGGAAACGGATACGCCTGGGACATACAGTACTACGGCACGGTGGGAAACGGGGCCAACAACGTCTACAGCAACGGGATGTTCCTTTACGTTAACAGCAACAATTTTTATCCCAGCGACGGCACAGGCTGGTCGAACAAGGCGGGCGACGAGGTCGAGGTCGGGCCGCAGCAGATCGGGGGCAGCACGTCGCTGAAGGTCTACCGCAGGATAAAGGTTTACAAGGACGCCGGCATGGCCAGATGGCTGGAGATCATCGAGAACAACTCGTCCCAGAACGCCACCGCGAACATCCAGATCATGAACAACCTGTCCTACGGATTCCGCCAGACGACCATGTCCGGCGGCGGCAACAAGTGGACGGACAACGACTGGGCCTGCATCACGGTTCCCAACGACGGCGGAGCAAACACGCCGTCGGTGCTGCATATTTTGTGCGACGCCAAGGCCAAAACCAGACCCACGCTTGTCGCCAGAGGGAGCAATCTAACCGCCAGATACACGCTCAACATACCCCCGAAAACCACTTATATAATCTGCAGCTTCGAGGCACAGGGGCGTTCGCAGAGCGAACTTCAGAAATTAATGAAGGATTTCAAGGCGTACAAATATCTCAAGGACCTGCCGCAGGACGTACGAAAGCTCATCGTCAACATTTCCGCCGGCGCCGACTACGCGCAGATCGACCTGGAACGCGGCGAAGCCAGCGACATGGTAACTCTGGCGGGGGGAAACCCGGTGTACGGGCAGGTGCTCAACGATTCATTCCGGTTCCAGACCCGTTTTGGGCCGATTGACGTGCCGGCAGGCAAGATTATCGGCATGGCGGCGACGAAGGCCCAGGATGGAACGATGCTGGCCGTCCTGACCGACGGGCAGGTCGTCAGCGGCAAACTCGCCGACGAAAAGCTCAGGGTCCGCCCCAGCACAGGCGGCGAACTGGCGTATCCTTTTTCCGAAATAGCCCAGTGGTCGTACCGCATTTCGCCGGAAAAGCCGGAGGAGACGAAATTTCTCGGCCCGTACCTGCTGCTGCGGACCGGCGACAGGTTCGCGTACGACGGCGACTCGCTTCCGCTGACTCTCCAGACGCAGCACGGACCGGTGAAGCTTTCTCCGCCGTCGCTGCTGACGATAAAAATGGATTCCGCGTCGAACGCCCTGCATCAGGTGGTGTTCCTGAACGAATCGACCCT
The DNA here is from genome assembly GCA_016235825.1 of Planctomycetota bacterium. Taxonomy (GTDB): domain Bacteria; phylum Planctomycetota; class Phycisphaerae; order SM23-33; family SM23-33; genus JACRIL01. The sequence continues at coordinate 16,035 of JACRIL010000070.1, forward strand.
CGGCGGCCTGATCGAGCCGGCCGAGCTTTCGCCCGCCCTGCGGCTGGGGCCTAAAGTCAAAATCCCAAGGGGCATGATCGCACAGGTCCAGTTCGCGCCGGAACTCCAGGCCGGAGCGGGCCTGACCAGGATGACGCTGGTCAATGGCGATGAACTCATGGGCCGGCTGACCGACGCCGAATACAAGCTCGCCGAAAAGTTCGCCCCCCAGCCCAATCCGCTCAAGCCGCAGAACATCAGGAACATCTCGTTCAGGCCCGGCCTGCTCGGGATGGCCGAGGTTACAATCTGGGATAATTCGGTCCGCAAGGGGATGTTCCAGAACGCCGACTTCAACTTCGAGATAATGCCCGGGCCGACCCTGAAAATCAGCTCCAGCCAGATCGTTTCGGTGGAACTGGCCCAGCCGACGCCGCCCGACGAGATCGTCAAAGAAGTGGAAAAGCTGGTCGCCCAACTCGCATCCGAAAGCCACGTAGATCGCGAAAAAGCCACCGAGGCCCTGACAAAAAAAGGCTCGGTCATCCTGGTCCTGCTCAAAAAACACCAGAATGCCGCCGATCCTGAGGTTCGTCAGAGAATACAGAAAATTATCGAGACCATCGATTCATCCGGGGGACAGCAGAACGTCCAGCCGGATGATTCTGACGAATCACTGCCAAGGATGATGCGCATGCGAGGCGGGTGATACATCGGAGAATCCATGAACAGAACGACAATAACCGCCCTCGTCGCGTCGGGCATCCTGGCCTCGCTTTCCGCTGGCTCGCTGGCCCAGACGGAATCAAAGATTCATCTGACCGAAAGCAAGAAGGTCAGGACCAGTCCATGGCAGATCAACGACGGGGCCGGCTTCCGCTGGGATATCTACAATAACGGGATGGTCAACAACGGGACGAACAACGCTTACAGCGGCGGAATGAAATTATCCACCGGCGCCGGGGAATTTTCCGGCAGTTCCGACTCCGCGACGATAAGCAAGGACGGGCGGGAAATCGAACTAAGCCCCTGCAATCTTGGCAACAGTATACGAATCTGGCGGCGGATTTATATCGAGCCGGGCAAGAACGGCTACTGCCGCTGGATCGACGTCTTTGAAAACACCTCCGGCGAAAATCAGAATCTTCAGGTCGATTACAGGAACAGTTTCGGTTTCTCCTGCGATTTTATCCAGACGACCGGCGGCAAAGACGAAATGACGCCGAAGGACTGGGGGCTTGTAACGGGCAATCCGGAAGGACAACGATCTTATGTCGTTCAGTTTTTCGCCAGCAGTTCGTCCAAGATCAAACCCTCGGTCGATGTGCAGAAAGACAACCAGACCGTATCGTACTCTTATAGCCTTGAGCTTCCGCCCGGCAAGATGGCGGCAGTCTGCATCATCCATGCCCAACGCAAAAACCAGGAAGAGGCCGTCAAACTGCTCAGCCAGCTCGACCTGGGGATCGAACTGGCCAAAGTGCCCGACGACCTGCGAAAGCTGATCGTCAACATGTCCGGCGGAGGCATGACGGTCGGAAGCCTGAGCCTGCCGCGAGACCCCAACGACGACCTGCTGGCGCTCCGCAACGGCGACCAGTTGAAGGGCGTCATCGTCAATAAAAAATTCGTTATGGAGACCTTCTACGGCAAGGTGGAACTGCCGCCCGAAAAAGTCCTCGGCCTGCGAGTGCCCATCGAGGACGAGAACCGCGTTCAACTGGCCCTGACCGACGGGCAGATTCTCCTGGGCGAACTGTCGGGCGGCAACATAACGATACGCCTGCCCAACGGCGACGAGTTGTCGCCTCCGTTTTCGGGCAAAAACGGCCTCCAGGCCGCCGCGTATTCAAACAAGAACCGCAAGGCCGACTTCGTAACCGTCCAGCCGATGGTCATTCTGCGGACGGGCGAACAGTTGTTCTTCAACGTCGCCGACCTCGACCTGACCTTCAAGACGGAGTACGGCCCGTTGAAACTTCAGCCGGCGGAACTGTCGGAGTTGTCGGCCAACGTGCCGGAAGGCGGGCTGAACAAGGTCGTGTTCGCCAACGGCTCAGTGCTGTCGGGCCTGATCGCCAGCGACGAACTCAGGCTCGGCCTGGTCCTTGGCCCGACGATGACGGTCCGGCGGGGCGCCATCATCTCAATCCGGGTCGCCGGCGAGCCGAAGAGGCCGGAAAAGACCGCCGAGATCGCGCTGCGGAACGACGACAGGCTTCTGGGCAGGATAACCGAGGAAAGCCTGGCCATAAACACCACCGCCGGGACCAGGCGGCTGAAGACCGCGCAGATACAGTCGATCCAGTTCACGCCCGGCCTGCTGGGCCAGGTCAACGTTAAGGAACATTCCGGCACGATCGTCAGCGGAACGCTGGAAAACCAGACGATAAAATTCAAAATCGAACCCGGCCCGGAACTGAACGTCTACATCGGCCACATCCTGAACGTAACCAATCCGGAACCGCCCCCGCCGCCGGCGACGGCGCCGGCCTCGAAACCCTCCGACAAGGACGAGGCAGACAAAAAAACCGGGCAGGTAAAACCGCCCGGCCAACCTGTGCCTCCTTCACCACTTCCACCTATCCCCAAACAGCCGCGCAACACTATAACACCCGGTCCTGATCCCGAAGAAACCAGACCGGAACCCAAACCAGAACCTAAGCTGGAACCAAAGTTGAACTAATTTCAGACAACAAACAAGTGAACGACAAAAAACCAGAGTCCCCGATTCCCACACAGTCCGGCGAAAAGCCCGTCGGCCAGATCGGCCGCTGGACCAGGTTCGCGCGGTTCAATCTCCAGTTGGGCCGTTTCTGCTTCCGCCGCCTGATCCGGCACAACGCCTCGGCGATGAGCGCCGCCCTTTCATACTGCACGCTCTTCGCGATGGTGCCCGTGCTGGCCCTGACGTTCCTGGTGCTAAAGAGCGCCGGGGCCGGCGTGGTCGCCGACGGCAAGCAGAGCATGCGCCAACTGCTGACGGCGGCGGGTTTCGCCCAGATCGCCCGGCCGGTCGAGATTCCATCGGCCGAAACGCCCTCCGTGAGCCGGCCGGCCTCGTCAGCCCCGGCATCTGCGCCTTCAGCCGCCCATGCCGACCCGAACGCCAACAACTTCATCGACCGGCTCGAGGGCATGGTCGACGACGCCGTGGGCAAGCTCACCTTCGCCAGCATGGGCATAATAGGCCTGCTGCTGCTTGCCTGGGCCGCCGGCTCGCTGCTCGACACGATGGAGGATTCGCTCAACCGCATCTTCGAGGCCCCGCGTTCGCGCTCGCTGGGCAGGCGGATCGCGACATACTGGTCGCTTGTTACGCTCGTGCCGGTCGTGCTGGGCGTGTTCGGCTACCTGAGCAACCTGGCCAGCAAGGCGTGCGCGAACGTCCCGCTTCTGGGCAAGCTGGTCGGGACGGCAGGCTGGCTGGGCAATTTTATCGTGATGGTCCTGCTGCTGGCCTTCGTTTACAAGGCCATGCCCAACACACAGGTGCGATACCGGGCCGCCATCGGCGGGGCGTTTGCGGCCGTGCCGCTCTGGCTGATCGCCAAATGGGGCTTCGCGCTCTATATATCCGAACTGGTCGGGCCGGACAAACTCTACGGCAACCTGGGCCTGATACCCCTGTTCCTGCTGTGGGTGAACCTGTCATGGTGGATTTTCCTGTTCGGGGCGGAATTCGCCCACACGGCGGTGAACCTGACCGAATTGGCCGAGGCGGAACTGGCCGAGCGGATATTGATGGGGCCATCCGAGATGCTCGCGGCGGCCGCAGCGGTGGCCGGGGCATACATCGCAGGCAAGGGCGCCGCCCGGTTCGACCGCATCGCACAGTCGCTGGCCCTACCCGATGAGTGCGTCAACCGCCTGCTGGAAAAACTCATCGCCGCCGGAATGATCTGCAAAGTCGATTCCGATCCTGTCCCGTCGTACATCCCCGCCAAACCCGTCGAGTCAATCCGCGTGGTCGACGTGGTCGAGCTTGCCGGCAGCGGCGAGACGACACTCCGCTGCTCCGACAGGTTCCAGCCGGACCTGGCAAGGATAGTCGGCGTCGTCCGAGGAAAAACCCGCCACGCCCTGGGCGAAACCTCACTGGCCCAACTGCTCTCGGAAAATAATCCGCCAGCCAAGTGAATTTAAGGAGTCGTTTCGTGACTCATTGCAACACGCGATTTCGTCTCTTCCTTGCGATTCTGGCAACCTCCACAGTCGGATGTGCCACAAGTCCGGAATCACAGGCCCGAAACGAACTTCAAGAGGCAAAACGCCTTCTGGAACCGCCGACCGATCGTTCCTTTGGCGTCCTTGGCGAAATGGACTGGCAACTGAAATTGCCCGCGTCTGTGCGTCTGGAAATTCTCAATCACGCCCTAAGGGCCGCTAAACTGGACCCCGCGAATGAAGAGGCGAATTATCTGGCGGCGATCCACGCGGATGCTGTTTGGGCGCCCCAGGAACAGTTATATCCCGTCGCCTGCGCCGATCTTGTCCTCCCCGCGTGCAGTCTGTATGTCGAAAGGTTTGGTTCAAAGGTTCCGGATCACTATGACAATATCCTATATCGTCAATTCAATGTTGCCGTAGCCGCTTTCGTAAAATTACATGGTTGGCCTAATAAGGATGATATTTTGCGTCCTCCTGACGCGCGGGCCTACCCATACGCGTCTAAATACGTCAGAGCCTTGGCTGAATTTGGATATTTCGGACAAATCAACGATAGATATCACCTCGGCAACGCATGGGAAGCATTCAGTTACAATCTAATTGGCCATGTTATACCCAGTTGCCCAGACGACAAATTGGATTCGGAGTATGCATACTGGGAGAGCTTCTGGCGCGACTACAAGAACGAAATTGAACATCCCAAAGAGAATCCGGGACCACGCACCGAGTGTGCGACGCGGCCATTGCCTTGGGGCATAATAGCAGCCGCCTTTGCCGCTCGTAAAAAGGATGCGCAAGGCGTTCGCCGGGGCTTTCAGCAGGCCGCCATGGAAATTCCTAAAAAAGACATCAATGTCTGGGGCGGCGATGGTTTTAATCAACATTTCGAGCGTTTGGTACCACTATACCTTAAGGCTGCCGGCGATCCTGATTGGGAAACCTGGCTGCCTGAGTTTCCGGATGAGTCGAACATTAAAAGTAAAATGACCGGACCGTAATCACTGTCCTTGCTTTGCATAATTTTTATGTGACATGACTACCTTGCGTATTCATCGCCGCCAAATTCAAGGCCCGTAGGGCCGGCATGATTGTAGCCCAGGGTGAAGCGCAGTCCGCCGAAGCCTTGGCGAAGGCGGACGAAGCGGAACCCTGGGAAAAGTCGCCATTAAAAGTGTTTCCAAGCTATCGTTCGCGCCACAGGCGGACGTGCCGGAATTCCCAAACGCCCCGGCCGTGGATTTCCGATTCGACTTTTGGCCGTTGTGGTGATAATCTGCCACCTCGCTACCCACGTTTTTGGGGTGAACCATAAAAACGAAACATCATGGTGCACAAGGATATTCGTCGTCTCAAATACCAAGTGCCTACCAAGTTGGCGCACAAAATTTTACTGGATTTCCCGTTTTCGCTCTTTGATTTATCTTCATGTTAAATCATGCCTTATAGTCGAATACTATGGCCTGAAAATTTCAGGCATATTTTTCAACAAACTAATACCAAAAAGGATTTCGGCCCTCAAGAATTAAAGAGCGGGATCAGGAATTTCGGCCGAGAGCCGATCCTGAGGCCTCCGCATTCATTGGGGAAGCCTGTATTTTTCTCCGTGGTTCAGCAGGATCGAAGGGATTGATGCGCAGGGATTGCAATAGACTCCGCATTATGATAAACAGGTGAGACTGAAGGGGCTGCAATTGCAACCTCGGCCCGGAAGTTAAGGAACTTAACATGATGCCCAGGAAAATGGTTTTCCCGATCGTGGCGATCTTTGGGGTGTTAGTCTGGTTGGGGCCGGCCGATCCGTGCAAGGCCCCGTGCAACAGTGGCGGGAGTCGGGGAACATCCGTGAATAAACCTGGCGCACCCAGGTCGGTGGTTGTCAGCTCAAATAGATCTGGGGGATCTGGCTCAAAAAGCGTTATATCCAGCGAGAAGGATCCCCATGAGCATTTTTCGCCAGAATTAATATACTACGGGATCGAGCGGCATAAAGGCGGCGAACAAGCCTGCACGCCATATGTCACTCCCGTAACAGCCGTTACACCCCGTGGCGTCCCGGTTAAAGTGCCCTTGAGGGACTCAAAAGAAGAAATTGCCAAACTGGCCGAAGTTCAGAGCAGGTTGTGGAAGGTTGATTTGCTTCGCTGTCAGGGCGAACTCAACGAGGCGTTCAAGGCCCTTCAGGATATTGCCGCCACTTTTCCCGATCAGAATTTAGCCAGTAATTTCCCGGGCATGCCTCCCTATCCGGGCGAAAGCGGAAATGGAAAATCAAAACGAAGGAACAGCTACATCTTGAATTATAAGGATAAGGCGGGGAACAAGTACGCCAGAATATATTCTTTAGGCGATGATTACCAGCGCCTTTCCTGGGTGGATGAATTTCCGGGGGAAAAACCCCTGGAGATTTGGTCGAATGGGCAATGGACAGGGCTGGTGGCCATTGGGGAATGGACAGGCAACTGGAATTTTGGGACAAATGCGGTTTATCCCACCCGTTGGGGATGGTCGGATACAAAGAAAGAAAACCCGGCAAATCCACATGACGGGGTTCCAATCACGTCGGCCCCGCCAGGCAGCAGCAAACCTCCGCAAGTCGTTTACTTCATACCAGGGCCATTGTCACTGGAAATCTCCTGCCAGACAAGGCTGGATGCGGCGAACGTGGCGATCTCGAAGGGCGATTGGGAAAAGGCCTACCGGGAATATCAGGGCGCGGTCCCCCTGGCCGCTTGTGAGGACCTGAAAAAGGCCATGCTGGCCCGGATTTACGCCGAGGTCAGGGAAACAGTCTTCAAGACAAGGCTCGACGCGGCAAACAAGGCGATCTCGCAGGGCAACTGGCCAAAGGCCATCCAGGAATATCAGGGCGTGGCCGCCATTGCCGACATGGAGACCCAAACGGACCAGGCAGCGGTCCTCCAGGTAAAGCATGCCGATGACGCCTTCGTCGGACCCAAGACTCAAAAGGAGCGTGCAAAGGACCTGCTGGCCCGGATCGACGCCGAGGCCCAGCGCAGACTGGCTGAGGCCCAAGCCATGCAGGCCCAGGGCAAGTTCGCCGATGCGATCAAGTCCTATTACGGCATATCCGTTTCCTTCCCGGGCAGGCCTGCGGCGATATCGGCCGGCACGGCGGCGAACAAGGCCCGGTCCGATCCGAAATATTCGCTGGCCGATATTGAAAGCAAGGCCAAAAGTCTCGATGCCCAGATTGATAAACTTCTGACCGGCAAGTCCGGCGCCCAACGCAGGATTGAAAAATTCAAGGCCGCCCCGGCGGAGGATCAAGCCGAGGCGCTCGATCTGCTGGAGACTCTTGCCGTCCAATACGCCCTGACCGAGCCTGGCAAACGGGCCAATGACGACCTGGCGGAACTCAGGAAGGATTCCGAAGTTTACGACAGGGCCGTATACAATCGCGACAAGGCCAAACGGGTCTCCAAACTCACTCTGGCCAGGCTCTATCGCAGTTCCGACGTGGCCGAAAAGGCCGCGGCGGTTTATTCACAAATTATCTCCGACTGGCCCCGCACCTCCGAGGCCGACCAGGCGCAGGAAGAACTCGACAAGCTCCAGAAGGAACTTGCCAGGGTCAAGGCCGTCAACAAAAAGCAGTTTCTCGCGGAATTGAGCAAGTAGGTCGGCTGTGATTAAGCGTATTATCAGGTAGAAGTTACAGTTTTATTTGGAAAAATATCCGGGATTTCATGTGGTTTTTTTGCTGTTTTCGGGGATTATTAACGGACAAGCAGGTTTAGGGAATTTACGGTCGAAGGAGATATACTATGGCTATTGTTCTAAACACGAACTTTATGAGAATTTCGGGTTTGATCATTTTCGGAATGGCGTTATTTGCGTCATCCGCCGAGGTTTCCGGGCAGGAGGCGACAAGCAAGCCGTGGGTGCTGCCCGAGATAAACAGGTTGATCGACAATGCCGAATATCCCAAGGCATTGGAATATCTTTCCGGAATCGGTTCGGCTTACATGAACGATCCGGTTTATTTTCTCGCCCTTGGCAGGGCGCATCTTGGCGCAGCAAACTACAAGCTTGCCTCGGCCGCGTTCATTACTGCAATCGCCAAAAAGCCGGATTCAGCCGAGGCCCATTTCTGGCTGGCGTACGTCAGAATGCTGCAGAAGAATTTCAAGGGGGCATTGGAGTCTATAGACCGGGCCGCAAAACTTGACCCTGCCGACGCAAGGATCGCATATGCCCGATGCCTTATCCAGATGCTATCCGTGGAAATCGACAAGGCCACAACCATCAATGATCTGGAAAAGGCGGTTGCGGATTTTAAAAAGGCAAAAACGGAGTGGGAAAAGGCATCTGCCAATCAGGATGGGCTTATCAGCGATCCTGACGGGAAAACAACGAAGGCGCCCGGTGCTGACGCAAATCCAGGCGACGCCGCCGGCAAAAACGCACACATGCAGCAACTCAATCAGGTCCTGGCCGACATTGAAAACAAATGCAAGCCGCAGATTGAAGCGATTGTCGCGAAGATGAAAGACCTTTCCGGTCAGGGCGAAAAGCTTCAGGCGCCGCCCGCGAAAGACACACCGAAGTCGTCAGTGCTGGAGGCGAAGGACAAGCCGTCTCAGACGCCCATGCCGCCGGAAATTGTCCGGCTTGCGTTGCGAACGCTGCCCCAGCCGACGGCGGCCGCAAGCCAGCCGGCGTCAACCGTCGAGAAGATCAAAAAGCCGGCCGACCAGCCCGGCAATGAGGGCGGGATTTCTTTTATGGGATTAGAGGGCAAGGCCGCGACGTTTGTTTTTGTGATAGACAAGTCCGGCTCGATGGGGGCAGGCAATAAGTTCAATACTCTCCGCAATGAGTTGCTCAATTCGATAGATCAGTTGCAGGGCACGCAGACCTTCCATGTGATATTTTACGATACCAACGTTGCGGAAAAACCGCCCAAGCAACTTGTGGCGGCTAACAACGAGAACAAAACGGCGGCCTCCACTTTTCTTCAGAATATCACGCCCGGAGGCGGCACCAACCCCGTGCCGGCGCTGAAGCGGGCATTCAAAATACTCAAGGACGCAAAGGGCGACAAGGTGATATATCTGCTTAGCGACGGCGAGTTTTTTAATAACGAGGAGATACTCAATGCGATAAAGGACCGGAATCCGGCCGTGGAGAACCAGATTGTGATAAACACAATCTTTTATAACATCCAGCCGTTGGCAACCCAGATACTGGAAAAAATCGCCAAGGAAAACAAGGGCCAATATAAATTTGTCAACCCGAACAGAGATTAGAATAGACTCCGCCATTTTATTCACCACGTTTGGGGGATGAGAACCAAAAAAACAGGAATCATAAGGTGAATGCCACATTCCATCAACGCGGCATATTATTCATGTTGTCGCGGCAAATGGAAGTTGAGCCAGCGGCGTATAGACTGGTCCGGCCTCACCGAGTGTGCTGCCGTAGACGGTGAGTTGGTCGGCGGCTTGCAGGCCGAAGCGGAGGCCGGCCAACGAGGCGACGGCCCGGCGGACGGCGGGGGCGTTGCGGGCGAATTTGATCCGTGCGAGCGTAACGTGCGGCCGGAACCGGCGATTCTCCTCCTTGAAACCCATGCCCGACAGTGCCTCGTCCAACTTGGCGTGCAGTTGTTCCAACGCGCCTGAATCATCCGCCGCGCCGGCCCAAAACATCCTGATCTGGCCTTCATCCGGCGGGATCGCCTCGACGCCGCACACGTCGAACTCAAAACCGGACAAACCAGCCGCGACCCGCCCGGCGATCACGCAGACTTCCGATATCTTTTCATCCGGCACGTCGCCCAGGAATTTCAGCGTAACGTGCAGATTGGCCCGCGAGATCCAGTTTATTTTTATGTCGCGGGGATTCAGCACCGGCTCAAAGACCGGGCCATCCGGCAGGTCGGCAAGCCGCCGCCTTATTTCTTCGTCAAGGTCCAGGGCCAGAAATGTCCGGATAGCCATTTTTTCTCGGATCAGTTATATAAATTGCCATTTTCCAAGCACGGCGAATCAGCACCGGAGGTGCAACGGGTTGTAGCCGCGGGTGGAGCGAAGACCGCCGTCAGGCGGGCGACTTGTCCGGCGTAGCCTTGGCGAAGCCGGAAGCGAAACCCGTGGATAAAGTCGTTTAGCGAACCCGCCCCAGCCGGGGCGGAGGAAACTTGTGGCATGTTCAACGGTTCCTTCGCCCCGTCGGGGCGAGAAAAAAACAGAATCCATTTCCACGGGTTCCGCGTCGCGCGGCTTCGCCGCAGCGCCGCTCCACCCGCGGCTACAACCCTTCGCCCCTTTGGGGCGGAACATTTATATTGCAGCAGTGCAGCATCAATCGGCGTCCAGAAAATCCTCGTGGCCCAGCACGCTCATGCCGTTTCGCAGCAGGGCCTGCGTCGCCAGGCTGGGCGAATCGACGTGGACGACCAAAATCGGATTGTTGTTATGCCTGACCGACAGCATGAAGACCCGGTTTATCGTCAGTTCGGTCAGCATCAGGTGCAGGATCACCTGTGCGATCGTAACTTCCTCCGTCAGTTCGACCAGCACGACCACGTTTTCGGTGAACGCGACGGAATCCTGTTTGAAGGCGGCGCGGGCCTTGGCCGGGTTGTTCAGGATTATCCGCATCAGGGCCAGGTCGGCGTGGTCTTCCATGTCGAACCCGAGCACCTCCAGCTCCTGCTCGGCCAGCAGGTCCAGCACGTCCTTGAACTGCGCCGACCGGGCAGCCAGAAAAACGCTGAACTGGACGGCAAACGGGTCGTCCCGGCCTTTGGCGGTTCTGGGCTTGTCCATGTTCATCATTTTGATTATATAGAGAGCCTATCCCAATAGATACAGGGAGCCGCATATCTATTGGGATAGGCTCTAACCGATAACAGTTAGGCCAGTTTAATCGGAGCAAAATGGATTTTTTGCTTGTCAACAGGCATATGCTTTGGTATAAGGCCCTACAAATGAACAAATTATGTGCAATTGCGGCGTTGTTGACATCTTTGACCCTGGCTGGGTGCATCGAACGGACCATGACTATCACGTCCGAGCCGGCCGGAGCGCTGGTTTTTGTCAACGACGTGGAAAAAGGCAGGACGCCCGTTACGTTCAGCTACATCTGGAGCGGCGACTATGACGTCGTCCTTCGGCTGGAAGGGCGCAAGACGCTGAAGACCCACGCCAGGCTCAACCCGCAGTGGTACGATCTGCCGCCGTGGGATTTCTTCGCCGAACTGTCGCCCCAGAAGATTCAGGACAAGCGATACCTGCACTACAAGCTCGAAAAACTCGTCCTGCCCGGCACCGACAAGCTGGTCGAAAACGCCGAACAACTCAAGGCCCAGAACAACCAGCCGCCGAGATAATACCGGCTATTGTCCCGACAACGCTGTATTTTTCGGGCATCGGCATGAACGAACAACGATACGGCGGTGAAAAGGCGATTTCTGGAACATGGCCAATTTTCATGGTGCAGAAATTTTCAGCCCGCCAGGGCGTTTGATAATACTCCATTCAATGAAGTTTTTGATTTTCGATCCCGCCACCGGCAGACGTGCCAAAATTCCAAACAACCACAGCCGAAAATTTTTCATGAAACATTCATTCGTGATTAGCTTTATTCGGGCGTCTACCGGCGTTCATCGTAATTTCGCGGCATGCACGCGCGAAGCACCAGGAACACGGCCATCCCCGCCAGAAATCCGAAAGTGATGTTGTTGAGGCCCAGGCAGGCCCCGGCCGTCAGCAGCATTACCATGGCGTCAAGGCGATTGGTCTGGTCGCGGGCGACCATGGCAAGCTCCAGCGCGGCGACGATCAGCATGACTCCCAGCACGCTCTTGGGGAAGGCCCCGCAGAACGCCATCAGCGAGCTTCCCAGAAAAACGGCCAGCAACAGCTTGACGGCGCCCAGAAAGAGTATCGAGCCGTTGGTCCTCGCCCCGAAGCGGTACTGGCCTGCCAGCCCTCCGGCCCCATGGCACATGGGCATGCCGCCGAACGGGGCCGCGATGAGGTTCATAAGACCCACGGAGACAGCGACTTTTCGCGGCGCCGCAGCCCGTTCCGGAAAGAGCCCGGCTGAAAGCGCGCAGACCGCCACCACCGAGTTCAGGGTCGTCAAAGGTATCTGCGGCAGGGCGGCCTTCGGGAAAGACTCGACAAAATCGCCCCAACTCAACGGCGTCCATTCGGGAAGCGAGATGCCAATGTGCAGAGTCCCGAGTATCTGCGGTTCTTTCCAGACGGCCAGCAGTATCCCGGCCCCAAAAAGGACCAAAGCCGACGGTATTTGGCGCGAGAAGAAAAGGGCCAGCACAATGACAAACGCGATTGCCCCGGTCAGCCAACTGTCGGGCGCAGCCAGCGTATTTGTGCCCGCGACCATCTGCATGCCTTTCACCAGCAGGGACAGTCCCAACGCCAGTTGAATTCCGCGCACCACGCACCTCGGGATCAGCCTGTTGATGCGGTCTATGAGCCCGACCGCACCCAGAAAGAGCGTTATGACGCTGACCGTGATTCCGGCAGCCAGTATCTGCGGCACGGTCAGGCCCTCGGTTATGGCCACCGTAGCGATGGCCTTCATGGGCTGCACCGCCATCGGAATGGCGAAGAACATCCCGGTGGTGATGTTGAATATGCCGGCGAAAAACAGGGCGCTGGCGAAGCTCAGGCCGTTCTGCGCCGCCATGCTCAGCAGCAACGGCAGAAAAGTCCCAAGATCGCCCAGGGAGCCGCCGATCTCATGGCGGTTCAGACGGGCCTGACTCAACGTCTGTCGGATGCCGGTAATAAAAATCATGGAATGCCATCATTATATCGGAATATCCGGGATATTTCCGGGACTTATTAAAATCGGCAAAAGCCGGGCAATGCCCCAGTTATGGGGGGCGTGGGAAGAGGAGCTTGAAAAGCCGGTTATTCAAGGCTTGACTTATCGCCGGCCGATGAATATACTTAGGCACTCTAACAAAACCTCTGAATCTTGCACCAGCAGATCAGAATGCAGCCGATGATGAGGAATGCTTGATGAATATCGTCCCGTTTTTCATAACGCACCCGCAGCCTGCGGCAGAAGAACAGCCAACTGTGCGTGG
>JACRIL010000003.1 GCA_016235825.1 Planctomycetota bacterium
ACCTCTGGCGGTTTTTTAAGCCACAACGTGGCGCAATATGACAGCCCAGGGCAACGCCCTGGGGAAACCCATTCATCCAATGATGTTCCCATTTTTCGTCCCCGCCACAGGCAGACATGCCTGAATACCGGAATATCCCAACCGACGGTTTTCGGCAAAATATTTGCTCTTTTTGTGAAAAATACGGCATGCATGTCGCGCAGCCCGTTGCGCGACACAATTTTCCGCGTGCAACAAGTTGCACGCCCTACCTCTGGCGGTTTTTTAAGCCACAACGTGGCGCAATATGACAGCCCAGGGCAACGCCCTGGGGAAACCCATTCATCCAATGATGTTCCCATTTTTCGTTCCCGCCACAGGCAGACATGCCAAAATACCAGACAACCCCGGCCGATGATTTCGGATGCTGCATTTATTTATTGCGAGGGGAAAATATCGCCGGGAAATATATCTGCCATTCAATCGCCCACAAGGGGCTCTAATTATACGCCCCCCGATACCCCGCCCTCCGCTTCGTCCGCCTTCGCTAAAGCTCCGACGGACTTCGCTCCGGACGGGGCTACTATCAAACGCCCTGCCGGGCTAACAGCCATCTGCACGACCATGATGCTTACCGCCTTTGCCTTCGCGTTTGTGGCCGCTGGATGCCAGACTGATATCCCGGCATCGCAGCCAACAGCCGATCAGATTCAACAAATTAAAAAAGACATCCTGAAATTTGCCGAGGAGGGAATCGCCCAGGACAACAAAAAGGCGGCGGAATATGACAATAAAATATTCTTCCAGGAATACAAATTTGATCGAGTAATGTTTTTTATTCCTGATGACTCGAAAAATCTCCCTGACTCAGTACCAGATACCAAAGATTCGGTATACAAACCCGAGCCCAGAGATATTCCCCTTGATGATTTCACAGTGCCTGAATTATTGCCTTTTGATTTAACTGAAAGACTCAAATGCATTCCAAAGAATGCCATAAGGAAAGAATGGACTGACAGATATATACTCGCCCAGCAGATATCGTATCAATGGTCGCCTTTGTGGTCCCATAACATTCATTTTGAAAATAACTCGTCGATGCTCAATCAAGCGACAATCGAACTTACCATATTCATCAAAATGCGATGTGCTGTTATTGGGAAAACGAATATCCCGCCGCCCCCCAAAGGCATGAAGCCATGGAGAGCACATTTTTTTGACCCGACATGTTATGGTAGAGGCGGCCCAAGAAAATTGGGGGTGGGGTGGAACAATCTGCCAACGCCATGGATGAAGAACGATCAGAATATTGATCCTATGAGGACTGAAAAGGCACGAGAACTCCTTTCGACAATGCCTTATCTGAATTATCGGATAGATATTTCTGTAAAACTGAAATTTGATACTGAAAAGAAGGTCTGGACATCAATACCTGATCAGTTTTTCCCATTGTCGCAAGCAATGATATACTCTTTTGATGACATTCCGGATGAATACAAATATAGCATATTCAATCCTACGTATTTTCCCAAAAGCATCGTCCCAGCCGGCGACGGACAAGAAATGAGATTTGGCGGAGAATTTTAGGCACAAATGCAGAAGATACGATTAACCCGGCCGGAGTTGAAGAAGCAGCGGGACGCGCTGCGCCGGTTCCGCCATTATCTGCCGATGCTCAAGCTCAAGCAGCAACAGCTTCAGATGGTGATCCGGCAGGTTCGCCAGAGGCAGGCCGAGGTCGCCGCGGCGCTGGAGGCGGCCCGGCAGGCGTTCGAGCCGCTCAGGTCGGCCCTTGGCGACTTTGCCGGCCTGAACGTGCCTGAATTGGCGAAACCGAAAGAGGTCAAACGAAAAACCGTCAACATCGCCGGCGTGGCCATGCCGACAATCGGCGAAATATTTTTTCCCCAGGCCGTCTATAGTTTGTTCGCCACGCCCGCCTGGGTGGACCGCGCCGTCGCCGATCTGCGGCAGATCAGTCGCCGCCAGGCGGAGTTGGAAGTCGTAACGGCCCAGCTTGAGATACTCCGGTACGAACTGGCCAGGGTGATTCAGCGGGTGAACCTCTTCGAGAAGGTCAAGATTCCGCAGGCCCGCGAGGCGATCCGGCGGATCCGCATCCGCCTGGGCGACGAGATGACCGCCGCCGTCGGCCGGGCCAAGATGGCCAAGGCGAGAATTCTCGCCGACGAACCGGTCCTGGCCACGCTCCAGTCGGAACATGTAACGGGGGAGCCGCCGCAATGATTGCAAAGATGGAAAAAGTCTTCGTCGCCGCGTCGCCCGGCCAGAAGGATCGGCTGCTGGATGCGATGCGCGAACTGGGCGTGCTGCACATCGTGCCGGTCGAGCCGCATCGGGCGCGGGCCGACGACAAGACGCTGTTTGCCATCGGCCAGCTCGGCCGTGCGATACAAATAGCATCGGACGTCAAGCCGTCGGCCTCCAGGCCCGCCGCTATCGACCCGATGGACGCCTGCCGGGAAATACTCGGCATACAGCAGCAGTCAACTGAACAGATCGTCCGACTGGGCCAACTCGCCAGGCAGGCCCAGCAGGCCGAAATCTGGGACGACACGCGGACCGGCCAGCTTGATTCGCTCCGGAAGGCCGGGCTCGACGTGCGTTTTCTGATCGGTCCGGCAGACGCCGTCGGCCGAATCGAGGCTCAGTGCGTCCACATCATCCGCCGAATCGGGCGAAAAACGGTTTTGCTGGCCACGGTCGACAAACTCGCCGGCCAAGCCGATCCGCAAAAACCGCAACAGGCGCAGCAAAGGCAAAATCTGCCGGATGGTTTTAAGGAACTTGCGCCCCCTGCCCACGACCGTCCGTCTCTGCTGGCCGAGGCCAGCCAGATTCAGGAAGACCAGCGGCGCGGCGCCTTGCGGTTGGCCGAACTCGCCTGGCTGAAGTCCGACATGCAGGCTCATCTCAACCGATTGCGATCCGACGCCGACTGGGCAAAGGCCCATCGCAGCGGCATGGACGACGAGAAAATATTTGCGATACAGGGCTGGGCGCTGTGCGGCCTTGCAGGGCGTCTTCAGGACGACCTTCGCCGGGCCGGCCTTGTCGCGGCGGTGCACACGCTCGAACCGGGGCCGGACGAGGAACCGCCCACGCTGCTCCGTCCGCCGCGGTGGGCCAGGCCAATCGTCGGCCTGCTGAACCTGCTGGGCATCACGCCTGGCTACCGCGAGCACGACGTAACCGGCGCGTTCATGCTCGCCCTGCCGATCTTCGCCGCCATGCTCATCGGCGACGGCGGCTACGGCCTGCTGTTCATCCTGCTGCCGGCCGTCTTCTATCGCGGCATGGCCCGGCGGATCGGCTCGCACATGACGCAACTGCTCATCGTGTTCGGCCTGACGACGCTGGTCTGGGGCGTCATCACGTTCAGCTATTTCGGCATGTCGCAGCAGGATCTGGCCGGGGCGGGCGGAATCTGGGCGCAGGCGGCGGGTTTTCTGGCGCAATTCAAGCTGCTCAGCGTCGATTTCGACCGCCAGTCGCAGCAGACTCTCCAGAGGCTGTGCTTCCTGATCGGGGCGATCCATCTCAGCGCCGCTCACCTGTGGCGGGCGCGGGTAAGTTTTCCCGACCCCCGATGCCTGGGCAACGTCGGCTGGGCGGTGTTCCTCTGGGGCATGTACGGACTGGTCAACATGCTGGTGCTCAAGGACCCGTTCGGCTGGGGCACGCCCTACCCTTATCTGATGATTTTCGGCGCAGCGATAATGGTGATATTCGCCCGGTCAGGCAGGCCGACGATCAAGGGCGTTCTGATCGATGGCTTGGCGCTTCAGATTCTCCCCACCATCGGCGCGCTGTCGGACACCATCAGCTACGTCCGCCTGATGGCGATCGGGCTGGCCGGAGCGGTCATGGCGACCACCTTCAATAATATGGCCAAAGGGGTTGCATTCATCCCGGCAGTCGTGATAATCCTCATCGTCGGCCACGCGTTCAACATCGCGCTGTGCATGTTGGCGCTGCTGGCGCACGGCGTGAGACTCAATGTGCTTGAATTCTCGAACAACCTGGGCATGCAGTGGAACGGATATCCTTATGAGCCGTTCGCAAGACAATCAAAGGACGCGAAATGATAACTACAATATTTGGACAGATCGGCGTGGTTATGGTGGTCGGGCTTGGCGCTGTAGGCAGCACCCTTGGAATCGTCTGGGCCGGCATGGCCGCGGCGGGCTCATGGGCCAAAGACGCCAGATCGGGCAAACGCCTCAACTTTATGTACCTGCTGTTCGTCGGCGCCCCGCTGTCGCAGACCCTCTACGCCATGATCGCCATGGTCGCAATGAGCGAGTTTCTCAAACCCGAGCACTCAGCCGCTCTGGCCGCTAACGGCGGACTGCTGCTGGGCATCGGCCTTGCGACCGGGCTGGGCGAACTGTCCAGCGCCTGGGTGCAGGGGATGATCGGCGCCGCCGCCTGCCGCTGCCTGGCCGACAGCGAAGGCAAAGGCCTGGCATTCCTCATCATCGCCATCGGCATCGCTGAGACCATCGGCATCTTCACACTCATCTTCATGCTCAGCATGATTCCGAAACCGTAATAGTTTGGTGCTATCTGTCCTGCGCGGCTTGTCCGGCGCAGTTGTAGTTGTAGGGCGTGCTACTTGTTGAGGCTGTCCGATAATTCGGTAGCTAAAAGGCCCGGTTTCCAAGGGTTTGCACCCATATTGGAACGGGCATCGCTGCATGGGCAATTGCGGCATGGCAGCCATCAACGTAACATGTTGATTGTCCAGCACTTGCGTAATA
>JACRIL010000071.1 GCA_016235825.1 Planctomycetota bacterium
CGAACCGGCCGTGATAACCCGGTATCGCTTCGACAATCAGAACCTCAGCACGCAATTCAAGCGGTACATCAAAAAGGCCGGGCTTGCGGCGTGGCCCCGGATTTTTCACAACCTGCGGGCGAGTCGGCAGACGGAGCTTGAACAAAAATTTCCCGGTTACGTGGTCGCCAAGTGGATGGGCAATTCAGAATCCATCGCCCGCAAGCATTACCTGATGATCACGGAAGATCATTTTCAGGATGCGGCGGGCGGGAATGGTACGGGGTCTGAACGGGTGCTGCAAAATCCGGTGCACGAAATCCCGGAAATGACGAAAAATGCGATGCAGCAGGCGGATGCACAAAAATGCAGCGAATCGCAGGAAAATCATAACGCCTTGACGGAGTTGGAGTTTGCGGCGGATTGCAAAAAAATGCGGTCCGGCGCAAATGCACCGGACCGCTGGCATTACCCCCACGGGGAATCGAACCCCGGTCTCCAGGATGAGAACCTGATATCCTAGGCCGCTAGACGATGGGGGCGTTTGCTGCCGCTTTGTGCAAATTCCAAAGTTATGCGACTGGCCTGGACCGCGAAAACGCGAACTTCCCAGAGGACAGGAATAATACATCGGCCGGCCGGGGCAGTCAAGCCATTTGGCCCGACCCTTTTGGCCCGACCTTGTGGTCGACCTTGTTTTCCCGGTCTGCCTGGATATGCTCTTGAAGCCATAGAGTCCGGAAAGGCCGTGCCGGCTGGCCGGGCTGGGCATAGAATGCTATGGAGACGGGCAGGAAAAACAGAAAGGAGCCGGCTATGGACCTTACGACGACATACATGGGATTGAAGTTGAAGAATCCGCTGGTAGTGGCGGCCGGCCCGCTGAGCCAGGACATCGGCAGGATAAGGCAGATGGAGGATTGCGGGGCATCGGCGGTGGTGCTCTGGTCGCTCTTTGAAGAGCAGATCGAACACGAGGCGGCCGAGTTGGACTACTATCTCCAGCATGGCTCGGAAAGGTTCGCCGAGTCGCTGAGCTATTTTCCCGCGGCAGGGGAGTACCGGGCCGGGCCGGACGAATATCTGGAGCACATCCGCCAGGCAAAGAAGGCGGTCGGCATACCGGTCATCGGCTCGCTCAACGGCGTGTCGGCCCGCGGCTGGGCATCTTACGCCTCGCTGATGCAGCAGGCCGGGGCGGACGCGATCGAGTTGAACGTCTATTACATCCCGACGGACCCGAATCTGCCCAGCGAGCATGTCGAAAAGGTCTATACGTGGGTCTATCAGACGGTCAAGGAAGGCGTGAGCATTCCGGCGGCGATCAAGCTGTCGCCGTTCTTTTCCTCGACGGCCAACATGCTGCTGCGGCTGGACCGGGCCGGCGTGGACGGCATGGTGCTGTTCAACCGGTTCTACCAGCCGGACATCGACATCGAGGAGTTGCAGGTAACGCCGAACCTCCAGCTCAGCACGCCGTTTGAGGGCCGGCTGGCCCTGCGATGGATCGCGATAATGTTCGGCAAGATCAAGGCCTCGCTGGCGGCGACTACGGGTATCTATTCGCCCCAGGATGTCGTCAAGACGCTCCTTGCCGGGGCCGACGTAACGATGCTCTGCTCGACGCTGCTGGAGAACGGCATCAGCCATCTGACTACGCTGACCAAGGGGCTGGCGGAATATCTCGAACGCAAGGGATACGAGTCGGTCGGAGCGATCAAGGGCATACTCAGCCAGAAGAACTGCCCCGAACCGTCAGCCTTCGAGCGGGCCAATTACATGAAGGCCCTCACCGGCCGCGGTATGACGGAAAAACTGGTTTGAAATCTGGCCGCGGCGGAGCGGCGATTTCCCATGCACATCCGGGAGATTATGTATAAATTAACAGGCTGTTTTACCCGAAAGGCTATCGAAGGCGCACCGGTTCAGGCTTAATTGGACGCTCATCCAATTAAGAGCCTATCCGGATAGGCTCCAAGGATGAACCAGTACGCGATAGCCCGCATAAATATGTTAATATATTGAGTCGAAGCGACGAAAATCAATATAGGATACGGATAAACGATTTATGGCCAATTTGAGCGATAAAAATTCCTGCCGGCATGTCCGATTGGTGGTTGGCGTGATCGCGGCTGTGCAGGCCGGTCTGCTTTTCGGCTGCAGCGGGCCGCCCAAGGACCTGGCCGGCGAGCTGAAGAAACTCGGCGTTACGAAAAAGGCCGCCGAGCGGGTCGTGCTGTGGAAATACAGCGAGCCGCTCGATGACTATGTGGAGGTGCCCGTCTACGACCCGGAGCTTATAGACTGGATATGGCACGCCATCAACAAGAGCAAGAGCTACGGCGTGTGGTATCTGCCGGAGGACCAGGGGATAAATTTCTACGTCGCAGGCCAGGACGAGCCGGCGGCCGTGCTGATCGTCAACGACCGCGACGCCTGCCGAGTGGTCGGCGCGAGGCGGTACAAGTTCGGCCCAGACGCCGGCATGAGAGTCAACATGCACACGGTCAGGGGATTGCACGTGCTGCTGAATGAATATCTGGACAGCAGGGAGAATTTCCTGCTCGCCCAGCCCGCCGCGGTCCCGGCCGGCAGGCCGGCGACAAGGCCCGCCACCCGTCCGGCAGAAACGCCAACAACCGGGCAGGCCGGTACGATCCGGCAGACCACGGCGGTCAGGATGCCCGGCGTGCCGATATCGCCCAGCCAGCCGGCCAGGCCCGAGCCGCCGCTGCCCAAACCCTTCGACGCGGCTGTCGATAATCCGCCCGGATCGTCCGCCCCAAACCCGCCCGCATCGGCGCCTGCCTCTGTCCAGGCGCCGGCTCCCGCGACCGTTCCGGCCGCCCCGCCAGCCAGAACCGCCCCGTTGCCCAGGCAGGATTGACGGCGGTAAATCCGCGGGCCGCACATTTTGCTTTCGTGTCATCGGGCGGGCAAAACCAGCTATTGTGAGGAAAGGTCGCCATATCTGACAGGCTTTTTCGATCCCGCAGGTAATGGGTCAGTTACGTGGGAAAAACCAAACAATGTTTTGCCCTCTTGTGGTGCGGGCGTCCCGCCTGCATTTTTTATTCTTAACGTTGCAGGCAAGATGCCCGTGCCACGAACGACACCAGCCATGTTCTCTTTTCATTCCCGCCCGCATATATGTTCTGATCGTTGCAACATTCCTTTGCTTTCCCGAACCGCGTTAAAAAAGAACATGCTTGCAAACAGATGCGAGCAGTGGCGCCCGTTTTTACCTCTTGCCGCGAAAACCAACCATGCCACCGGCCGCGGGAGGTAAACCGGATTTCCATTATTTCGTCATGAACCTTACGGCCAGGAGTGCGATGTCGTCGGTGAGGGGCCGGCCCGCGCAGTGATCGAGCAGATCGTGCAGGATTGAGCCGAGCAGTCTGTCGAGTTTGTCATCGGCGCGCGCGAGCAGTTGGCCTTTCAACCTGTCGAGTCCGTAGAGTTTGTTATCCCTGTCGAAGGCCTCGACGATGCCGTCGGTGTAGAACAGCAGCAGGTCGCCCCGCGCCGGCCGGAAGGTCGCCTGCTCGAGTTCGACAACCTCGTCCAGGCCCAGCAGCGAGCCTCTCAGACCCGGCTCGACGATATTCCCGTTTGCCGTCTGCAGCCACAGCGGGCTGGCATGTCCGCCCAGGGCCAGGGCGGCGTCGCCGGCCGGCACGTCGATCAGGCTGCAGGCCGCCGTTACGAAGTGTCCGTCGAAAAAGTTCCGCATCATGCTGTTGACCGCCTCGAGAATTTTCACCGGCGAGGGGTCCAGAAACACCTGCGACCTGACGGCGGCGTTGACGGCCGACATTATCAGGGCCGCAGGCACGCCGTGGCCCATCACGTCGCCCAAAAACACGATGGTCCGACCTTGGGCCAGCGGCACGACGCTCAGCACGTCGCCGCCGATATGGTCGGTGGGGCGATACTCCAAAGCCAGTTCCAGCCCGGCGATCTTCAGCGGACCGGCAGGCAGCATCGCCCGTTGGACCTTCCGCGCCATCTGGAGATCGTAGGTCAATTTCTCGTTCTGTTTCTGGATGATGGCCTTCCGCTCCGCCAACTCCGAATAAAGCCTTCCTTTTTCCACGATCATCGAGAGCTGTCCGGCAAGCTGGGCGAAGAACCCAGTGTGCACGTTCGAGTAGGCGAATTTCGCGTCGCTGTCGAAGAAGATAAAGCCGATCGGCTTGCCCTGCGCGATCAGCGGGCAGGTCATGGACGACTTCATCCCTTCCTGCACGATCAGGCGGGTCGAATGCGAGTGGGGGTTTTCCTGGAGATACGCCTCCAGATCGTTGATGATCCTTGGTCTGGCCGTCTCGAATATGATCTGTAGCGATGAACCCGCCAGGGCGGCGCGATAGCCCGTCTTGAGTACCGTCGGCCTGTCCGAATGTTCCCAGTACGCCACGGCCGCCTGGTTCGTCTCGTCCAGGAGGGAAAAGCCGACGCGATTGCACGGGATGACCTTGCGGATCTCCTGGTAGGCGTACTCGAGAACCTCGTCGAGCATCAGGCCGCGGTTTATCCGCTCGGTGATCTGCCGCAACCGGACGAACTGGTCGCTCCACTGCCTCAGGCCAGCCAGGATGTTGCTGTACGACGTATCAGTCGCGGCGGCCTGGTCGCCGTCGCCCAGAGGGCCGCGGGGGCCCAGAACGAACGGCTCGGCTGAATCCCGGTGCGAATTGTATTGATCGTGTTCCATCAGAACGGCACATGCTGCCGCATTTCATCGTATCGGCTCACTGGCCGGAATCCCGCAGAATTTCGGAAACAATTCGGGCGGGCCCGATTGGACCCGCCCGAGAGCGGAAAATCTATGCAAACTTGTCCGGTCAATCAATCTTTGTCATCATCATCGTCATCATCTTTGAGCATGATCCTGAATCTGCCCCTGTCCTGCGTTTTTTCTTTGTCAGCATCGTGGCGTTTCTGGTCCCTTTCAATCTCTTCTTTGATCATGATCTGCTTCTGGCCGGCCTGCTCCTTCATGGCCGCTTGCAGGGCCTTGACCAACTCCGCGATCCTGGGATTGGGCTGATTTCTAAGGACGGACTCCAGCAATTCCATGGCTTCGGCAATCTTTGGTGCGATGCGTTCCTGTGCGGCGGGCCGCATCGGACCGGGAGCGGCTGCGCCGGGCATGGCATGAGGGCCGGGCTGCATCGGCATCGGGCCGGGAAGAGGTCTCATGAAAGTCTCGGGGTTGACTTCCACGCCATCAATAATAACTTTTATCTCGCCGGTCTGGCCGCCGCCGGACATGCCCTTCATGCCTTGCATGGGGCACTGACCGCCTGGCATGTCCTTCATGCCCTGCATCGGGCACTGGCCGCTACCCTGCATAGCCTTCATCATGCCTTGCATGGGACACTGGCCGCCCTGCATAGCCTTCATCATGCCTTGCATGGGACACTGGCCGCCCTGCATAGC
Organism: Planctomycetota bacterium; assembly: GCA_016235825.1. Classification (GTDB taxonomy): domain Bacteria; phylum Planctomycetota; class Phycisphaerae; order SM23-33; family SM23-33; genus JACRIL01. The sequence goes on from JACRIL010000071.1 coordinate 5,428, forward strand.
CTTCATCATGCCTTGCATGGGGCACTGGCCGCCGGGCATGTCCTTCATGCCCTGCATCGGGCACTGGCCGCCCTGCATCGGACATGCGCCGGGCATGGCTCCAGGCATGTTCTTCATTCCCTGCATTGGACATGAGGCGCCGGGTTGCATCGGGCTGGGGATGGTGATGCCTGTACCCGGTATAGGCCAGCCGCCGGGCTGGCCGGGCATTACACGTGCGCCTGGTTGACCGGGCATTACATGCGCTCCCGGTCTGCCTGGCGCAGCTTCTGCACCGGGCCTGTGGATCGGTCCGGATACGCCCGGCGGCACAGGCAGATTGAACTTCAAATCATGGCGCGGCGCAGCCTTGTGATACTGGCTGGGCTGATCGAGTTCTCTTGCCATGTTCGTCAGCATTTCCGCGGCCTCCGGCGGAAGGATCATGACCACGGCGTTGGCTTCCTCGTTCAAGGCCCATGGCATTTCCTTCAAGGCCTCGGCGACCTTGGGGTTGCGGGCAAGCTGATCGAGCGTCTTTACGAACGAGCCGGCCGAGATGTGGTTGAACCTTATGACGACAGGCGCCGGCCTGTCCTGACGGAGCTGGATGGGCTCCCGGACCGGCGGGGGCCGGCGAACGGCCTCGCGCTGGGCCTTTTCTTCAAGCTGTCTGATAAGGGCCTCGGTCTGCGCCGACTTTTCCCGAAGCTGTC
>JACRIL010000072.1 GCA_016235825.1 Planctomycetota bacterium
CTCGTGGGGTCCGAGTAACTGCCGATGATGACCGGACCACCTTTGTTCGACAAGTCAACTCTGGTTATCTCGAACGTGTCGCCTTTCCTGAACAGTATCCTGGTGTTCGGCTGCGCCAGGTTGTTCAGGGCGTGAGCGACCGTCAGGACGGGCTTTTCCATCGTGCCGGGATTATTGTCCGCGCCGTTGGCGGCCACGTAGTACGTCCGGCCTGAGAAGGCCTCCACCTTGATGGTTACTTCCTTCGCGTCGTGCCGGCCCTGGACGTCGTAAACGTCGCATCGAACCTTGTACGTGCCGGGGTTTTCGAACACGTGAGCGGCCACAAAACCGCGAGCCTGGCGGTATTTCCCTTTGGGATCCGCGCCTTCCACGTCGAAATTCCAGGCGCAGGTCGCGTCAACGAAAGTCCCGTCGGTGAAACTGCCCGTGTCCGTGACGTCGAAAAACACAGACAGGGGGGCGACGCCAGACGTCCTCGAAGGCTTGATAAGGACGTCCAGGTTCGGGGCCGGCTTGTCGCGCGTGGTCGCGCTGACGGGTTCGGTATGTCTGCTCTCGTTGCCGGCCTTGTCAAAGGCAGTAACGGTGTAGGCGTATTTCGTCGCCGGCGAAAGGTTGGTGTCGGGATAGGCATTCAACCCGCTCGACTTTTCCACAGTGGCGATCCTTCTGCCGTCACGATAGACGTGGTAGCCGACAACGCCCGCATCGTCGTCCGGGCCGTACCCATTCGGATTATCGTGCCAAAACACATCGATGCGGCTTGCGGCGGGCGACGACACGTAAACGCACGGCCCTTTGATCTTGAACGCGAGGGGAGCTTTCGTATCTGTTCGGTCAGTACTTTGGGCGACAAGGATATCCCCGCCCGCGCCCGCGACAATCGCCGCCACAGCCACAATGCCCGCCGCCAGCTTGAATTTTGCCATGGACATTTTTCTCCTGTTCTTCTTTACTTCGTATTTGGCAGGACACCTTTTATTTGTTTTCCCACGACAGGCCGATCATGGAGAACGGCGGAAGCACGATTTTCCGGCCGGAGGCAAAATCTTTTATCGCATCTTCCTTCGTCGAAACCTGCGGTTCACCGGTTTCATACTCGTTGTTGGCAGTGATTTTATCCGCGGTCAGAAGCCACGTCGTGGCGGCGCCGTCCTTCGGCTGGCCGGCGAAACGGACTATCACGGGCAGCGGCTGGGAGACGTCGAGATTGAACAGGATCAGGCTGCGGCGGTTGTCCTTGGAGAATGCATAACTCCAGACGGTTGGAACGTTATCATAAGTCTGGACCTGGGGTTTGTCCTGGAAGATGCCGGTGGCTGAAAATTTCGGGTCTGCGCCGCTGTGCACGGTCTCCAGCATGTCGCCGGCGATGATCCTGTTTGCGATCTCGCAGCCGAGGAATGTCGGCCTGTAACGCTCCTTGCCCTTGCGGAGGTTGAGGCACGTGCCCCAGAGCTTTACCTCTCCGGAGTCGGCTCTGAAGGATGGGTGGATAAAACAGAAGACGCATTGCTTTCGTGCTTTTTCCTCTTTCATCATCAGGAGCATGTCATTCAGCAGGCCGACTGCTCCGCCGGCGGATGTTACGATCCGATTCCTTGCTTCCAGCGGCGCGTCGCCGCCGGTTATGTGATAATTGACCTCGTAGAACGACAGTTCCATGCCGGCCTTTTGGACGTTCTGGAAGTTCTGCGTCATCACGCCTTCTGGTATGCGGGAACGGCGGATCGGCTCCGCCATAACCCACCGGAACAGTTTGTCGTCGGTATCGCACAAATCGACGTGTGCCTTGGACATGCTGACCATGAGATACGGCCCGATCGCGAGGCGGTCAGCGTTGGGGGCGTTTTTCATTATCGTCAAGTTGCGATTGACGTTGTTAGCCCATCCGGCGGCATGGAATATTACGTTCTTCGCGTAGTATTTGGACTTCTTGCCCTCGTCGATCAGGTCCTTCCAATAATCCGGACCGTCGTATCCTCCGGCTCGGTAATAGGATGAATTGTTCCACGCCTCGTTTCCGAACGCGATGTGAATCGCCGGCAGAGTCTCCGTCCACGGCTTGGGATGCCCGTGCTGGACCCGCAATTTGCCGTATTTGCTGTCGGCCGGCCCGCCAATATACTCCATGAAATTCCTCATCTCCTCCAGGTGCAGCGTTCCGGGCAGACAGTACCACGGCTCGGCGCCCAGATATTCACAAAGTTCATACAACTCAGGCAGGCTGAACACGCGAGACCAAATCTCGGCGGAACTCCTGTAAGCATAAGATCGAAGTTTCGTGGAAAGCACGTTATCAATGGTGTTGCCTCCCATTTGAAGCGAGCGTATGACGCCGGGATTGAATTTTTTCAGCGCGGCGACCGTCTCATCGCGAAAAACGGTGGGATTCTTGTCGCCCTCGTCCATCCAGATAACAACATCATCCAGCAGCATATCGCCGCCTGTTACATTGAAGACGACGAACATTATCGTATTCTCATCGGCAATATTGGCGACTGTTGCGGTCAGTTCATATTTTTTCCACTCTTTTTCGAGTGTAACATCGGGCGGTTTGGCGCAGTTGGTTATTGTGAGGTTCAGTTTCGGATCGCCTTCCTTGGCCTTTGCCCAGAAATCAACATGCCATGTCCCGTTCATCTGGGCATATTTCTGGGTCATTGTCCCGAAGCGATATAAACTCGGTCCAGAAGCTCCCTTCATGTTGAGCGCCGCACAGCCGAACGAACCCGGCGGCACGTCGTTGATGGATATCTCATTCTGCTTGCTGCTGAAATACTCCCGTTTATCCATATTTCCCTCATTCAGCAACAGATTTTCGACGAGCACGCCGGTATTCATCGGGCCGGCCGGGACCTTCTTGTCAAACACTATGTAGCTCAGCTCCACTTCCTGCCTGCCGTCCCAGGTCTTTTTCCTGACGACATCCTTTACGGTTCCTGACGAGCCCTTTGCCGGCCCGGAAATTATCGTGAATTTGCCGCCAACGAGTTTTTTCTTCCACTCATCGCTGATGTTGTACCAAGTGAACGCGCCTTCTTCTTCCTGCGCCGGCCCGAAATGGCACTGCCGGTAACTCGTGCCCTCGAAATTCTCCTGAATGCGTTTTTTGACCTTATGCTTTCCGCGAGAATACGTGTCGGTTTCCATGTTGATTCCCAGGCGAGTGACGCCATCGAGGATGACCTTATCCGTGATCTCCACGACTGTCGCGTTGCCCGGCGCCGACGGGGCGGTCGTCGCCGTTATGATCTCCGGTTTCCCGTTCTGGGCGGCAAGGAACGCCCCGCCCGTGCCCGCGACAATCGCCGCCGCTGCCACAATGCCCGCCGCAATCTTCAGTTTCGCCATGAACATCATTTTTTCTATCTCCTTGATCGCCATGTTGACCATGCCGCCCGCGGCCGATCCGCCGGCGGATATGTTGTTCGCAATCGCCGTAAAGAGTTTTTGTTCCAGTCCGGCCGGCGCCGCGTCCACGGCGTTGCCGGCGAGCATCGTTCCAAGTCCGGCGACGGTAACCGCCAGGTTTCCCGCCGATAGAATCGATCTGAGATTCTCAAGACCCGCTTTCACCCGGCTTTGAAGCGTTGCTGTCACTATGCCTGTCTCGCTTGACATTTCCCCGAGGCTTCTGCCGGCAAGGTAATGCCATATCACCGCTTCCCGCTGCTTGCCGGGCAGAGCGTCGATGGCCTCGTCCAGGCGGCCTCGAACCTCGTTCCAGCCGGTTTCCGGAATCGGAGATCGTGTTATGTTAACCGTCTTTTTCGCTCTCATTGCCGCTCTCAACGCTGAATACCATTGGCCTTTCACAAGGTTTGCGATGACCGGCTCGCCGGGCTTCAAACGGCGAAATATCAAGCCGGGAACAGGGCCCTTATTTGTCCAGAATTATCGCGCCCCAGGTCGAAGGCGTGCAATAGCTGTTGTCGATGTCCGTGTCGGCGTAAAACAGTTCATCCGCCTTGCCGTTCTTGTTAATCGCGAAGTTGAATCCCAGTTTCGTTCCTTCCTGCATTTTGGCCGGGTCGAGCACCTTGACCGGGATGGAGAATTCCAGCGCGAAGCCGTCCTTCGTCTTTTTCCACGAACAGGCGAGGTCGGCTGCCTTATCGCGGTCGGCTCCCCATGCCACGACGATCGTGCCGTTCCCGCCGTCGCTTTCCAGCGACGGGGCAAAGGCATATTGAGCGGCGTTTTTCGTGTCCGCCCTGTTTTTCGCGCGGACGCAGTCCTTCTCGATGAATAACTCGACGCAATCGCCGGCCCACGGCTTCTGGGTATCGACCTTGATCTCGTCCCTTTTGACGGACATCGCGCCGAACAGGCCGTCCTTCGTCCATGCCAGTTTCAGCGAGCCGGCGTCTTTCTTCATGAAAAGCAGAGGCAGAGGCTTGACGTCGTTCCATTCCTTCAGATCGCCATCGACGGCAACTTCCTTGATTTGCGGAATTTTCACGGGATTATCGGGTGATCCCGGTTTGGCGTGGGCGGCAGGTTGCGACTCCGCCGGTTTTGACTGCGTGGCCGCAGCCACCGCCATGTAGGTGCACGCCGCCGTTCCGCCAACCAAAAGGACCACCGCCGCCAGCAACGCCACCGCCTTTACCTTCGCGATCAACAACATGTTCATAGCTCCTTTCGAAAGCGCCAGAATCTTGGCGGACGCGGCACCCGCCGCTGTCGCCTTTGTGGTCAATGTGAAAACCGCCATCTTTGTCACCGAGGCGACAAATGCCGGCGAAACGGCGGCGGAGGCCTGGTCTGCCATCGCGGCCGCCAGTCCGGTGACCGAAACAGCCGCTCCTGTTTTTGCCAGGCGGTCCCGCAGCATCTGCCTGCCGCGATTGAGCCGCATTGCGACCGTGCCGACATTGCTGCCCAGCATGTCCGCCACTTCTTCCTGGGGTCGCCCCTCCAGATGATGCAGGATGATAGGCAGCCGGTACTTCTCGGGCAGATTGACAAGCCCCGCATGCAGCAGGTCCTGGGGTACACTTTCCTTGTTCGTTTGCGCAGATCTCTGTTTCATGATGGCTGCCTCCCGCTCATGCCGTGCTCTCACGGCGGCCGACCGCTTCTCATAGCGTGCCGCATACCAGGCCACCCGATGCAGCCAACTGGCCAAAGTGGAACGGCCCCGGAGCGACATTGCCTTGTGGTTCAGCGTCAGAAAAACCGCTTGGGCGGCGTCTTCGACATCGGAGCTGTTCCCAAGCACCGACCGGCAAACGGCCATGACCAGCGGGCCGTGACGGCGCACTATCTCCGCAAACGCCTCCTGCTGTCGGTCTTTGATGAAGGCGGAAAGCAACTCGTCGTCGCCGGTTGTTGTCCAGTCCATGTTCGCCATGTCCTTTTTCTATTATTATTCCACCTGCCGGCGGCGAAAAATAACATGAAGTACGAAAAACAATAAAAAAGTCTCATAAATCAATAAAATATGAGGAGAAAGTTAGCCGCCTTCGACGTAAATATGAAGAAATAAGCCATTTCGGGCAGTCAAATATTCCATACAGGATGAAAGATTTCAGAAAAACGGTTCTCATCCCAAAAACGTGGGTGAAATTTGTTCGGATATTGCAGGAAAGCAAAAAATGCGTTTATCGCATATGGCCAACGGCAGTATGATAAACAGGCGACATCCCGTGGGGGAAGTCGCCCGTGCCGTATGGCACCTGTCCGGCGCTCGGGTCGCTCGCCAGCGTTGCCCTATCCTCCGGCCAGGTAAAGA